>JBKOWZ010000112.1:0-37201 GCA_046724665.1 Actinomycetota bacterium
CGGCGATCGCGCAGCAGGCCACCGCGACGGCCTCGACCGCCGGGATGGCGATGCCGGGCCGCGCGGCAGCCAGGGCGCGCACCGTGCCGTCGAGCAGCGCGGCGGCGTCGGAGGAGACGACGTTGTCCGAGCCGATCAGGCCCACGGTGATGTCGTTGGCCAAGGTGGCGCCGAGTTTGTGGACCTGCGCCTGCGCGGTGGTCAGGTTGGCGGCGGTCAGCTTCGACAGGTCGAGCTGGACCACGACCACGTCGCCGCCGACGGTCTCGCGGCCGTAGAACGCGCTCTGGTCGGCGAACAGCGGCTCGGTTCCCGGGCCGGCCGCGTCCGGGATCGCCCACACCGGGTCGTCCGCCGACTTGGGCCGGTAGATGCCGACGACGGTGCCGAGGTCCGGGGTCGGCGGCAGCCCGAACCGTACGACACCCGGCCCGAGCGTGACCGTCTGACCGACCTCCAGGTGGTCGCGCGCCGCCTCGTCGGCGGACACCGCCAGCTGCAACGGCGGCGGCGGCCCGAGCCCGTCCTGCTCGCCGCGCCTGGCGTTGTCCGTGACGACGGCGTCGGGCCAGCGACCCTGCACGATCGTGGCGGCGCTCTTCGCTTCCGGCGAATTCCACACCACCGGCAGGACGTTCTGGCCCGGCACAGCGCGCGGCGCGCCGAGCAGGCCGGTCACCGTGGTGGACGGCAGCGCGGTCAGCGTCGAGCCGACGTCGAGGCGGGCGGCCGTGTCGAGCTGGTCGCCGTCCGCGACGCCGCCGGTCTGCACGACGATGCGCCGCTGCGCGATGGTCGCGTCCTTCGCGGTCCCCGCGACCGCGCGCGCCTGCGTGGCGCCGGCGAAGGCCGCGACGGTGACCAGCGCGGTCGCCGCGCACAGCACCAGGAGGAACGCCACGAGCACGACGGACGCGTGAACGCGGGCACGCCGGACGACCAGTCCACGCGTGGTAGCACCGTGTCCAGACACGCGGCCGTCGCCCTCCCCGTACCGGTTTCGGGGTCGCGCGCCGCGGCGTCGGCGGCTGCTTAGGAACCCGAAGAGTTAGGGGAAACCTAGCGAGTCAGAGGCACTACGCGCACGGGCTGGTTACGAAGCCGTGATCTGTTTCTCGGCCCGGCCTGCCTGGCGGACGGCCGTGGTCACGGTGTGATCAGGACAAGGCGCGCACCGCGACGGCGATTCCGAGAGCGATCGCGAAGAGCGCGGTGGTCGCCCCTGCTACCTGGAGCGCCGCCTTCCGCACGCGGGCGTTGATGTCGCGCCGGAACTCCTCGGTGTCGTTGACGCGCGGAAACGGCTTGTCCGGGACCGGTACGCCGAGGAAGGCGCACAGCGGTTCCCAGCCCTCAGAGACCTGATAGACGAGCAGCCGGTCGGCGGGTACGTACGCCTTCACCTCCTCGTTGTGCTTCAGGAACGCCTCGATGGCGAACTCGCGGTCGCCGGGCCGGCCGAAGTGCCGGTCCTCGAAGATCACCCGCCACACCCCGTCGAGCATGTGCGGCACGGCGAGGGCGTTCGGGTTGAGCACGGAGAAGAACGAGAAGTTCAAGCGCGCGAGGAGATTTCGGCGGCGCAGCGGGAAGCGGAAGATGGTCTTGTACATGCTGTCCACCCACCGCTGCGGGTCGCGGACGCTGAGGACGACCTTCGCGTCCGGGTAGGTGTCAACCAGTTCCCGCCAGTAGAACGCCCCGGGCCAGTCCACCGTCGAGCGGTAGCCGCGGTACAGCTCGTGCCAGTCCGCCGGGATGTCTCCATCGAGGACGCGGCGCCAGGTCTTGGCCCGGTCGCGCCGGTCCATCACCTCCTTCATGTGGTAGCAGGGCCCGTAGCCCAGTTCCTCGAGGGCGAGCTTGAGCGAGTTGGTGCCGGTCCGGCCCATTCCGAC
Organism: Actinomycetota bacterium; assembly: GCA_046724665.1. Lineage (GTDB taxonomy): Bacteria > Actinomycetota > Actinomycetes > Streptomycetales > Catenulisporaceae > Actinocrinis. The sequence goes on from JBKOWZ010000112.1 coordinate 1,899, forward strand.
GCCGATGACTTCCATGCCGGAAAGGTTAGGTGCCGCTCAGGGCGCGACCTTCTCCGAGCGTGCCCGGTGAGCTGCGCCATCAGGTGGTTTGCCGGATGCGGGGCGAGTTCGAGTACGCACATGCTTTCGACGCGCCGCCGCAGCCGCCCCGGGTGGGGTGGCGGCTGCGGCGGTGGGGTGCGGGCCCGTTTCCTGGGCGGTGCCTACTCGGAGTCAGCGTCGAGGATGTCCCACTGACTGATGAAGACGTACTGCTGGTCTATCTCGCCGCGGACCTCGACTTCGTGGCCGGCCAGGTGATCGAGGCGGGTCGGTCCGAACGAGGGTTCGTCCGGATGCCGCAGGACGTAACGCTGCCCGCCGCTGTGCAGCACGAGGGCGTCGCGCTCGCTCTTGGACCCGATGTTGACGCGTTCGATCGCCGCGCGGCCGCGCAGCCGGGTCTCGTTCACCGGGCGTGCGCCTCGTCCACGGCGACGATGTTGCCGTTCTCCTCGCGCACGAGCACCACGACGTGCGTGGACACCGGGGCCTGCGGGTCGCGCTCCTCCTGGAGGAGGTGGAAGCGCGCGAGCGGGCCTACGCTCTCGAGCACCGAGCTCTCGCCGGTCCACTGCCCGGCGAACGTGCGGATCGACGGCTCCTGCAAGCCGTACTGTTCGGCGATGCTGCGCAGCCGCGTGTCGAGTTCGCCGCCGCGCTCGGAGTCGGCGACCTGCACGGGCACGGCCATGTTGCGCTCGAGCATCTGGCCGGTCAGCTTCGCCTGCCGGTGGAACTCGGCGGTGGCGGCCTCCGGGTCGATCTTGGCCAGGGTCCGCACCGTCACCGGCGTGAACGAGGGGTCGGCCAGCAGGGTGAACTCCGCCATCGTCTTGACATCGACCGGGTCCGCTGCCGGCGTGACCTGGTGCATGTAATCCTGCCGCGCCTTGAGCACCGCCTCGCCGGTGGAAAGGCCGCTCAGCACGTGGATGAGGGCGGTCCCGGTGATCACGTCGGCCCACTTGATGGAGTCGGCGGGGCCGTAGGCGATGACCGTGCTGCCGAAGAAGAAGACGGCGCCGCTGCCCAGGTACGTGTTGCAGATCGGCAGCGGCTTTCCGGAGCTCGGCGCGTACAGTTGCGCGCCGTAACAGCACTCTGCCGCGATGATGCTCCCGGCCGTGATGTGGTGGTCGACGTCGGCGGAGGTCATGGCCACCGGGTACCCGCCGCCGCCTTGGCCATACCACTGCGGGTCGTTCGAACCGCCGTGGCAGTTGACGAAGTGGCTCCTCGGCGTCAGGGCCGCGGGGTCCCACGGGGAGCCCTTCGGCGGGCACAGCTGCATCTTCGACGCGTCGTGGAAGATGCGCGAGAGGTTGATCTCGGTGGACTTCGCCCAGACCGCGGCCGAGACGGCGAAGTAGTTCTGGTAGTCGCTCGGCCGGCCGGGCTTGGTGGTGATGACGCGGTCGATCGGGGACGTCAGATAGTTCACGTCCTTGTTGCCGCTGACGTCGGGCAGCCGGCCCACGACGCGGGTGGGGGCGAGGAACTTGCCCGGGTCGCGGCTGTACGGCGCCTCGCAGGCGTACGGTAGGTCGCTGGGGATCGAGGCGTCGTCCTGCGTCGGGTCGTCCAGCGTCTGGTGCGGGACGATGTCCGGGCCGCCGAGAATCATCAGGTAGTGGGGCTTGGCGCGCTGGTAGACGGCGTCGATGCAGTCCTTGTACTGCTTGTCGTCCCGCGCGGAGGCCACCGCCGTCGCCGAGTACTGCGCCGTCTGGTTCGGGTCGGTCAGGTCCACCACCGTGGTGGCGATGCCGCGGCGTTTGTCGGCCTCGATCAGGTCGCCCAGCTTGCTCTGGACGGCCTTGACCCCGGTGGGCCCGAACTTCGCGTTCAGGTTGGCGTAGCTCGTGACGATGATCTTGGTTCTCATCAGTTAATCCACCTCCTGATATCAGGGCGGATGCACTGCATCCCCGCCGCGGTGCACCCCGTTCGGGATTCATTCAGACATAGGCCTGCCTGTGTCGCAGCTCGCTTGAGCCGTTCGGGGGCGCAAGGCCGGGCGGCCGCCGGGCCGGCGGGAAGACAAGATGTTAATTCGTCCATTGAGTGGATTGTCGTCGCCCTTCCGGGCTAGCGAGGGCTTCGACAAGTCGATCATGGGGATAGCGTGCCCGGGGGTTGACGGCAACCCATTCCCTTCCTGATTGGAGCATTACATGGGGCAGCGTGATGACCTGCAAACGCGTGTCGCCGCCCGGGCGGCGGCCGATCCCGAGTTCAAGTCGTTGCTGACGCGTGACCCGCACGCGGCGATCGAGCAGGAACTGGGGATCGCCGTGCCCTCGAACATGAACATCAAGGTAGTGCAGGACACGGCGGACACCGCCTACCTGGTCCTGCCCTCGAACGGAAGCGCGCCGAGTCCGGCGGACATGCAGAGCAAGGGCGTCACGTGGTCGGCTCCGTCCAACGGTTGTTCGTGCTGACGCAATGACACGGCTTTCTCGGCCGCAGCCGTATTCGTACCGCAGTGGGCGCTGACAGTCTCTCCGGCCGGGTCGCCCGGCCGGAGAGCATCAGCGAGGACTGCGAGGACGATCTGGGCCCGGGCCTGGAGCGCGAATGCGAACGCGGATGCGTCCCAGGGCCCTCAGTGGAACACCTTCTCGGCCGGATGGCCGACGCGTTGTCTCCGGAACTGGTACCCGACAGCTCGCTCGCGGCGGCGCGGGCTGTCGCCCGGCGGCTGCCGGGGGCGATGACGACGCGCTTGGGCTTCGAGGCGCGGTTGCAGGAGGCCATTGACCGGGCTGATCTGCTGCTCTGCGTCACTCCCTGGTTCGGCGAGCGCGAGGCGCTGCTCGCTCGTACCGCGCGACAGGACGGCTTGGCGTGCTCGGCGGCGGATGCCTGGCAGCGGATGGGCGCGCTAGCACGGGAGTGGGCACGGCCCGCCTCCCGTCTTCACCGGAGCGTTTCGAACGTCTGGCTCGAGTTCGACCTCGACCGGATGCCCGTAGGCTTGCCGGCCCCGTGTGTCTTCTTCGGCCTCGAAGATCCCGGCGTGCAGGATCCCGCCCATCCGGGACGGCGGCAGCAGTTGGCCATGGATCGTCGAGCCGCGAGCGCCGGTCTCGAAGCGCTCGGCGGGGGAGTGCTGTCGCCGCGGCTGACGGCCCGAGTCGATCGCTGCTTCCGGGCACTGCCCGGGGACGCCAAGGTCTTCCAGGTCGGCGTGATGCTCGCCCGCCACGCGCAGGCGGTACGCCTATGCGTCCGTCGCCTGCCAGAGCACGGATTCGCCGACTACCTGCGGGACGTGGGCTGGAGCGGCGATCTGAACCGGATCGGGTCGTGTCTCGAAGAGCTCTTACACCATGCCGACCATGTCTGTCTGGACGTTGACGTGACGGAGGACGGCGTGCTGCCCGGCCTGGGGATCGAGTGTTCCATTGTGCCCGCGCCGGGGGAGCAGGCAGGGCCTCGTTGGGAAGGGCTGCTCGGATTTGCCGTCCGCCTCGGCCTGTGTTCGGCGAAGAAGGCCGCGGCGCTGCTCGAGTGGCCGGGTCTCGAAGCCGCGGCGGCGGACGGGTCGGCGCACGAGGTGCTGATCCGTGCCGTGTCCCACGTCAAGTTCGCCTGCCTGTCGGGTCGGCTGGTCGAGGCGAAGGGCTATTTCGGCGGTTGGCGGCGGGTCACCGCCGCGGGCTTGTTGAGAGGAACGGCGTGATGCCGGACCCACGCATCGCGATCGGACGTGGTCTGGACTTCCTCGCGCATCGTCAGGAGGCTGACGGGCGCTGGCGTGACTTCGAGATCCGCGAGTCGGGGGTGAGCGACCAGTGGGTGACCGCGTATATCGCGACCTGCCTTGCCCGGATCCGGGCAGCGAAGCCTCTGGTCGCGGCTGCCCGCGAGTGGCTGGCCGCGGGAGGGGCGGCGGCGCGCGGCTGGGGCTACAACGAGGCGCAGGTTCCGGATGCCGACTCGACCGCCAACGTCCTGCTGCTGCTCGCCGAGACGGCAAAAGATAACAGGCCCAACGACGAAGTCGCCAAGGCACCAGTGGAACCAGCGGTAGAACCGGCAGCGGCAAGAGGAGGGGTAGCGGCAGGACCGGTAGCGAAAGGAGGGGTGGCGGCAAGAGGGGTGGCAGGTCCGGCGACGGGAGGAGTGGCGGCAGAAGGACTGGCCGCGCTGGCGGGTGCGGCGGCTGAGGTGCTCGCGGGGTTCCATTGCGCGGAGGATGGCGGGTTTCGCACTTACGTCCCGCTTCACGCCGAGGGCGGCTGGATGTACGCGGGCAGCGCGTGGTGTCAATCGCAGCCGTGTGTCACGGGCCTCGCCGGTGAAGCGCTGCACGCTTCGGGCGTGCGACGGTACCGGCAGGTGGCGGCCGCCGCAGCCGACTATCTGCGGGTGAGGCAAGCTCCCGAAGGATTTTGGGAGGCCTATTGGTGGCACGGCCGCTATTACGCGACGTATCGGGCCTGTCGGCTGCTCGTCCGCGTGGGGGATCGGGAACGTGCCCGCCGGGCCGCTCAATGGGTGGCGGGCACCATCTCGGAGAGCGGGGCTTGGGCGCAGGCCCCTGATACCGAACCCACCGCCTTCGCCACGGCACTGGCGGTCGCGACGCTCGTGCTCGTCGCGGGTGGAACGACGGGTGCTGAACGTGCTGAGCTACTCGGGCCGGCTGAACGCGGCGTGCGGTGGCTGCTCGGGGCGCAGGGCGCGGACGGCAGCTGGTCGTCGGCGCCGATTCTGCGTGTGCCGCCGCCGGACGAGCAGCGACCCTGGCAGAGCCCGGCGCCTGGGCTGCTGTTCGCCGATCAGAACCGGTTGTTCACGACGGCCACGGCGCTCGCGGCCCTGGTCGCCTGGTACGCGGGTGACCAGGGGGTCCCGAGCCCGACCACATGCGCCGGGACATTCTCGCTGCCGCGAGTATCGCCGGTGCCGGGTGGCGAGATCGACGCGGATCGGCCGACGCCTTTTCAGGAACTCACGGTTCCCGTGGTCGAGGCGGCGTCCGCGCGGATCGCCGACACGTGGATCGCCGACACGCGCGGCGGCGAGCTTGACCGGCTGATCTCTCCGGCCGCCTTCGTCCAGCTCAATCGCAGCCTGTTGGGCTGGCTCGGCTTCGCGCTGGGGCCGACCCTCGGGCTCGAGTTCACGCTCTTCCGCATGCCCCGGCAGGCGATGCTCGACCGGTTGATCGGCGCGCTGGACGGGCAGCCGCCGCGCACTCACTACCGCGCATTCGTCGCCGGACTGCTCGACGACGGCATGGCCGGCTTCTATCGGAAGTACCCGGTGCTCGCCGGGATCGTGGCGCGGCTGGTCGAGTCGCATGTCGAATCCACCCTCGAATTCCTCACCAGGCTGCGCGACGACAGCGCTGTCCTCGGCGCGCAGCTGTTCGGCAGGGAACCGGGCCGGGTCGAGGACGTGGTGGCGGACCTGTCCGACCGGCATCACGGCGGCCGCAGCGTGTTCCGCCTCACCTTCGCCTCGGGCGACCGGGTGATCTACAAGCCGCGCGGCCTGGAGACCGACGTCGTCTGGTCACGGCTGCTCGACTGGCTGGACCGGCACGGTCTCACGCTGCGGGCGCCCCGGGTGATCGACCGGCGCACCCACGGCTGGACGCAGGTCGTCGATCCGGCGCCCTGCGCGGACGAGGCCGCCGCGCGACGCTACTTCCAGCGCGTCGGCCGCGTGCTGGGCCTGCTGCACACATTGCAGGCGACGGACTGCCACCTGGAGAACCTGATCGCCAGCGGTGAGCACCCCGTGCTCGTCGATCTGGAAACGCTCTTCCATCCACGCACGGCCGCGGATCGGCCCGGGACCGGTGCGGTGGCCGGCGCACAGCGGGCCCTCGGGGAGTCGGTGCTCCGCGTCGGGCTCCTGCCCGAATGGCTGCCGGGTCCGGGCGGGCGCGCCTTCGACATCAGCGGGCTCAGCGGCGGCGGAAACGAGGACACGGCGGCGCTCGTCCCGCAATGGGACCACATCAACACCGATGCCATGCGGCTCCGTTACCGGCACGGCCGGACCCGGGCGTCCGAGAACCTGCCGAGCCTCGGCGGCGGTGATCCGTTGTCGGCTCGGGCGCACACAGAGGAGGTCGTGCGCGGCTACCGCGAGATGACTGCGCTACTGGCTGAACATGCCGACGCGTTGACCGCCCCCGATGGGCCGATCGCCGCTTTCCGTGCTCTGAGAACGCGATTCATTCTGCGCCCGACCGCTCAGTACTACGGGCTGTTGCAGCACGCGCTCCAGCCCGTGCATCTGAGAGACGCAGCCGATTTCGACCGCGCTCTCGACGAGGCGGTCGTCGATCTGTCGAACGGGCACGGCACGCTCGTCGGCCGGCCCTTGCTCGCCTCGGAGAAGGATGCCCTCACGCGGCTGGACATCCCGCGCTTCAGCGTCCCCGTCGGCGGCGCTGGGGACGAAGGGGATTTCGACAGTGAGTTCCCCGCGCGTTTCGAGGGGTCGGGCTTTGCCGCGATGAGGGCGCAACTGGACCAGGCCGGGCGCTGCGCGGTCAGTCGCGCGCAGGTCAGGATCATCCGTGCGGCCCTCCATGCGGCGGAGGCGGGGGACGAGTCGGCGGTTCTGCCCGGCGCGAGGGAGCGCGGGGCGGATGACGGGGAAGCGGGCCGCCTGTCGTCGGATGAGGGCATTCGGCTGGCCATGGAGATCGCGCGGACCCTGGCGGACCAGGCCGTGCGCGCCGACGGCGAGGCGACGTGGCTCGGTCTGACGCGGTCGGCGGGCAGCGACCGGTTGCGGCTCCAGCCGGTCGGGTTCGACCTCTACAGTGGCGCCACCGGCATCGCGCTGTTCCTCGCGGCCGCAGACGGCCTTGGTGAGGGTGCGTTCCGTCCGCTCGCTCTCGCGGCGCTCAGGCCACTGAAACGCACCCTGGATGCACCGTCCGCGCGGCGAGACCTGGCTGCCGAGCTGGGAATCGGCGGCGCGCAGGGCATGGGCTCGATCGTTTACGGGCTTGGTTTGGCCGCTCAGCTCCTTGGCGAACCTGCGCTCTTTGCGGCGGCGGGTCACGCCGCCAGGTCGATCGACGGCGAGTCGATCCGGGCCGACAAGGACCTTGACGTGGTCGCCGGCGCCGCCGGAGCGGTCCTCGGGCTGCTCGCCCTGCACGCCTGGACCGGTGACACGCAGCCGCTGGAGCAGGCGCTGCGCTGTGGCCGCCACCTTCTCGCGCAGCGCATCGAGACGCCGTTCAACGCCCGCGCGTGGTCGGTCCGGGGCTGCGTGCCGTTGACCGGATTCGCGCACGGCGCGGCCGGTATCGCCTACGCCCTGCTGCGGCTGCATGCCGCGACCGGCGAGACCGAGTTCCTGGAGGCCGCCCTCGAGGGTGTTGCCTACGAGGACGCGCGCTTCGATCCGGCGCAGGGCAACTGGCTCGACCTGCGGGAACACCCCGAGCCAGGCCCGCGATACGGCAACGGCTGGTGCCACGGTGCTCCGGGGATCGGTCTGAGCAGGCTGGCGCTGATCGACGACCCGTGTGGCTCGAGCATTTCGAGCGCTCGCGACGACCTCGAGGCCGCCGTGCGCACGGCCACGACGGCGGGCGGCTCGGGGCTGGACAGCCTGTGCTGCGGCACGTTCGCGCGGACCGAACTGCTACTCGCCGCCGGCCTGCGGCTCGGACGCCCGCAGCTGCTCGAGCACGCCATGGCCCAAGCCGGCGCGGCCGTCGGGCGGCGGTCGCGTGCGGGAGCGTTCCGCCTCCTGCCCGGACATCCCGTCGAAGGCGACAGCCCGGGACTGTTCGGCGGCGTCTGCGGCGTCGGCTACCAGCTGCTCCGGCTCTGCGCTCCGGAGCAGGTGCCCTCGGTGTTGTCGTGGCGCCCGAGCGCCAAGGACGCCTCTCAACTACAAGGAGCCTGACAAGTGACCCTGCGGGAGGATCAGCTCTTCGAGTTCGACACCCGGGGCGTGGCCGTCTTCCGGCAAGCCCTCTCGCCCGACGAGGTGGCCGAACTCAACCACGCGCTCGACGGGCTCCGGCCGAACCCGCTCCCCGTGGCCTTCCCGCTGCTCGAGCTGGGCGCATTGGGCATGGAGCTGATGGCGCGCGTCCCGACGCTGGAGATCCTGCGCTGGCTGATCGGCGACTACCTGCGGTTCGACCACGGCCTGGGCATCGAGATGACCGCCGACGTCGCCGTGAAGGAGAACCTGCACGGCGGCCCCCGCCTCCACCAAGGCGCCGAGCACTATCAGTGGGTCCACGGCCGCATGTACAACGGACTGGTCGTCGTCATGTACGTCCTGTCGGATGTGAACGAGGGCGACGGCGGCTTCATCTGCGTGCCCGGCAGCCATCGGGCGAACACGCCGTATCGCCCGCCGGTCGATTCACCCCTGGTGGTCAATCCGGTGGTCCGCGCGGGGGACATGATCGTCTTCACCGAGGCGCTCATTCACGGCACGCGGCAGTGGCGCTCAGATCGGCGGCGGCGCGCCCTGGTCTACAAGTACGCGCCCGGATACATGGTGCAGAGCCCTTACGAGAACCTCGCTCCGTACCGCGAACTGGCCACCACGTCATTGCAGCGCGAGCTGCTCAGCCCGCCCGGCACCTCGCTGCGTCCGCGCCTCAGCGCGTTCTCGAGCGCTCAACGGCCGAACGGGAGTCTGGGCCCTCAGACGGTTCGCACGGTCGTGCCGCAGGCGGATGGGGTACCCGCGCGATGAGTCAGGAGCACGGTGCCTTCCCCGTCGCGCTGGTGTCGATGCCCTTCGTCTCGTACCTGCATCCCTCCATCCAACTCGGCCTGCTCAAGCCGATCGCGGAGGCACACGGATTCCCGGTCGAGACGTTTCACCTCTACCTCGACTTCGCCGCCGCCGTGACGCCCTCGGTGTACGAGGGGCTGTGCAACGACGGGCGTTACCCGCTGGGAGACTGGCTGTTCTCGGTGGCGGCCTTCGGGGACGGCGCGCCGGATCCCGGCGGCGAGTTCCTCGAGTTCTGCGACGAGCGGGCGAGCGGGCTGCTCGGCGCGACCGGGCGGTCCCGCTCGCAGCTGCTGGCCCTGCGCGACGAGATCGTCCCCGGCTACCTCGACGGGCTCATGCGCGTCATCGACTGGGGGCGCTTCCGGGCGGTCGGCTTCACCTCCACCTTTCAGCAGAACGCCGCGTCCCTCGCCCTCGCCAGGAGGATCAAGGAGGGGCACCCGTCGGTCTCGGTGATCTTCGGCGGCGCCAACTTCGAGGACGAGATGGGCGCCGAGTACGTGCGGCGCGTCCCCTGGATCGACTACGCGATCTGCGGCGAGGGCGACGCGGCGTTCCCCGAACTGCTCGCGACACTCGCGCGCGGCGGCGACCCGTCGGGGCAGCCCGGCGTGATCAGCCGCGGCGGCCGCGGCCTGGTCCAGGCCGGCCCGGCGCCGCGCACGGCCAGGCTGGACGAGCAGCCGATCCCCGACTACCAGGAGTTCTTCGACCGCGCCGAGCGGCTGAGGTTCCTCAAGCTTCTGCCGCACGCGCACCGGGACGCGGTGTCGATCCCGTTCGAGAGCGCCCGGGGCTGCTGGTGGGGGGAGCGGAAGCACTGCACGTTCTGCGGCCTCAACGCCAACGGGATCTCTTTCCGGGCCAAGTCGGCCGACCGCGTCGAGCGCGAACTCGACGAGCTGTCGGACCGGCACGGGGTGTACTCCTTCGTCGCCGTGGACAACATCATGGACGCCTCGTACTTCAGGACCCTGCTTCCGGCGCTCGCCGCGCGGGGCGGCAAGTACGAGCTTTTCTACGAGGTGAAGTCGAACCTGCGGCGCGACCAGATCCGGCTGCTGCGCGACGCGGGGGTGCGGTGCGTCCAGCCGGGCATCGAGTCGCTCAGCACCTCGGTGCTGGGTCTGATGCGCAAGGGCGTGACCGGGCTCCAGAACGTCAACACGCTGCGCTGGTGCCGGTACTACGGCATCGATGTCGAGTGGAACGTGCTCTACGGATTCCCGGGGGAGACCGAGGAGGACTACGACCAGCAGGCTGCGCTCATGCGCGACCTCGTTCACCTGCAACCGCCGCTGGGCGTCGGCCGCATCTGGCTGGAGCGCTTCAGCCCGCTGTTCTTCGACCGCGCGGGCTTTCCGGCGCACTATGTGCGGCCACAGGAGGGGTACCGCTTCGTCTATCCGGCCTCGATCGACCTGGACAAGGCCGCGTACTTCTTCGACTACCACCTCGAGGACACCCTCCCGGAATCGGCCCTGACCGGCCTGCGCGGCGTCGTGCACCACTGGCGGGCGAGTTGGCTGCAGAGCGCGGACGCGCCGGTGCGCAGGCCGCCGTCGCTGGTCTTCCATACCTCGCGTGAGGGGATTCGGATCGAAGACGGAAGGCGTGACGGCGCGCCGGTGATCTTGGAGATCCCGGAGCCGTGGGCGTCCGTTTACGTGCATCTCGGTGAGCGGCCGGGCACTGTGGCGAAGGCGCTGGAGAGCCTGGATCTGACGCACCTGTGCGACGACGCGGACGATGTCGTCGCCGGATGGTGCGCGGCGGGGATCACCGCGCGGGAAGGCCGCTACCACCTGAGCCTCGCCCTGCCTTCTCCCGCGATCGCCGACGACCCGGGTTTGTAAGAGTTTGAACTGTCTTCCATACCGCAGTAGCCTGCAACGCACCGCCGCCGATCACGCGCCTGCAGTGAGCGTCAGCGGCAGGGGATGGACGCTCGCCCGCACGGGGCGGTGAGCGCCGAGCCCACACGCGAGGGGAGCCGCGGCGTGTCCGGGTCGTACGAAGCTGCGCAGCAGAGCCCGGCGACCCGGCGGCGCAGGCCCGCGGGCAGCCGGCGCCGCTCCGGGACGTGGCTGATGGTGCTGATCGTCCTGGCCTCACTCGCGGTGTTCGCGATCGGCATCTACCACTATGCCACCGCCCACATCACGCCGCGCTTCGACGTGCTGCTCGCGGTCCTCGCGATCGCGTACCGCGTCATCAGCCAGCTGATGCTGGTCGCGTCACAGCGGTCCGGCCGGACGGTCAGCTGGAAGCATCTGCACTTCCCCTGGGTGCTGCGCACGATGTTCGCGTGGACCGCCGCCGTCTACATGGCGGGCTACGTGTATTACACGGTGAAGGTCTACAAGCTGGTGCTCAGCTGGGTGCCGGCGCGGGGGATCGACCATCTGCGCAGCGGCCTGCACGTCGGGTGGCTGGCGATGGCGATCGGCGTCGTGCTGTGGGCGGTGTGGCTCACCATCGCGCTTGAGGCGATCCGGCTGGTGCTGCTGTACGTCTTCGGCGTCAGCGTCGAGCAGGAGGCGCAGAGCATGCTGCCGAACTTCCTGGCGATACACGTGGCGCGCGCCGAGGACGCCTACCAGATCACCCTCACGCTGTGGTTCGTCAGCCTCTCCTTCTATCGAACGGTTTCGTAGCGGCGCATACGCGCCTTGACGAGGTTCGAAGCGATTCGACCGGGTCCACCTGGCCCACCTTGCGCACTGTGGACCATTGTGCCGACAACTGCCGGACATTAGCATCGAGTTCATCGAAGCGCTTCGACGGCGAGGACGGACTGCGATGCTCACTACCGGCAGGGCGAGAAGGAGCACACGGCTCGCGGCGGCGCTGGCCGCCGGAGCCATCGCGGCGGCGACGCTGACCGCGTGCAGCAGCAGCGGCGGGGGTTCGTCGTCATCGAAGGTGCTCAAGCTGTGGCACTACGAGGCGGCCGACAGCGCGATGGGCATCGCCTGGAACCAGGCGATCAAGGACTTCGAGGGATCGCACCCGGGAGTGACGGTCAAGGTCGAGACCAAGACCTTCGAGCAGTTGCAGAAGACCGCGCCGATGGTACTCAACTCGCGCGACGCCCCGGACATCCTGGAGTACAACAAGGGCAACGCGACCGCCGGCCTGCTCTCCAAGCAGGGCCTGCTCACCGACCTGACGCCCCAGGTCGCCCAGTACGGCTGGGACAAGAAGCTGAGCGCGAGCATCGCGGTGACCTCCCGCTACGCGAACGGGATCATGGGCTCGGGCGGCTGGTACGGCATACCGAACTACGCCGAGTTCGCGATGGTCTACTACAACGCCGACCTGTTCGAGAAGTACGGCGTGGCGGTGCCGAAGACCTTCGCCGAGTTCACCGCGGCGATGGACGCCTTCGTCAAGAAGGGCATCACGCCGCTCGCCAACGCGGGAGCCGAGTACCCGGCGCAGCAGTACCTCTACGACCTCGCGCTGACCAAGGCCGCCCCGGCGTGGGTGACCGCCTACCAGACCGGGGGCAAGGCGGACTTCCACGACGCGGCCTGGACGTACGCCGCGAACACCCTGGCCGACTGGGTGAAGAAGGGGTACATCGCCAAGGACTCGGTGAGCCTCAAGGCCACCGACATGGGCAACGCCTTCGAGTCCGGCAAGAGCCCGATGATGGTCTCCGGCAGCTGGTGGTACGGCACGTTCGAGTCCGAGATCAAGAACTTCCGGTGGGACACCTTCCTGTGGCCCGGCAGCGGCCTGGTGCCCGGCTCGGGCGGCAACCTGTGGGTGGTGCCGAGCAACTCGAAGAACAAGCAGCTGGCCTACGACTTCATCAACACCACGCTCCAGAAGGACGTCCAGGACCTGATCGCGAACAAGGGCGCCGTGGCGGTGGCCGCGAACCCCGCGGACGTGACCGACCCGAAGGCCAAGGAGCTGGTCGAGCACTACAACACGCTGGCGGCCTCCGGCGGGCTGGGCTTCTACCCCGACTGGCCCACGCCCGGCTTCTACGACACGCTGACCGCCGCGACGCAGGACCTGATGAACGGCAAGGACCCGAACTCCGTGCTCAGCAGCCTGCAAACCGCCTATCGACAGGGCCTGACGCAGTGACGGTGGCCGGAACCGCGGACACGGTCCCGTCGAACGCCGCCTCACCGGACACGACACGCCGCGGCGCCCCACGGCGCCGCGGCGGGCGCGCCGGGCGGGGATACCCGCTGTACCTGGTGCCCGGGGCCGTGCTCTTCCTCGCCGTGATCGCCGTGCCGTTCGGGATGAACGTCTGGATCAGCCTCAACCGCTGGCAGGGCATCGGCCCGATGACCTGGGTGGGGCTGGGCAACTACCGGCGGCTGCTGGCCGACTCGGTGTTCTGGTCCTCGTTCTGGCACAACGTCCTGCTGATCGTCGCGATGGCCGTGCTGCCCACGGCGCTCGGCCTGGTGGTCGCCGCGGCGCTGTTCGACTACGTCGGCAAGCGGTTCGGCGCGCGCACCGCCAGCGTGCTGCGCGCGTGCATCTACCTGCCGCAGGTGATGCCGCTGGCGGTGATGGGCGTGGTGTGGGGCTGGATCCTCGCCCCGCGCGAAGGGGTGCTGAACTCGGTGCTGCGGGACCTGGGCCTCGGCTCGCTGGCGCACGACTGGCTCGGCGATCCGAAGACCGCGCTGTACTCGATCATGGGGGTGCTGGTCTGGATCCAGCTCGGCTTCCCGCTGGTGGTCTTCATGGCCGGGCTCCAGCGGATCGACCCGGCGCTGTACGAGGCCGCGGAGCTGGACGGGGCGTCCTGGGCGCGCCGGTTCCGGCATGTGACCGTCCCGCAGATCCGGCCGGAGTTCTATGTCGTGCTGCTGATGACCACCATCGCGGCGCTCAAGGCCTTCGCGCCGATCTACGTGCTCACCCGCGGCGGCCCCGGCTACTCCACCGACATCCCCTCCTACTTCTCCTACCAGAACTTCTTCGAGAAGACGCAGGTCGGCTACGGCGCGGCGACCGCCACCGTGCTCGCCGCGATCACCCTGGTCATCGCGGCGGTCTTCGTCACGGTGCAGTTCCGCCGCCAGGACGAGGAGGGCTGAGCGTGTCCGTCTACTCCGCGCGCGTCTCCCGCGGCCGGCCGAGCACCCGGGGCGGGCGCCGCGGCCTGCGCGGCTACCCGGTGCTGGCCGGGTTCGCCGCGCTGGCCCTGCTGATGCTGGCGCCGTTCGCGCTCGTCGCGATGAACGCGGTCAAGACCAGCGCCGACTACGCCGCCCACGGCCCGCTCGCCTGGCCGCACGGCCTGAGCCTGGAGAACCTGCGCACCTTCTGGAACCTGGTCGATTTCAGCCACGTGCTGCTCAACAGCGCGATCATCAGCGGCGCGGTGGCCGTCCTCGCCGTGCTGCTGTCCATCCTGAACGCGTACGCGCTCGGCATCGGGCGCGTCAGGGGCCGCACCTGGATCATCGTCGCGTTCCTGATCGCGAACCTGCTGCCGCAGGAGGGCCTGGTCTATCCGCTCTACTACCTGGCCAAGCAGGTCGGCCTGTACGACACCCGCACCGGCGTCGTCATCGTCTTCACCGTCATCCAGAGCGCCTTCGGCACCTACCTGCTCTCCTCGGTGCTCGGCACCTTCCCCCGGGAGATCCTGGAGGCGGCGCGGATCGACGGGGCCGGCACCTGGCGCATCCTGTGGCGGGTGGTGGTCCCGGTCAGCAGCCCCACCCTGGTGGTGCTGCTGACCTTCTTCTTCGTCTGGACCTGGAACGAGTTCCTGCTCCCGCTGGTCTTCCTGGTCTCCAACGAGAACCAGACCGTCCCGGTCGCCCTCGGCGTCGCGCAGGGCGAGCACATCGTGGACGTGACCATGCAGGCGGCGTCCGGGCTGCTCGGCATCCTGCCCGCGGTCGTCTTCTTCCTGATCTTCCAGCGCACGCTCACCCGCGGCGTGACCGTCGGCGCCGTGAAGTGAGCCGCGGGTGAAGGGCCCGGCAGCCGGATCAGGGTTCTGACCGTTGCGGCCGGACGGCGAGCAGGGTGCCGACGGCGACGCTCGCCGCGCAGACGGCTCCGGTCAGCGGGACCGCGGCGTGCCCCGTCGGCGTGCACGCCAGCACCAGCAGGGCGGTGATCGGCAGTTCGGCCTGCTGCGCCGCGCCGCGCTTGTGGTGGCGCGAGTGCAGCAGCCAGACGGTCAGCAGGAGCACGGCCGTGGGTACGGTGACGGCGGCCGCGGCCGCGGTGCTACTCGCGGAAGAGTGCCCGGTGCTCTGCTCGACGGCCGCCTCCAGGCCGGCGCCCACCGCGGCGGCCGAGCCGAAGACCAGGTAGTGGCCGTACCCCCAGGGGATGGCCTGCCGGTTGGAGGCCAGGTGCTCGTGGATCGGCACGGCGAAGTAGATCCACCACGCGCTGAAGACGATCAGCAGGCCGCCGGCCGCGATCGGCAGCACGTCGGCGAGCCGCTCGGCGCGGTCGAGCCCGGACTCGACGGCGACGGTGGCCGCCGCCACGCTCTCGCCGAGCACGATCATGGTGAACAGCCCGTAGCGCTCGGCGATGTGCCGCGGGTGCCAGGCGGTCGGGGCGCCGCGTTCGGCCAGCGGCGGCACGCTCAGCTCGGCGGCGGCCAGCAGCAGGAACAGCCAGCGCTGGTCGGCCGGCGGAACCGAGAGCATGCCGATCCATCCGGCCTGGCACAGGCAGATCCCCGCGGCGTAGCGGCGCGCGGCGGACTTGGCGGACGCCGACGTCTCCGCGCGGGCGGCGCGTAACCACTGGGTCGTAAGAGCCAGGCGCATGATGACGTATCCGACGACGGTGAAGGTCCAGTCGCCGTGCTCGAATGCACGCGGCACGCCGGCCGCGTAGACGAGGACCCCGGTGATCTGAAGCAGCGTCAGCAGACGGTACGGCACGTCGTCGGTGTCATAGGCGGAGGCGAACCAGGAGAAGTTCATCCAGGCCCACCAGATGCCGAAGAAGACGTACAGGTAGCCGGTCACCGCCGCACCGGGACGTCCCTCGGCGAGGTCGGCGGACAGGCGCTGCCCGGCCTGCGCGACGGCGACCACGAAGCACAGGTCGAACAGCAGCTCCAGCGCGGTGGCGGCACGGTGTTCCTCGGCGCGGTCGCGCGCGGTCATCCGGCGTACCAGCGGGGCGGCCCGGGGCCGGGGCGTGTCGCGGTCGGCGGTGGGCGAGTGGTCGGCCATCGGCCGTGTCCTCCGGAATCGGTTTCGTGCGCTCGGTCCGCCGCGTCTCGCAGCGGTTCCCGGTTCGGGCCGGCGCGATCATTGTCCGGCGGCGGGCACGGCGCGGGACGCAGCGACACCGCGGGCACGCTCGCGGCTTCGCCCGAAGCGCCAGCGTACATACCCCTCTCGGGTCCCGGTGCTTGCGCTCACCGTTCCGGCGGGCTCCGTCCCGGCGCCGTGAGGTCAGAGCGCTTATTTCCACCCTTCACGTGAATCCACCGGATCCGTTCATCCCGATGTGTGTCAGCGTTCGGTGAACACGGGTACGAACCAGGTGTTCGTTCATGTATGCGCCGTTTCGGGCCGGCGCCCCTCCCAGCCGGGATCGCCGGGCGCATGCGTGTGTCTTCCACCCATGGGGAGATCTCGGCATGCCCAGAAACAAGCGAATACGTGTCAGTACACGGATCAAGCCGCTGCCGCTGCTGCTCGTGGCCGGCGCGGTGGCGCTCGGCGCGGCCCTCGGCGGCGCGAGCCTCGAGCACCCGGGAGAGCCGGACGAGGAGGAGCACGAGGCGGTGCTGTTCGCGCCGGGCGCCAGCACCGGCAGCTGCGGCGTGGAGCGCTGGTCGGTCAAGACCGGCACCGACGCGGACCGCGGCCTGATCAACCTGAATTCGACCACGGACACCACGATCGCCGCGCTGGCGGCGCTGCCGGCGCCGAGCAGCCTGCCGTCGAACAACCGGGTGCAGCCGACCGAGACCACGGTCTACCGCGTCCAGGCGACGCTGACCCAGTACAAGCTGGAGGCCGACTCGGACTACCACCTGGTGCTGTCCGACGGCGCCGGGCACACGATGATCGCCGAGATCCCGGACCCGGCCTGCGTCGGCTCGACCAGCCCGCTGGCCTCGAGCGTGACCAAGGCGCGCGCCGAGTTCGACGCCAAGTACACCGCGACCACCTCGTTCAAGACCGCGAACGTGCCGGTCACGGTCACCGGCGTCGGCTTCTTCGACTTCCAGCACGGCCAGACCGGCGTCGCGCCCAACGCCATCGAGCTGCACTCGGTCCTGGACGTCCAGTTCGGCGCCGGCGGCGGGGGCACCTGCACCGCGGCCCAGCTGCTCGGCAATCCCGGCTTCGAGGCCGGCACGGCCGCGCCGTGGTCGGCGTCCTCCGGCGTGCTCAACAACAGCAGCAGCGAGCCGCCGCACAGCGGAGCGTGGGACGCCTGGCTCGACGGCTACGGCAGCGCGCACACTGACACGCTCTCGCAGAACGTGTCGCTGCCCTCCGGGTGCACGACCTACAGCCTCGGCTTCTGGCTGCACATCGACACCGCCGAGACCACGACCAGCACCGCCTACGACAAGCTGACGGTGCAGGTGCTCAACAGCTCCGGCACCGTGCTGGCGACGTTGGCGACCTACTCGAACCTCAACCACAACACCGGCTACAGCCAGCGCACCTTCAGCCTCGCCGGGTACGCCGGGCAGTCCGTCACCCTCAAGTTCACCGGCACCGAGGGCAGCCAGCTGCAAACCTCGTTCGTGCTCGACGACGCCTCGCTGAACGTGTCCTGATCCGTCCCGATCCCGTCCGTGGGCTCCCCGCCGCGACAGCTGTCGGGGAGCCCACAGCCGTAGCCGGTGCCGTGGCTCTAGAGCTCGATGTGCGAGCCCATGATGACGGTACGGTCGCGCGGCAGGCTGAAGTACTCGGCGGCGTCGGCGGCG
Organism: Actinomycetota bacterium; assembly: GCA_046724665.1. GTDB lineage: Bacteria > Actinomycetota > Actinomycetes > Streptomycetales > Catenulisporaceae > Actinocrinis. The sequence goes on from JBKOWZ010000112.1 coordinate 19,618, forward strand.
ATGTAGGAGGTGGCGATGAACAGCCGCTTGCGCCACGGCGCCATCGTGGGCGCCTTCCCGCGCCGCAGTTCGATCTTGGACAGGAAGTAGGACGCCTGCTCCAGCTGGAGCCGCCCCTCGGTCGCGGCCGGGTCGAGCAGCGCCAGGGCGGCGGGCACGTCGGGGGTCTCCATGTAGCCGAACCGGGCGGTGACGTGGGTGATCCCGTCGTCGCGGTAGCCGAGGTCGTCCACCGTGATCCGCTGGTGCGCCGGGACGCGGGGCACCGGCTCGGTCTCGATGGACAGGATCACGACCTGCTCGTGCCGCACATGGTTGTGCTCGACGTTGGCGCGCAGGGCCAGCGGCGCGGTCAGACTGCCGCGGTTGAGGAAGACGGCCGTGCCCGGAACCTGCTGCGTCGCGGCCTGCCCGGTGCGCAGCTCGCCGACGAACTCGCGCAGCGGGCCCTCGTGCCGCTCGCGCTCGGCGGTGACGATCCGCCGGCCGCGCTGCCAGGTGGTCATCGCGGTGAAGGCGGTCAGGCCGATCAGCAGCGGCAGCCACGCGCCGTGCACGAGCTTGGTCAGGTTGGCCGCGACGAACAGCAGGTCCACCGCCAGCAGCACGCCCGCGCCGGCGCCGATCAGCCGGCGCGGGGCGCCCCACCGGTCGCGGGCGACGTAGAAGAACAGCAGGGTCGTGATGGTGATCGTGCCGGTCACCGCCATGCCGAACGCGAAGGCGAGCGCCTCGGAGCTGCGGAAGGCGAACACCAGGGTGAGCACCGAGACCATCAGCAGCCAGTTGATCCACGGCACGTAGATCTGGCCGATCGTGGACTCCGAGGTGTGCGCGATGCGCAGCCGGGGCAGGTAGCCGAGCTGCGCGGCCTGCGAGGCGACCGAGTACGCGCCGGTGATCACCGCCTGGGAGGCGATCACCGTGGCGGCGGTGGCCAGCAGCACCAGGGGCAGCCGCCCCCAGCCGGGCACGAGCAGGAAGAACGGGCCGGCGATCTTCGCCGGATCGCTCAGGATCAGCGCGCCCTGGCCGAAGTAGCTCAGGATGCACGCGGGGAAGACCAGGATCAGCCAGGCGCGGGTGATCGCGCGGCGCCCGAAGTGGCCCATGTCGGCGTAGAGCGCCTCGGCGCCGGTGACCGCGAGCACGATCGCGGCCAGGGCGAAGAACGCGGTGGCGGGATGGCCGCCCACGAAGCCGAGCGCGTAGGTCGGCGAGAGCGCCTTGAGGATCGAGGGGTGCTCGGTGATCCCGGCCACGCCGCACGCCCCGATGGCCGTGAACCAGGCGATCATCACCGGCCCGAACACCCGGCCCACCGCCGCGGTTCCCCGGCGCTGTACCAGGAACAGCGCCACGATGATCACCGCGGTGATCGGCACGACCAGGTGCTCCAGCGAGGGCTGCACGATCTTGAGGCCCTCGACCGCGGACAGCACCGAGATCGCCGGGGTGATCATGCTGTCGCCGAAGAACAGCGACGCGCCGAAGACGCCGAGCGCGGCGAGCGCGAGCGCGGCGCGCCGTCCGCGCTGTCCGCCGAACCGGCGCACGAGCGTGATCAGCGCCATGATGCCGCCCTCGCCGTCGTTGTCGGCGCGCATCGCCAGCAGCACGTAGGTGACCGTGACGATGATCATCACGGACCAGAACACCAGCGACACCACGCCGAACACGTTCTGCGTGGTGACCGGCACGGGATGCGGGTCGCTCGGGTTGAACACGGTTTGCAGTGTGTAGATCGGACTGGTGCCGATGTCGCCGAACACCACGCCGAGCGCGCCGACCACCAGCGCGAGCCGCGCCGTGTCGTGCGTGCCCGGACCGTGCGCCGCCAAGGTGTGCGGCGCGGCTTGGTCCGGCGGCGCGGTCAAGTGCCTGCGGTCGGTCACGGCATCCTCCTTCGCGGGCTGATGTCATGCCCGGCGCATGAGACCGGACGATACCGGCCCGGCGGCGCAACCGTCGCTCGCGGTGCCGCAGACTAGGTCAATCGGCGGGTGATACGGGCGCCATTCGCGCCGGAATCTCGTGGACGGAGTGGTAGACGGGCAGGCCGAGGCGTTCGGCGGTCGCAACGTCCTGATCCGCGCCGGTGGACTCCCCGGGCAGGCGCAGCACGGCGTCGCAGTGCTGGAGTAGACGCTGCGCGGTGGGATACAGCACCTCGTCGGCCAGCGGGTCGTGCACGGTCGCGCCTGCGGCCCTGAGGACCGGAAGGGCCACCCACTCGCCGATCATCGGGATGTGTCCGGCCTCGAACACGGGCCAGGCGGCGGCTTCGAGGCGTTCGAGGTTGGCGGCCATGGCCCGAGGGTCGCCGCCGGTGCCGGAGCGGTAGGGGCCGGCGATCAGGATGAGCATGGGTCGGTCGGTCATGTCCGCTATGATACATGCAGAATCGTGCAAGAACAGGAGACAACGCGAATGCTCGCCGCGCAGCGCCGGGACTACCTGCTCAACCTGCTCGCGACCGAGGGCAAGATCGTGGCCAAGGACGTGGCCGCCCGCCTCGGCCTGTCCGAGGACAGCGTGCGCCGCGACCTGCGCGAACTCGCGGCCGCCGGGCTGTGCCAGCGCGTCTACGGCGGGGCGTTGCCCGCCTCCCCGGCCGTGGCCGACTACACGGCCCGCGGCCAGGTGGCCGCCGAGAGCAAACGCGAGGTCGCCGCGCTGGCCGTCGGACTGATCCGCCCCGGCGGCGCCGTGATCCTGGACGGGGGAACGACCGCGCTCGCGCTCGCCCGAGCCCTGCCGTCCGAGCTGGACTGCACGGTGATCACCCACAGCCCCACGATCGCCGCGGCCCTGATCGAGCACCCGCGCGCCGAGGTGTACCTGCTCGGCGGCAGACTCTTCAAGCACTCGGCGGTCACCTGCGGCGCCGCCGCCGTGGAAGCGGCCCAGGCGATCTCCGCGGACGCCTGCTTCCTCGGGGCGACCGGCGTGCACCCCCAGGCGGGCCTGACCACCGGCGACGCGGACGAAGCTGCGATGAAACGCGCACTGGCCGCGCGATCCGCGGACACCTACATCCTGGCCTCGGCCGAGAAGATCGGCACCGCCTCCCGCTACCGCGTCCTGCCCTGGGACGAGGTCACCGCCCTCATCACCGACACCCCGCGCACCCACCCCGTCATCGCGCAGATCGAGGCGCTCGGCAACGAGATCATCACACCGGACCCTCACGCCGGAGGGTCTGACCGAGGCGCGGCAGCCGTATGAGCCCCACACCGAGCCCCACACCGGCGTCCTGACGACCGGGCTACGACCCGGACGGCTGCCAGGTGCCGGACGAGATAACCCGCCGAGCCGCTACCCGAGGTAGTACTAGGTGATGGACGCGCCATCGGAGGAGCCGCGGGCCACCCGGGCGTACAGCGCGAGGATCCCCTTGCTGTGGCGCGGCGGTGGGGCAGTCCAGTGGCGGCGGCGCTCGGCCAGCACCGCGTCCACCTCGTGGTCGGGGAGCCGGGAGCCGTTCACACCCACGACCGCCAGCCGCCGCTCGGGAATGTTGATCTCGATCAGGTCGCCGTCCTCGATGAGGGCGATCGGGCCGCCCTCGATCGCCTCCGGTGCCACATGGCCGATGCACGGCCCTCCCATCGCGCCGGAATAGCGTCCGTCGGTGATCAGCGCGGTGGTGGAGTTGAGCGTGCGGTCGTTCGAGATGATCGTCGAGGCGAAGTACATCTCCGGCATGCCGTTGGCGCGCGGCCCCTCGTACCGGATGACCACCACGTCGCCGGGTGCCACCTCGCGGTTGGTGAGGGCTTCGATCGCCGGCTGCTCGAAGTCGAAGACCCGCGCCGGCCCGACGTGGACGCGCATTTCCTCGGGCACCGCGAAAGCCTTGACCATCGCTCCCTGCGGCGCCAGGTTGCCGCGCAGCACGGCCACCCCGCCCTCGGGGCCGAACGGCTCCTCCAGCGGCCGGATGATCTCCTCCTTGGCGACCTTGACGTTGTTGAGATAGCCGTACCTCTCCTCGAAGTACCGGCTGCTCTCGATCTGCGCCAAGTTCTCGCCCAGCGTCTTGCCCGTGACGGTCAAACAGTCCAGGTGCAGCTGATCACGCAGCGCGAGCATCACGGCCGGAACGCCGCCCGCGTACCAGAAGTACTCCACCGGGTAGCGGCCCGTGGTCTTCACATTGGCCAACACCGGCACCCGGCGGTGAATGCGGTCGAAGTCATCGATGGTGACCTCCAACCCCAACTCCCGTGCGGCAGCCGGCAGGTGAAGCAGCGTGTTCGTGGAGCCGCCGACGGCGGCGTGCACGACGATGGCGTTCTCGAAGGCCTCGCGCGTCAAGATGCGATCGGGGGTGATGTCGTCCTCGATCAGCCTCAGGATCTGCTTGCCCGTGGCGCGTGCGTAACGCAGCAGCTTCGTCAGCGGCGCCGGGGTCAGCGCCGAGCCCGGCAGGGCCAGGCCCAGCGCCTCCATCAACACCTGGCCGGTGCTGGCGCTGCCCATGAACTGGCACGCCCCGCAGGTCGGGCAGGCCCCGCGCTGGGCGAACTCGAGGTCCTCGCGCGGCAGTTCCCCTCGCTGGACAGCGGTGCCTATCGGCCACATCTCGTTCGACGTCACATAGTCGGGCGCGTTGAGTTGCGTGCCGCCGGGCAGATGGATCGCGGGCAAGCCGCAGCGGGCGATGGCGATCAGGTGCGCGGGAACGGACTTGTCGTTGCCGGAGATGAGCACCATGCCGTCGTGGGGATGGCCCAGCGCGTGGATCTCCACCATCGCCGCCATGATGTCGCGCGAGACGAGCGAGTAGCTCATGCCGTCGGTCGCCTGGGCGACGCCGTCGCAGATGTCGCTGACCGTGAAGACGCCGGGCTTGCCGCCGGCCTCGAAGACGCCGTTGCTGACCTCCTCGACCAGCGAGCGGAAGTGGAAGGTGCCCGGATGCCCCATGCCGTATGCGCTTTCCACCAGCACCTGGGGTTTGCCCAGGTCCTCCTCGGTCCAGTTCATCCCCAGCCGCAGCGCGTCGCCCTGATGGTTCACCAAGCGAAGACGCTGGCTACGCAGTGGGTCCTGAGGCATCGCGCGCCTCCCTCTCGGTTCACAAAAGCCTAGCGCCGCACTGTCGGCTGACTCGGTTACTCGGCGGCGACCAGTTCGGCGGTGTCGAGCGTGACGGGCTGCTCGGACGGCGCAGTCGGTGCTTGCGCTTCCCGGCCGCGCAGCGCGGTGAGCGCCACGAGGGTCGCGGCGCCGGTGAGGGCGGCACCGCTCCAGAACGCCAGGTGGTATCCGCCGGTGAGCGCGGCCGCCGTCGGCGCGCCGGTCGCGGCCAGGTGGGTGGTGTGCGAGGCGGAGACGGTGGCCAGCACCGCGAGACCCAGCGCCCCGCCGACCTGCGCGGTGGTGTTGAGCAGCCCGGAGGCCAGTCCGGCGTCCTGCGGGGCGGTGCCGGACATGGCGAGGGTCATCAGCGCCGGGAAGGCGAGTCCGGCGCCGATGCCGAGCAGCACCATCGGCGGCAGGATGTGCGCCGCGTACGTGCTGTCGGTGGGCGCCTGGGCGAAGATCGCCAGCGCGACGGCGATGGCGACCAGGCCGGCCACCAGTATGTTGCGCGCCCCGTACCGGGAGGTCAGCCGTGCCGAGTAGCGCACCGAGAGCCCGCCCATCAGCACCGTGACCGGCAGGAAGGCGAGCCCGATCTGCATCGCGTCGTAGCCCCGCACGAGCTGCAAGTAGAGCGCGCCGAGGAAGAACATGGCGAACATGCCGGCGACGGACAGCATCTGGATCGCGTTGGCGGCCAGCAGCGTGCGGGCGCGGAAGATCCGCAGCGGCATCAGCGGCTGCGCCGCGGTGGCCTGGCGGACCAGGAACGCCCCGAGCAGGAGCGCCGAGACGGCGCCGAGGCCGAGGGTTCGCGGTGCGGTCCAGCCGTGTTCGGCGGCCGGCTTCACGATCGTGTAGACGGCGAGCATGAGCGCCGAGGTGATCAGCACGGCGCCCGGCGCGTCCGTGCCGGAGCGGCTCTCGGGACGCTGGTCGGCGGGCAGCAGGCGCGCGGCGACGGCGACGGTGGCGGCGCCGATCGGGATGTTGACGAAGAAGATCCAGTGCCAGTTGATCGACTGCGTGAGCACGCCGCCGGCGAGCAGTCCCACGGCGCCGCCGGCCGACGCGACGAACGCGTACACGCCGATCGCCTTGGCCTGCTCCTGCGGCTCGGAGAACATCGTGACGATCATGCCGAGGATCACCGCCGAGGTCATCGCGCCGCCGACGCCCTGCACGAACCGCGCGGCGATCAGCATCTGCTGGTTCTGCGCGATGCCGCACAGGAAGGACGCGGCGGTGAAGACCACGAGGCCGGACAGGAAGACCCGTCTGCGACCGAACAGGTCCCCGACCCGTCCGGCGAGCAGCAGCAGCCCGCCGAACGCGATGAGGTAGGCGTTGACGACCCAGGCCAGACCGGAGCCGGTGAAGCGCAGGTCGCGCTGGATCGAGGGCAGCGCCACGTTCACGATCGTCGTGTCCAGCACGATCATCAGCATGCCGGCGCACAGCACGTAGAGCGCGAGCCGGCGGGAGCGGTCGGTCAGCTGCTTGGCAGTCATCGGGGTCTCCTGTTCTGATCCGGTCGAGCGCCTGCGCGCTCTCACCTAGGTATCGATCCGGCACGGCCGATTTCGACACTCGCCGAGAAAAATTTGTACGGCGCGCATACGGCCAGGTCGCGCCGCGTGCGACCTGGCCGGCGGGTTTATCCGGCGCCGCTGGGGAGAGTCAGCAGCGGCATGAGGATCCCCGAGGTCTTGTCAATGCTGCGTCTCGCCAGGCCGCCTGCGCCGTACGGAGCCAGGAGCCTGGCGCGAACCTACAGCATCGAGGACGTGGCCAAGGTTGCGCGACGTCGGCTGCCGCTGGGATCGCGGGCGTACCTGGAGAACGGCGGGGAGAGCGAGGTCACGCTGCGGCGCAACCGGGCCGCGTTCGACACCGTCGAGTTCCTGCCCCGTCAGCCGCGCGACGTGAGCCGTGTTGATACCGGTGTCACTGTGCTCGGTCAGCGCAGTGCGCTGCCGTTCGCGCTCTCGCCGGTCGGCGCGCCGCGGATGTTCCACCACGAAGGCGAGCTCGCCGTCGCGCGCGCCGCTCGGCACGCGGGCATCCCGTACGGGTTGTCCACGCTCGCCAACACCGCGGTCGAGGACGTCGCGGCCGAGACCGGCACGCCGCTGTGGTTCCAGCTCTACGTGTGGGGCGACCGCAGCGAGAACAGGGACGCCGTCGCGCGTGCCAAGGCCGCCGGATACAGCGCCCTGATCCTGAGCATCGACACCACGGTGCGCTCCAAGCGCGAGCGGGAGCTGCGTGCCGGACTCGAACTGCCCGACCCCGAACTGCCGGTCACCACGCTGCTCGAGGGCGCGCTGCACCCCGGCTGGGGCTGGCACTTCCTCACCTCGCCGGTGATCAGCTTCCCAAACATCGGTCCGCCGGACCGGCGATCCCTGCGGAAGATCTCGGGCATGTTCGACGGCACGTTCAGCTGGGACGACCTGGACTGGATCCGGCAGCTGTGGGACGGGCCGATCGTGGCCAAGGGCGTGCTGCGGCCCGAGGAGGCGGTCGCCGCGGTCGATCGCGGCCTGGACGGGGTGATCGTCAGCAACCACGGTGGCCGGCAGCTGGACTACCTGCCGGCGACGATGGACGTGCTGCCCGAGATCGTCGATGCGGTCGGCGACCGCGCCGAGGTCCTTGTCGATTCCGGTTTCCGGCGTGGCAGCGACATCGCCGCCGCCCTCGCGATGGGCGCGAAGGCGGTGCTGATCGGCCGCGCCTACCTGTACGGGCTGGCCGCCGCGGGTGAGGCGGGCGTGCGCCACTGCATCGACATCCTCGCGCACGAGCTGCGCACGACCATGCAGCTGTGCGGTGCACGCAGCGTCGCCGAGCTGGACCGCGGACTCATCCGCCGGACGGCGGTCGGTCAAACGGGCGGCCATTTCGCGGAGGGTGTGCATTTCCGATGAACCCGGGTAGCCGCAATCGACCGTAACGACGACGCGAACGGCGCACGACGCGACAGGCGGACGCGCCCAGGGAGGCGAGAACGAATGTCGGCGAAGATCGGGTATTTCCTGTCCAGCGAGGAGTTCGGCCCGCGCGACCTGGTGGAGCAGGCGCGGATGGCCGAGCGCGCCGGATTCGAGGCGCTGTGGATCTCGGACCACTACCACCCCTGGAACGACGCGCAGGGACAGAGCGGCTTCGTCTGGGGCACGATCGGCGCGCTGTCCCAGGCGGTTGACTTGCCAATCGGCACGGCGGTCACGTGCCCGACCGTGCGGATGCACCCGGCCGTTGTGGCGCAGGCCGCCGCGACGGCGGCCGTGCAGACCGGCGGCAGGTTCACACTCGGCGTCGGCACCGGCGAGGCGCTCAACGAGCACATCTTCGGCGACCCGTGGCCGTCGGCGAAGGTGTGCCGCGAGATGCTCGAGGAGGCCGTTCAGATCATGCGCGATCTGTGGGCCGGGGGAGTGGTGAACCACCGCGGCACGCACTACACCGTGGACGGCGCGAGGGTCTACACGCTGCCGGACGAGCCGGTGCCCATCTACGTCTCCGGGTTCGGACCGGCGGCCGTGCGCATGGCCGCGCGCATCGGCGACGGCTACATCGGGATGCAGCCCGACGCCGAACTGGTGAACCTGTACCGGTCCGAGGGCGGCCGCGGCAAGATCGCCCAAGGCGGCTACAAGGTCTGCTGGGGCACCGACCGCGACGAGGCGGTGAAGATCGCGCACGAGCGCTGGGCCAACGAGCAGCTGCCCGGCGAGCTGGCGCAGGTGCTGCCGCAGCCGCGCCACTTCGAGCAGGCCTCCACGCTCGTCACGCCCGAGATGGTGGGCGACGCCCTGGTCTGCGGCGCGGACCCCGAGGCGCATCTGGCCATGCTCTCCGAGTACGCCGAGGCCGGATACGACGAGATCTACGTCAACCAGATCGGCCCGGACCAGCGCGGATTCTTCGACTTCTACGCAGACACCGTCCTGCCCGCCTTCCGCCGCGCCGCGGAGCCCGGCGTCGGCGACATGGCACCGGCAGCCGAGGGGAGCGCACTGTGAGCAGCACACTGACCGGTCAGCTCATCGGACCGCAGAGCGGCCTCGACCTGGTGCGCGAACTGGCGCAGCAGCTGCGCGTTGACGCGGTGCGCGCCAGTACCGCCGCCGGGTCCGGCCACCCCACCTCCAGCATGTCCGCCGCCGACCTGATGGCGGTGCTCATGGCACGGCACCTGCGCTACGACTGGGCCGCGCCGGACGCCGCCGGCAACGATCATTTCGTCCTGTCGAAGGGCCACGCCTCGCCGCTGCTCTACGCGATGTTCAAGGCCGCGGGAGCAATCGACGACAACGAACTGATGACGACGTACCGGCGCGGCGGCCGACTTCAGGGGCATCCGACGCCGGTGCTGCCGTGGGTGGACGTGGCCACCGGTTCGCTGGGGCAGGGCATCGGCTACGCGGTCGGCATCGCGCTGGCGGCACGCAAGCTCGAACGCGCGCCGTACCGCGTGTGGGCCCTGTGCGGCGACAGCGAGATGGCCGAGGGCTCGGTCTGGGAGGCGCTGGACAAGGCCGCGCACTACGGCCTCGACAACTTCACCGCGATCATCGACGTCAACCGGCTCGGACAGGTCGGCCCGACCGAGTTCGGCTGGGACACCGGCCCGTACGAGCGCCGCGCCGCCGCGTTCGGCTGCACGCCGATCGTGATCGACGGGCACCACCTGGGCGCGATCGACGCGGCGTACACGCGTGCCGCGCGCACCGACGGCCCGAGCGTCATCATCGCGCGGACGGTCAAGGGCCGCGGCTTCTCCGAGATCGAGGACCAGGACGGCTGGCACGGCAAGCCCCTCGACGAGCAGCAGCGCGACCGGGCGGTCGCCGAACTCGGCGGCGTCAGGGACCTGAAGGTCGCCGGACCGCCGGCGCCGCGGTTCGCCAGGCGGCCGGCGCCGCGAGCCGCCGTCGTCGAGCCGCCCGGCTTCGAGGTCGGGGACAAGGTCGCCACGCGCGCCGCGTTCGGCCAGGCGCTCGCGGCGCTCGGCGTGCGCCCTGACGTCGTCGTCTTCGACGGCGAGGTCGGCAACTCGACCTACACCGAGAAGTTCGCGCAGGCGCACCCCGAGCGGTTCTTCCAGATGTTCATCGCCGAGCAGCAGATGATCGCTTCGGCCGTCGGATGCGCTGTGCGCGGCTACCGGGCGTTCGCCGCGACCTTCGCCGCGTTCCTGACCCGCGCGCACGACTTCCTGCGGATGGCGACGATATCCGGGGTGGACCTGCGGCTGAGCGGCTCGCACTGCGGCGTGGAGATCGGCGCCGACGGTCCGTCGCAGATGGGCCTGGAGGACCTGGCGATGATGCGCGCGCTGCACGGCAGCACGGTGCTCTACCCCGCCGACGCGAACAGCGCCGCCGCGCTGACCGTGGCGATGGCCGATCTGCCCGGGATCAGTTACCTTCGCACCACCCGCGGCGCGTATCCGGTGCTGTACGAGCGCGGCGAGTCGTTCGCGATCGGCGGCTCGAAGACCTGGGGCGCGGGGCTCGCGGACCGGGCGACGCTCGTCGGCACCGGAGTGACGTTGCACGAATGCCTCAAGGCGGCGGACGAACTCGGCCGCGCCGGGCTGCCGGTGCGCGTCGTCGATCTCTACAGCGTCAAACCGGTAGACGGCGAAGCGCTGCGCCGCCACGCCGAGCAGACCGGGGCGATGGTCGTCGTCGAGGACCATCACCCCGAAGGCGGCCTGGGGGAGACGGTCGCACGCGAGCTGGCGGGGATCACGACCGGCTTCGCGCACCTGGCGGTGCGTTCACAACCCGGCTCCACCGACACCGCCCGAGCCCTCGACGAGGCCGGAATCAGCGCCGCGCACATCATCGAGGCCGTACGGACGCTGATCGGCGCCTGACCTACAGCCAGTTCATGGCCGCGATCAACGCAATGGAGCCGGCGACCGCGTAACCCGCGTAGTCGTTCACCGATCCGGTGTGTGCCGCGCGCAGCAGCCGGATCGGTGTCGGCTCGGCGTGGCGTAGATAGGCGCGCGCGAGCACCAACGCGACCAGCAGGCTGACGACGACGATCGCCAGCTCGGACACGTCGCCGTAGTCGAACGCGACGGAGAGCGCGGGCAGCGGCCCGGAGCCCGAGATCGCCGCCTGGCTGTACGCGCCGGCGTGCAGCAGGCCCGACGCGGCCGGCGCGGCGAGCTGGTCGAGCACGAAGCGCGGCACGACGCCGAACGCGACGCAGCAGGCGCTCAGGCCGAACAGCCCGGTGAGCATGCCCGGCCGCAGCTGTTCGCTGCGCTGGTACTCGTTATCGCGCGGCCGGAAGAACGCGAGCCAGGCCGCCCGGCCCAGGGCCGCGATCGTGATCAGCTGCGCGAGCAGCATCAGGCCGTAGGGCAGGTACTGGTGCCCGTCGAGCAGCCCGCGGTGGATCAGGCCGAGCGAGACGTAGCCGCCGAGCGGCGGGACGCCCGCGATGGAGGCGGCGCCGACGCAGAACGCGGCGGCGACCAGCGGCCAGCTGCGCGCGAGGCCGCCCATCTCGCGCAGCGAGGTCACCCCGGTGCGGTGCACGATCGAGCCCGCACACAGGAACAGAAGAGACTTGAACAGCGCGTGATTGACCAGGTGGTATGTGGACCCGGCGACGCCGCTCGCCGTTCCCGCCGCCAGCCCTATGCACAGCACGCCGGTCTGGGAGACCGTGTCGTAGGCCAGCAGCCGCTTCAGATCGTCCTGCGCGAGCGCCAGAACCGCGCCGAGCAGCGCGGAAACGAGTCCGATCGCCATGAGCGCGCCGAGGATCGGCAGCCGTGCGGTCGGGAAGACCTGGAAGGCGAGCCGGCCGATCGCCACGACGCCGAGGTTGACCATCAGGCCGGAGAAGAGTGCCGAGACCGGCCCCGGCGCGGCCTCGTGCGCGTCGGCCAGCCAGCCGTGGAACGGGACCAGCCCCGCCTTGGTCGCGAACCCGGCCACCAGCAGGCCGAGCGCGACCAGGTCCGCGGTGCCCGCGTGCGCGGCCAGTGCGCGATGGAGCTGCCCGAGGTTGAGCGCGCCGTGGTCGGCGTAGAGCAGCCCCGCGCCGACGAAGATGGCGAATCCGGCGAGCGTGGTCAGCACCAGGACCTTGAACGCGGCCTCCAGGGCGATCGGCCGCTCCAGGAAGAAGCCGGTCAGTCCGTAGCTGGCCAGCGCCGCCACCTCGAACCAGGCGAACAGATTGAACAGGTCGGCCGTCAGCGCCGCCCCGATGAGCGCGGCCACCAGCAGCTGGAACAGGCACGCGAGGCCGCCGAGTTCGCGGGAGCCGAGCCCGCCGAGCTCGGAGAGCGTGTACACGGCCAGCAGCGTGCCGATCCCCGCGCAGGCGAGGGCGAAGGTCAGGCCGAACGGGTCGGCGGCGAACGCGATGCCGAGCGCCGCGCCGCGCACCGGGGTCCAGCCGCCCATGAAGTGCGTGAGGACTTCGCGTCCGTACACGCTCGGCGCGGCGAGGATCAGCACCGCGAGCGAGCCGAGCAGCGACAGGGCGCTGACGATCGGCGGCAGCCGGGTGGAGAGCCGGGCGAGCAGCGGCGCGAGCACCGCCCCGGCCAGGGGCAGCGCGGCCGGCAGCGGCAGCAGCGAGCCGAGCGCGGCCGTGCTCACCCGCGCAGTTCCCTGATCCGGTCCGCATCGAGCGTCCGGTAGTGCTGCGCGACGCGCACGGCGACCGTCAGGAACACGGCCGTCACCGCGACACCGATGACGATCGCGGTCAGGCAGAAGTTCTGCACCGGGTCGGCGGTGTTCCCGTGCGCCACCTGGTCCGGCGACTTCCCGTCCGGCGGGTTGAGCAGCACCGGAGCGGTGGATCCGGCCCGGTACGCCAGGGAGATGAACAGCAGGTACGTGGAGCTCTCCATCAGGGAGAGCCCCATGACGATCTTGATCAGGTTGCGCCGGGTGAGCACCGTGTACAGCCCGGCGCAGAACACCAGGCCGGCGACCAGGTAGTTGGCCACGATCATCGCTGCCTCGCCTCCGCGCGCTCTTCGGCGTCCTGGCGCTCAGAACCGTCGTCGGGCTCGTCCGGCGACCAGTCGTGGCTCATGGCCAGCAGCGCGAAGACCGCGATGGTCAGGCCGGTCCCGACCTCGACCAGCTCCGCGGCGGAGAACAGCTGCGCGACCCCGCCCGAGCGGATCGTGCCCGCGGGCTCCAGCGGCAGCCAGTTCGCCGTGAACGAGCCCTTGAGCACGAGGCCGAGCGCCTCGGTCAAGATGATCAGCGCGGCCCCGGCCATCTCGACGGTCTCCACGAGGCCGGGGCGGACCACGGCCTGGATGCGGCCGCGGCCGTACGCCGCGTAGACGAGCAGGACCACGCCGAGCGCGACCGCGCCGGCCGGAAAGCCGCCGCCGGGGGCGTACCCCCACGCGACGAGGTAGCAGCCGGTCACGGCCAGGATGGGCGTCGCCGCCCGCACCGCACCGCGCACGACCACGGACATCGCCTCAGCGCGTTCCGGCGCGGGCGTCCCGACACGCTCGCCGTCGGGAAACTGCGGTCGCGCCTGGCGGCCTGCGTCTTCGTCGGCCTCGGCCTGCTCCGCGGCACGGGCCCGACGCTCCTGCGCGTCGGCCTCCTCACGCGGATCGATCCGCGACTGCTCACGCAGGCCCGCGACGTCCTCGCCGAAGTAGCCGCGCCTGGCCTCGCGCGGCCGGGCCAGCACGACGACGCTGATCACCGCCGCCAACAGCAGGAAGGTCTCGCCGAAGGTGTCGAAGCCGCGCGTGCCGTAGACCACCTCGTTCACCGGCTCCAGCAGCTTCCAGCCGGGCAGCGCGGCCTCCAGCGCCTGCCGGGCGACCTGGGGGAGCGCGGCGTGTTCGCGCGGAAGGTTCACCAGAGCCGCGGCGAGCGCGATGGCTGTCGCGCTGGTCAGCACGGCGCTCGAGACGATGCGGTGGTGCGGCTGGCTCTGGTCCGCCACGTCCGTGCGCGACTTGCCGATCGCGATCAGGTACAGCGCGGGCATGGCGATGGCGCCGACGACGACTTCCGAATGCGCGTCGTCAGGCGCCCCGAGGACGACGAACAGCAGCGAGAGCAGGGTGCCGACCGCGGAGAGCGCCATGACCGCGCCGTTGAGGTCCCGCACCACGACCACCAGCACCGCGCACGCTGCGATCAGCGCCAGCACGAGATAGTCGAGCACCCAGAACACGGTCACGGCCGCCGCCCCTCCTTCTCCTCCTTCTCCTCCTGCGCAGTGGCACGGCGCCGATCGGCGACCTCGTCGCGCACGGCGCCGCGCCACATCGGCACGCCCGACTTGTACGCCGCGCGCGCGAGCGCGTGCGAGGCCGCCGGATTGACGATCAGCAGCAGCACCGCGACGAGCAGAGCCCTGCTGCCGTACCCGCTGATCGCGCCCTCGCCGACGACCAGCGCCAGCAGGACGGGCAGCGCGCCCATCGTGACGGTCTTCGACGAGCACTGGATCCGGGTGTACAGGTCCGGCATGCGCACGATGCCCAGCGCGCCGGACAGCGAGAAGAAGAGCCCGACGACGGCCAGCACAACGACGGCGGCGGCCTTCACAGCAGCCCCCGCTCCAGGTAGCGGGACCAGACGATCGCGCCCAGATAACTGAACGACACCAGCCAGATCGCCACGTCGAGGTACACGGTGCGGTCGGCGAACGCCGCGTAGAAGAGCACGGCGAGCGCGGCCTGCGTGCAGAGCGTGTTGAGCGCGACGATGCGATCCGAGACCGTCGGCCCGGCGGCCAGGCGCGGGACCAGCAGCAGCCCGACCGCGATCTCCGCGATGGCGACGACCCCGTACATCGTGTGGCTCATGGCACGGCCTCCTACTCCTTGGCGAGGAAACGCTCGACCGGTCCGTTGATCAGCTCGCGGGCGCGCGCGGGCCCGCCGTCGGGGACGGACACCGCGTGATAGACCAGCTCCGCGCGCCGCCGATCGAGATCGACGAGCTGGTTGTCCACCACCGCGGAGGTGACCAGCCCGACGATCGTCAGCCCGAGCTCGGAGCGCTGCTCGGTGGGCACGATCACCATGCCGCTGCGCAGCGGCCGGCGCGGGGACCAGACCCGCGCCGCCAGCCGGACGTTCGCCGCCGCGATCCGGCCGAGCGAGGTCACGAGGAGGCCCGCCGCTGCGAGCGCGTTCTTCGGCGCCAGCAGCCGCCACGGCGGCGCGACCGGACCGAGCGGCGCGAGCAGCGCCGCCACCGCGACCGATACCGCGGCGCCGAACGCCACCTGCTCCACGGTCGCGGTCCACGTCACCAGCACCCAGACGAGCAGGCACCAGGCGGCGAGCCCGGCGGTGTCGATGACGCGGCGGATGTACATCGGTTGTACCTCTCAGGCGCGCAGCTGCTGGATCTTGTCCTTGAACAGGGTTGTCGCGGTGGACAGCTTGTACGGCTGGCCCTTGAGGTAGGCCTCGGTGAACTTCTTGGCCTGCTCATAGGTCACGTGTCCGGGCATCGGCGGCTCGTTGGGATCGACGTCGACGTCCACCAGCGCCGGGCCGGGGTGCGCGAGCGCGGCGGCGATCGCCTCGTGCACGCCGCCCGGCTCGGTGACCTTCGCGCCGTGCCCGCCGCACGCGGCGGCCCAGGCCGCGAAGTCTGCCTCCGGCGGGGCGTGGCGCACCATGTGCTCCGGGAAGCCGAGCACGATCTGCTCCCAGAGGATCTGCCCGAACGAGTTGTTGTTGTTGACCACGACCTTGACCGGCAGCTTGTGCCGGACGGCGGTGAGGAATTCGGCCATCAGCATCGCGAAGCCGCCGTCGCCGACGTACGCCACCACCTGCCGGCCGGGGAAGGCGTGCTGCATCGCGATCGCGTAGGGCAGGCCGGGCGCCATGGAGGCCAGGTTGCCGGACAGGAAGAACTGCCGGCGGCCGCGGATGTCCCAGTGCCGGGCCGCCCACGTGGCGATGGTCCCGCTGTCGCAGGTCATGATCGCGTTGTCGGTGCACAGTTCGTTGAGCACCGCCACCGGGTACTGCGGCGCGATCGGCTTGCGTTCCGCGTTCTCCAACGCCCGCATCCGCGTGCGCCACTTGCCCATTGCCTCCTGGTACCCGGTCAGGTGCGCCCGGTCGGCCTTGCGCTCCAGCAGCGGCAGCAGCGCCCGCAGGCCCTCCTTGACGTCGCCGACCACCGGCACGTCCGTGGGCAGGCGCAGGCCGGCGCGCGCCGGGTCAGCCTCGATCTGGACGACGTCCACGGACGCGTCGGGCAGGTACTTCGAGTAGGGGAAGTTCGTGCCGAGCATCAGCAGCGCGTCGAGGTCCTCGACCAGGTCCTGGCTCGGGCCGGTGCCCAGCAGGCCCAGCCCGCCGGTGGTGTACGGCGAGTCGTCCGGCAGCACGGCCTTGCCCGGCAGCGTCTTGATCACGGGCGCGCCGAGCAGTTCGGCGGCCGCCTCGACCTCCTCGCGTGCGTGCAGCGCGCCGGCTCCGGCGAGGATCGCGATCTTCCCGGCGCGGTTGAGGACGTCGGCGGCGGCGCGCAGGTCCGCCTCGCGCGGCTTCCCGGGCGGCGCGGCGTAGATCGGCGCGGTCGGCGTCGGCTTCCCGGGAGCCGGGTGCTCGTAGGGGTCCTCGCGAGCCTCGGCGACCTGGATGTCGTTCGGGAAGCAGAGGTGCGCCACCCCGCGCCGCGAGTACGCGGTGCGGATCGCGGCGTCCACGGCCTGCGGCAGCTGCTGCGGGTTGGTGATCAGCAGGTTGTACTCCGCGACGTCGGCGTAGAGCTGCTCGAGGTGTACCTCCTGCTGGTACGCCGAGCCGAGCAGGCTGGTCTCCTGCGAACCGGTGAGCGCCAGCACCGGGACGTGGTCGAGTTTCGCGTCGTAGAGGCCGTTGAGCAGATGGATGCCGCCGGGGCCGGAGGTGGCCAGGCACACCCCGAGCCGTCCGGTGGCCTTGGCGTAGCCGGTGGCCATGAACGCCGCGGCCTCCTCGTGGTGCACCAGCACCATCCGCACGTCGTCCTTGTGCCGGCGCAGGCCCTCCATGATCCCGTTGATGCCGTCGCCCGGCAGTCCGAAGACCGTGTCCACTCCCCACGCCGCCAATCGCTCCACCAGCGCTTCGCTCACCAGTCGCGCCATGTGCGGGCACTCCCTTCGCTGTCGTCGCGATCTACCGTCGCCTGGCTGCCCCGGAGAATCTCCGTCAAACGGTCTTTCCGAGCTATCTGTGCGTTTCACGGCCGGATCGGCTGCTTATCCGCCTGAGCGGAGGATCAGCCCGTTTCGTCGGCCGGTTTCCGGGAAACCGCGCCGCATGTCATCCGAGGAGGAACTCGCCGAGCTGATCGCGCCCGCCGCCGAGCCGCCGCGGAAGCGTCCGGTCGCGGTGATCACCGGCGCGACGGCCGGGGTCGGCCGGGCCACGGCCCGTGCCTTCGCCCGCGCGGGCGCGGACGTCGGCCTGATCGCCCGGGACCTCGGCGGCCTGGAG
>JBKOWZ010000056.1:0-18003 GCA_046724665.1 Actinomycetota bacterium
GGCGCCCCCGGCGCGCTGCCCGGCGGGCTGGAGCTGCACGTGGTCGGCGGGCCGGACGCCGGCGGCGTGCACCTGATCTCCCCGCCGGCTCCGGGCGCCGCGCCGGTGCGGATCGCAATAGGGCGCGGCGCGGACACGCAGGTGCGGATCGAGGACCCCGACCTCTCCCGCCTGCACGCCGAGCTGCTGGTGACGGCCGACTGGGTGCGGTTGCGCGACCTCGGCTCGACTAACGGTACGACGATGGACGGTACGCCGGTCGGCGGCGAATCCGTCCTGCTGCTGCCTGATGCGCTCGTACGGCTCGGTGAGACCACGCTCTCGCTGCGTGTGTCGCGCAGTGCGCTTGAGGCCGAGCCGGATCGGTTAGGGCGTCTACGCGTGCGTACGACGCGGCGGCCTCCGGCGGACCTGCCCGCGCCACGCATTGAGCTGCCGCCGAAGCCGTCGAACCGAGGGCTGCCCGCCACGCGCCGCCGCGCCGCCGCGGCGTTCGAGCAGGCGAAAGCCGCCGCCGAGGCGCAGATCACCGCCGCGCTCGCCGCCGAGGCCGCGCTGCGCCGGGAGCGGCACCCCGATCTCGCCGCCCTGCTGACCACGGCGATCCGTCCGGAACCGCGGCTGTGGGACCGCGATCCGCACCTGCCCGAGCTGCTGGCGCTGCGGCTGGGTACGGCGCGGATCGCCGCGCGGGTGAGCGTGGTCTCGGGGCCGAAGACGTACCGGCCGCGCGTGTCGGCGGTCCCGGTGACGCTCGACCTGGCGCAGGCCGGCGTGCTCGGTCTGGTGGGCCCGCGCCCGCAGCTGACCGGGCTGGCTCGGTCGCTGGTGGCGCAGCTGGCGGTCGGCTGCGCGCCGCGCGATCTGGAGCTGGTGCTGCTCTGCGGCGGCGACCCGCGGCCGTGGCGGTGGATGCGGTGGCTGCCGCATCTGACCGCGCAGAACGGGCAGGACTGCCGGGCGCTGGTCGGCCTGAGCCCGGCGCAGGTGTCGGCCCGGGTCGCCGAACTGCTCGACCGGCTGGACTCCGGGCAGGCCTCGTTGCGGCGCACGGTGCTGATCGTCGATTCGGCGCCGGATCTGCTCGACACGAGGGGCATGCGGCGGCTGCTCGACGAGGGCCCGCAGGCGGGCATACACCCGATCGTGCTCGCCGCCCGGCCGACCCAGCTGCCGGGCACGATCGGCGCGGTGGCGGCGCTCAGCGGAGACGTCAACACGCGGGTCCGGCTTGAGTGGCCGGACGCGCCCGCGCTGGAGAACGTCATCGCCGATCTGGCGTCGGTCGAGTGGGGCGAGCGGCTCGGCCGGGCGCTCGCGCCGCTGCGCGAGGCCGAGGCCGACGGTTTCGGCGTCCCGCAGCTGCCCGAGGAGGCGCGGCTGCTCGCGCTGCTCGACCTGGACCTGCTGACCCCGGCCAAGCTCAGCGCGCGCTGGGCGGCGACGGCCCGGTCCGCGAGCGCTGAACTGACCATCGGTGCGGACGACCACGGCGCGGTACGCATCGACCTGACCGGCCATCACCTCCTGGTCGGCGGGGTCTCGGGTTCGGGCATCTCCGAGACGCTGCGGTCGATCACGTGCGCGATGGCCGCGGTCAACCGCCCCGATCACCTGCGTATCGCGCTGATCTCCGGTGGTAACGGACCATCGCTCGCGGACAGTGCCCAGTTACCGCACGTCGATGTCCACCTTCCGCTGGACTGCTCACCCGACGCGCTGCGCAGGCTGCTCGACCAGATCGAGGGGGTCGTGGCCAGCCGCCCCGACCCGGCGCTCCCGCGCATGCTCGTGGTCGTCGACGGCTTCGACCGGCTCGCCGCCGACCATCCATGGTTCGCCAAGGGCCTGGCCGCCGCGGCGCGCGACGGCCGCGAGCACCTGCTGCACGTGGCCGTCGGCGTCACGATCGAGGACGCGCGGGCGGTGCGGCTGCTCGACGGCGACCTGTGCGACGAGGCGCAGATCCGCATCGCGCTGCGCACGCACGGCGCGGAGGAGTCACGCAAGCTGGTCTCGCTGCCCGCGGCCGTCTCGGTGCGCGCCGACACGCCGGGCCGCGCGCACCTGGCGCTGCCGGACGGCCGCGTGCTGTCGATCCAGGTGCCGCTGATCAGCGGCCGCATGCCGTCCAGCGCGTCGAGCCGCGCCACCGTGGTCCGGCAGCCGTGGACCGAACTCGGCTCGCCGCTACCGCGCCGCGCCGCCGAGCCGGCGTCAACCGGACAGCTCGGCGGCCCGACCGACCTCGCGCTGTTCGTCGAGACCGCGCGCCGGGCCGCCTCGCGCTGACGCGCGGCTCTTACGCCGGCGAGTTTTACGTCAGCGAGCCGGCGGTACGCAGCATCGTGCGCAAGACGCGCAGCGCGACGGAGAGCGTTGCCAGGTCGAAGGTGTCCGCGGTGCGGATCTCGTCGAGCACGGCGCGGGCGCGGTCCACCGCGGTCCGGTTCTTGGCGACCCAGGTGGTGAAGCGGGCGTCCGGGTCGGTCTCGCCGGGGGCCGCGGCCAGGACCTCGAAGGTGATCTGCGCCTGGACCGCGTACAGCTCCTCGCGCACCGCCGCGCGGGCCATCGCCTGCCAGCGGTCGGTGCGCGGCAGGGCGTTGATCCGCTCGCCCAGCGTGGCGATCCGCAGCCGGTCCACCACGTCGAAGTAGCACTCGGCCACCTCGACCGGGGCGCGGCCGCTGTCCCATGCCACCTCGACGATGTCCAGGGCCGAGTAGGCGGCCGACACCGCGGCGGTGCGGGCGGCCGGGTCCTCCGGGACGCCGAGGTCGAGCAGTTCCTGCTTGGCCGCGGCCAGCTGGTCGTAGTCCGCGCCCTTGAGCAGCTTCGGCAGCTGGGCGACCACCTCGGCCACGCCGGAGCGGAACGCCTCGACCTGCGCCGCCACGTCCAGCGGGGCCCGGCGGTTGAGCAGGAACCAGCGGGCGCCGCGCTCGGCCAGCCGCCGCGCGGCCAGCCGCATCCGCGTCTGTACCCGGGCCGGGACCCGGTTGTCCAGCGCGTCCACCGCGCTCCAGAACGAGGACATGTCGAACACCGCGCGGGCCACGATGTGCGCCCGGGCGATCTCCTCGGCCGAGGCCCCGGTCTCCTCGCGCATCCGGAACACGAAGCTGGTCCCGGCGTTGTTGACCAGGCTGTTGACCACCTGGGTCGTGACGATCTCGCGGCGCAGCGGATGCGTCTCGATCCGCTCGCGGAACCGTTCGCGCAGCGCCGAGGGGAAGTAGTGGTACAGCTCGGCCTTGAGGAACGGGTCGTCCGGCAGCGGGGAGTCGAGCAGCTCGTCCTCGAGGGTGATCTTGGTGTAGGCCAGCAGCACGCACAGCTCAGGCTGGGTCAGCCCGAGCCCGGCCTGCCGCCGCTCGTTGAGCACCCGCTCGCCGGGCAGGAACTCCAGCTCCCGGTTCAAGTGCCCGTCGGCGACCAGCTTGCGCAGATACCGCGCGTGCACGTTGAGCATCGACGGGGCCTGGGTGACCGCGGAGGCGAGCGCGACGTTCTGGCCGTAGTTGTCGGCCAGCACCAGCCGGCCCACCTCGTCGGTCATCTCGGCCAGCAGGCCGCCGCGCTCGTGCCGGCCGAGCTCGCCGGCGGCCACCGCCTGGTCAAGCAGGATCTTGATGTTGACCTCGTGGTCCGAGGTGTCCACCCCGGCCGAGTTGTCGATCGCGTCGGTGCACACGCGGCCCCCGGCGCCGCCGGCGCCCAGGAGGGCGAACTCGATCCGGCCGAGCTGGGTGAAGCCGAGGTTGCCGCCCTCGCCGACGACGCGTGCGCGCAGGTCGGCGCCGTTGACCCGGATCGCGTCGTTGGCCTTGTCGCCGACGTCCGCGTTGGACTCGGCGGCGGCCTTCACGTACGTGCCGATGCCGCCGTTCCAGAACAGGTCAACCGGGGCCAGCAGGATCGCGCGCATCAGCTCGGCGGGCGTCATCCGCAGCACGGACTCGTCGATGCCGAGGGCGGCGCGCAGCTGCGGGGTCAGCGGGATGGACTTCGCGGTGCGCGGGAAGACTCCGCCGCCGAACGAGATCAGGTTCTTGTCGTAGTCGTTCCAGGACGAGCGGGGCAGCTCGAACAGCCGGCGGCGCTCGGCGTAGGAGGTGGCCGGGTCCGGGTCGGGATCGACGAAGATGTGCCGGTGGTCGAAGGCCGCGACCAGCCTGATGTGCTTGGACAGCAGCATGCCGTTGCCGAACACGTCGCCGGACATGTCGCCGATGCCGATCGCGGTGAAGTCCTGCGTCTGGGTATCGACGTCCAGCTCGCGGAAGTGCCGCTTGACCGACTCCCAGGCGCCGCGCGCGGTGATGCCCATCGCCTTGTGGTCGTAGCCGACCGAGCCCCCGGAGGCGAAGGCGTCGCCGAGCCAGAAGTCGTACTCGGCCGCCACCCCGTTGGCGATGTCGGAGAAGGTCGCGGTGCCCTTGTCCGCCGCGACGACCAGGTACGTGTCGTCGCCGTCGAAGCGCACCACGTCCCGCGGCGGCACCACCTTGCCGGCCACGAGGTTGTCGGTGATGTCCAGCAGGCCGCGGATGAAGGTCTTGTAGCACTCGACGCCCTCGGCGAGGAACGCGTCGCGGTCGGCCGGATCGACCGGCCGCTTGACCACGAAGCCGCCCTTGGCGCCGACCGGCACGATCACCGCGTTCTTCACCATCTGCGCCTTGACCAGGCCGAGGATCTCGGTGCGGAAGTCCTCGCGGCGGTCCGACCAGCGCAGCCCGCCGCGGGCGACCGCGCCGAAGCGCAGGTGCACGCCCTCGACCCGGGCCGAGTAGACCCAGATCTCGTACTTCGGGCGCGGGGCCGGCAGGTCCGGCACCGCCGCGGCGTTGATCTTGAAGGACAGGTACGGCTTGGGCCGGCCGTCCGCGCCCTTCTGGAAGTAGTTGGTCCGCAGCGTCGCCTGGATCACCGCGCGCAGCGCGCGCAGGATGCGGTCCTCGTCGAGCGAGGCGACCGCGTCGAGCGCGCCCTCGGACTCCTCGTGCAGCCCGTCGATCAGCTCGCGGCCGGCCGAGGCGCGCGCCGGGTCGAAGGAGGCCTCGAACAGCTTGACCAGCAGCCGGGCCAGCGTCGTGTTGCGGCGCAGGACCCGCTCGAAGTACCCCTGGCTGAACGGCGTGCCGCCCTGGCGCAGGTACTTGGCGTACGCGCGCAGCACGGTGACCTGACGCCAGGTCAGCCCGGCGCTCACCACGAGCGCGTTGAAGCCGTCGTTCTCGATCTGGCCGGACCAGGCGGCGGCGAACGCGGCGGTGAACCGGTCGCGCGCGGCCTGGTCGCGCAGCTGCTCCGGGTCGGCGACGCGCAGCCCGAAGTCGTAGATCCAGGCCGCCTCGCCGCTCTCCCGGTTCAGCTCGTACGGATGCTCGTCGAGCACCTCGACGCCGAAGCGCTGGAGGATCGGCAGCACCTCGCCGAGCGGGATCATCCGGCCGACCCGGAAGATCTTCAGGCTGTACTGCTCGGGGGCGGCGTCGGGGCGGCGGTAGACGGCGAGCGAGGAGTCGGTCGTGTCGTCCGCGTGGATGGCCTCGATGCGGCAGACGTCCTTGACCGCGTTCTGCGGCGGGAAGTCGGCCTTGTACCCCTCCGGGAACGCCTTGGCGTAGTCGCGCAGCAGCTGCGCGGCGCGCTCGTGCCCGACGGCCTCGCCGAGTTGCTGCGCGAAGTCGTCGTCCCAGGTGCGCAGCGCGGCCGCCAGCAGCCGCTCGATGCGTTCGGTGTCCACCTTCGGCAGCCGCGTGCCCGGAGCGACCCGCACGACGAAGTGCAGCCGGGTGAGCACGGACTCGGTGGAACGCACCGTGTAGTCGATCACGACGCCGTCGAGCTCGTGTAGCAGGATCGACTGGAGCTTCAGGCGCGCGTCGGTGGTGTACAGATCGCGCGGCAGGTATACGAGCGCGGAGAAGTACCGGCCGTACGCGTCCTTACGCAGGAACAGCCGCAGCCGGCGGCGTTCCTGGAGGTGCAGCACCGAGCCGGTGATGTCGGCCAGTTCCTCGACCGGAATCTGGAACAGGTCGTCGCGCGGGTACGACTCGAGGATCTGGAGCAGGTCCTTGCCGGAGTGCGAGGTCGGCGCGAAACCGTGGATGTCGAGGACCTGCCGGACCTTCTGCCGGATCACCGGGACGCGCTGCACGGACTCGGAGTACGCGGCGGCCGAGAACAGCCCGAGGATGCGCCGCTCGCCGACGACGCGGCCCTCGGCGTCGAAGCGCTTGACCCCGATGTAGTCGAGGTATCCGGGCCGGTGCACGGTGGCGCGCGAGTTGGCCTTCGTGAGCACGAGCAGCCGCGGCTCGCGCGCCTTGGCCCGCACCTCGGGCGGCAGCTTCGCGAACGAGCCCTGGGCGCCGTGCGGCCGGTCGGCGCGCAGGACGCCGAGGCCCGTGCCGGTGACCGGGCTCAACGAGTCCTCGCCCTCGACCTGCACCAGCGTGTACTCGCGGTAGCCGAGGAAGGTGAAGTGGTCGTCGGCCAGCCAGCGCAGCAGTTCTTGACCAGCCGTCAGCTCCTCGTAGGGCACGCCGGCGCGCCGGGCCGCCTCGCCCTGCTCGGCGTCCAGGCCGTCGGCCAGGCTCAGCGCGGCGGCGCGCATCTTCGGCCAGTCCTCGACCGCCTCGCGCACGTCGCTGAGCACGCGGCGCAGGTTCGCCTCGATCGCGCGCAGCCGTGCCGGGTCGTCGGGCTGCCGGTCGATCTCGATGTGCATCCAGGACTCGGTCAGCGCCCCGGCCGCGGCCTGCTGCGGCGGATCGGCGTCGAGGACCGAGCGCAGCCGGCCGACCAGGTCGCGCTCGACCGCGAAGACCGGGTGGAAGACCACGTGGATGCCGTGGTCGAGCCTGGTCAGCTCCGCGGTGACCGAGTCCACCAGGAACGGCATGTCGTCGGTGACGACCTCGACCACGGTGTGCGTGGTCTCGCCGGTGGTCCAGCCGGAGCGCTCGCGGGTCGGGGTCCAGACCCGGATCTTCGCGGTGCCCTGCGGCCGGGTCTCGGCCAGCGCGACGGAGGACCGCAGCGCGCCGAGCACGTCGGCGGGGGTCCGGTCGGCCAGGTCGTCGAAGGGGACGTGCCGGTAGTAGCGGTGCAGGGCCGCGTCGGCGTGCCGCGGGTCGGCGAGGAACGGCTCGGCGTTTGGGGGCTTGGTATGCGTGGTATCGAGGGGATCGGGATCGACGCTCCCGCCAGGCCCCACCCCCGTGCCGTCGGCGCTTCGCGAGTCCCGCGCGAGTTCCGCGGCCTCCTCAAGCAGCCCGGCTTTAGCCTCATCCAGTTGCGTCACCATGTGCCTGCTCCTACAGCCGCGCGTCGTTGCGCAGCCGGATCCGGTTATCGGCTTTAGGCTACCCGCCTCGGTGACGCACAGTTCATGTATCGGCCGATCATGTTGTTACGTCTGAGTTGTGACTTCCTACAAGGTGGCCAACCGGGCCAGGTCGGCGTCAAGGTCCACGATGCGGTTGTCCGCGTCCACGTGCACGACCCGCGGCTTGAGGGCGCGGGCGCTGCGGTCGTCCACGGTCTGATAGCTGATCAGGATCACCACGTCGCCCGGGTGCACAAGCTGCGCGGCCGCGCCGTTGATCCCGATGACGCCGGAGCCGCGCTCGCCCTCGATCACGTAGGTCTCGAGCCGGGCGCCGTTGGTGACGTCCACGATGGCCACCTGCTCGCCGGGCAGCAGGTCGGCGGCCTCCATCAGCGCGGCGTCCACGGTGACCGATCCCACGTAGTGCAGGTCGGCCTGGGTGACGGTGGCACGGTGGATCTTGGATTTGAGCATGGTGCGGTAGACGGTGCTCTTGCGAAACACGGTGTGCTCCTTCTCGTTCCAGTCCCGGGCTCGGGTACCGGACGGGGTCACGCCTGCGTAACGGTACGTCAGGCGGGCGCGATCAAGTCTGGAAGTTCCTGTGTCGCGAACCAGAGTAGGTCGTAGTCCTCCGCACCGTCCACGGTGAACTGTGCGTCCTCGTCGCCCTCGTCGGCGGCGCGCACCACCAGCGCCGCCTCGCCGACGACCGGTTGCGCGGCCTCGTCGTCCACGTGGAACGAGGCGACGTCCCGCAGCGCGACCACGCCGTCGATACGCACCTCGCCCGGCTCGACGCCCTGCTCGCGGGAGATCGGCGTGCCGACCGGTGTGACCACGGCGTCGTACAGCTCCGCGGCCACCACCACGCGCCGGCGCGGCGCCAGCTTGTCAGCGGCCAGCAGCCGCAGGGCGCCGCGCGCGGCCTCGCTCATCGCCGCGAACTCGAGTTCTTCCTCGTCGCCCTCGACGTACCACTCGCGCAGCGCCGGGGTGACCGCGTAGGCGGTCAGCGGCCCCGGGCCGAACTCGCCGCGCTTGGCCAGTTCGGACAGCATCGGCAGCGTTGCCGGGATGTAGACGCGCATCGCCTTCCCTCTGATCGCCGGGCTCGGCCGCCGGGTCGTGGCGGTGTCTGACCGCCTACGCTACTGCGCCGGACAGCCCCAGGAACTCGCTGGTGGTGCGCCGGGCCGTGGCCAGCACCTCGGCCCGCCGGCTCGGGTCCATCAGATTGGCGCCGAACGCCTCAAGGTCCCGCGGCCCGGGGCACAGGATGATGACCCGGCTGCCGCTCTGTCGCACCTTCCTGGCCTCCAGCAGCATCTGCCGGGTGGCGCTGTGCCGATAGGCACGCTCGAGTCGGCCCAGGGCGCCGCGCGGCCGGTCGTAGCCGCGCGCCGCGCTCGGCGCGAGGACGTAGACCTCGTCCAGCGGCACGCCACCGGGCAGTTCGTCCGCGACCAGCAGGTCCAGGCTGGTGTTGGAGAAGATGCCGCCGTCGATGTACCTGCGTCCGTCGATGACCGCGGGCGCGAACCAGCCGGGTATCGAACAGGACGCCACCACGGCCTCCGCCAGGCCGGTGCTCGGCGCGCCGGGCCCGCCGAAGGCGACGCGTTCGCCGGTGTCGTAATCCATCGCGACGATGCGTACACCGGGGTGCGGCGACCAGGAGCCGGACGGGATGACGTCCTCGACCATCCGGCCGATGTCGCCGAGCGAGCCGCGGCCTGGCGGCACGAAGGCCGAGAAGACCACGGTCTTGGGGTAGCGCCGGGGATGGCGCACCGAGCGGGCGATCAGCTTCGGCGAGCCGATGCCGGGCTGCGGCCGCAGCATCGCCCCGCCGCCGGCCGCGTGGTCGTAGTCGAAGATCCGGCCGGCCAGCGGGCCGTCGGGCACGACCCCGGACTGCTGGTGCTCCCACAGGTCCCGCGGGCCGGCCCCGGCCCCGAGCAGCGCGGCCAGGATCGCCCCGGCCGAGGTGCCGACGATCAGGTCGGCCTGGCGCGGATCGAAGCCGAGTTCCTCGTGCAGCGCCGCCATCGCGCCGATCATCCAGGCGGCACCCAGCGTCCCGCCGCCGCCCAGCACCAGTCCCGTGCGTACCCCTTCGCTCACCCTCTGCTCACCGTCCCCAATCGCGCACCGGCCTACCCGGCGCGCAGATCCATCCCGAACAGCGCCTCCAGTTCAAGAATTGTTTCCTCGTACGACCGGTGATGCACTCCGATGATTCCCAGAGCGGCCGCTGCGCGCACATTTCTTTCGAGGTCGTCCACGAAGACCGCCTCGCCGGGCGCGCAGCCGAGCAGGTCGAGGGTGTGCCGGTAGATCTCCGGCTCCGGCTTGCGCATGCCGACCTCGCCGCTGATGACCACGGCGTCGAACAGCTGGTCCCAGTCGTCGCGCAGGTAGTCGTTGCCCCAGGAGTTGGACAGCAGCGCGGTGCGCAGGCCGGACGCCTTGGCCTGGCGCACCACGTTGATCATCGCGGGCGCCGCGGCGAATCCGGCGAACATCCGGCTGATCAGCCCCTCGGCGGTCACCGGAACGCCGCAGAACTTGGTCAGCCGCTCGGCCAGCCCCTGCTCGAAGTGCTCGACCCGCAGTTCGCCGCGCTCCAGCGCGGCGATCGGGTCGAAGACGCTGAGCTCGGTCAGCCCCTCGTCGTGGAAATCGCGAATCGCCGCCTGATAACCGGCGGCGTCGATCCCCTCGGCGGCGTACCATCCCTCGAGGGTGGCCGCGAGCGGGGACGTCAGCACGCCGCCCCAATCGACGATCAGCGCCTTGGGTTTCAAACCGGACAACGCGGCCCGCACGGACAATTCCGCCGCCTTTCCCTCGCCGACCGGGTGGAATACGACCCGTCGGGGTAAGAGTTCAATGGTACGGGGGTGATGCTGGTGTCAAGCCGGAACCGGGCGTCGGCCTGGCCCTTCGCGCTCTTCGCGCTGTCCGGGCTGCTGCTGGCCGGCTACGCCGCGGTGGAGCCCGCGACCTGGCTCGATCGCACCGTCGTGACCGTCTGCGGCACCACCCCGAGCGCGTCCCACGCCCTTCTGCTCGGACTCGTGCTGCTCACCCTGGCACACGGACTGGCCCGGCGTCGCCGGGCCGCCTGGATCCTCGCGCTCGCGGCGGTGCTGTGGAGCGCGCTGACCGAGGTGGAGTCGCTGGCCTCGGGCTCGCCGGGCGAGCCGTGGCGCCTGGTCCCGCTGCTGCTGACCGCGATCGCGCTGGTGCGTTCCCGTGACCGTTTCGTGGTGCAGCCCGACCCGCACCGGCTGTGGCAGGCCGTGGCGGCGGCCGGCGCCTCGGGCGTGACGCTGCTGCTGCTCGGCGGGGGCGGCCTGCTCGCCGAGCGCGACCGGTTCGCCGCGCCGCTGTCCACCACGGAACTGGGGCGCGAGTTCTTCGCCGCGGTGGCGGCGAACTCCGGCCGGGTGGACTTCGACGGCACGTCGTGGCTGTTGCCCGGCCTGTCGCTGGCCTCCGGGCTGGCGCTGATCGCGGTGATCGCGCTGCTCTCGGCGGCCGCGCCGCCGCCGGCCCCGGCGGACGCCGCCGAGCGGACGGCGATGCGCGCACTCGTCTCGCACCGGGACTCGGACACGCTCGCCCCCTTCGCGATGCGTTACGACAAGGCGTACGTCTTCGAGCCGAACGGCCGTGCGGCGGTCGGTTACCGCGTGCTGGCCGGGATGGCGGTGGCCGCGGGTGACCCGGTCGGCGCGCGCGATGCGTGGCCCGCCGCAATCGACGCGTTCCTGGCCGAGGTCGAGCGGCGCGGTTGGCGGCCCGCGGTGATCGGTGCCAGCACGCAGGGACACGAGCTGTGGGCGGCGCGAGGGCTGCGTGGATTCGGCATCGGCGACGAGGTCGTCATCGACGCCGCGTCGTTCTCGCTGGACGGCCGCGCGATGCGTAACGTCAGGCAGGCGGTACGACGTACCGAGCACGCGGGCATCTGGGTCTCGGTGGTCCCGGAGCGGGAACTGAGCCCCGAGCTGTCCGCGCAACTGCGCCGGATCCACCGGGCCTGGCTGGGCCGCGGCACCAAGTGGCGCCCGCGCCCGGACGCCGACATGATCCCGCAGGGCCGCGAGCACGGCTTCGCGATGAACCTCGACGCGATGGCCGAGGGCAAGCACCCGGACTCGCTGTTCGTCATCGCGTTCGCCGCGGACGGGTACGCGGTCTCGTTCCAGCGTTACCTGGTCGCCGCCGCGGGCGGGCCGGACCCGGCGCTCTCGCTCGATGTGATGCCGCGGCACCGGATTGCGCCGAACGGGGTCAACGAACGGCTGATCGTGGCCGCGATCGAGTACGCCGCGCGGCGCGGATACGGCACGGTCTCGCTGAACTTCGCCGCGTTCCGCCCGCTGTTCGAGGCGCACCGGCTGGCCGAGGCCTCGCCCGGAACGGCGCCGCGGCCGGGATTCTGGCCGCGGATGACCCGCCGGGCGGTCCATCTGCTCGACCCGCTGATCCAGATCGAGTCGCTCTACCGGTTCAACGCCAAGTTCCAGCCCGGCTGGCGGCCACGCTCGGTGCTGGTCTCCTCCTGGCTGGACCTGCCGCTGTTCGGGGTGGCGGCCTTCGGGCTTGAGTTCGCGCTGCCCTACGACCGGCGCCGCAGCCGGATCGCCTCCCCGTGGTCGAAGCCGGAGGCAGTCGCGGACCCGGCCGCCCAAACAGTGGGCGCGGCAGCCGGCGCGGATCAGGCGAACTGGAGCGCGGTGCAGCGCCACTCCAGCAGATCCCGTTCCTGACGCTCGAAGCCCTGACGTTCGAAACGCAGCGCGATCGCGCGCACCCGCGGACCGTCCTGCACCAGCACGGTGGACTCGACCGCGTCCGGCCCCGGAACGTGCATCCGGATGGAGCGCACCATGCTGCGCGCGGCGAAACGAGTAGCCGCGCGGCGCTGAGCGACCGTGCTAAGCAGCCCGAACACCTCGCGGGACACCCAACGCTTCACCTGTTCGGCCGGACGGCGTTCCAGCAGCACGTCGATGACCGCCTCGACCAGCCGCCGCACCCCCGCCGGACTCGGCTCGGCCGCCTGCCGCGCGCCGAGCGGATCGAAGCGGTGCGTCCAGCCGACCACCCACGACCGCAGCGCCCCCGCCGCGCCGCCGAGGTCGGCAGCGGCGTTGGCGGTGGTGTCGATCGCAGTGGCGGCCGCGTCCGTCCCGGCGCGTTCGATGGTGCCCGCGACGGTGATCAGCACGCTGCGGTCCACATCACTGCTGTCACGCGGCATCATCGTGCACCCCGTCTCGGCTGGACGTCTGACGATCACTCAGACACCCAAGAATGCCAGGGAGTTGTGCACCAAGACGGCTCGGCACCGAAGTCCACCCATTCAGCGCAGCAGCTAGCACTGCTCAGCGCAGTAACGAGCGCTGCTCAGCGCAGTAACCAGCACTGCGCGAAATGGCCGGTGAACCTCGGTGCCAGTCCGTCCGATAATCAGACTATTTACCTCAGTTGGCTACTTCGGCTACTTCTTGCGGCGGCGGCCGCCTGGTGCCGGCGGACGCCCCTTCGGCTTGGGCTTCGCCGGGACCGCGTCCTGCGGGCCGCCGGCCCCGTTCGCGTCGGCCGACGGCTGGTTGACCTCCTGCCGCCGGACCACGCCGCCCTCGCCGTCCACCGTCGGCGCGGAGTAGTTGAGCCGGGCGGGGCGCTTCGGCCCCTCGAGGCCCTTGGCGTTCAGCCGCGCCGTCGCCGCCATCGCCGCCGCGCCCGTGGCGTTCAGCTGGTTGGTGGCCGCCTGCGCCTGGGCCTGCGCCTCGGGGTCGTCGCTGTTCGCCTCGACCTGGACCTCCAGGTTGAACAGGTAGCCGACCGACTCCTCCTTGATGCCCTCCATCATGCCCTGGAACATCAGGTAGCCCTCGCGCTGGTACTCGACCAGCGGGTCGCGCTGCGCCATCGCCCGCAGGCCGATGCCCTCCTGGAGGTAGTCCATCTCGTACAGGTGCTCGCGCCAGCGGCGGTCGAGCACCGAGAGCACCACCCGGCGCTCGAGCTCGCGGGTGATCGAGTCGCCGAGGTTGGCCTCGCGCTTGTCGTAGGCGCCGAGGATGTCCGCGCTGATCTCCTCGATCAGCACGTCCTTGGTGATCCCGGTGCGGCCGCCGACCGCCTCCTCGACCTCCTCGAGGGTGATCGAGATCGGGTACAGCGTGCCCAGCGCCGACCAGAGCTTCTCCAGCTCCCACTCCTCGGCGTAGCCCTCGGCGGTCGCCGCATCGACGTACGCCCGGACCGTGTCCTCCATCATGTGCCGGACGTGGTCGCGCAGGTCCTCGCCGTCCAGCACCCGGCGGCGCTCGGCGTAGATGACCTCACGCTGCTTGTTGATCACATCGTCGTACTTGAGGACGTTCTTGCGGATCTCGAAGTTCTGCTGCTCGAGCTGGGTCTGCGCGGACTGGATCGCCCGGGTGACCATCTTCGACTCGATCGGCACGTCCTCGCCGACGTTCGCGACCGCCAGCACCCGCTCCACGATCTGCGCCTTGAACAGCCGCATCAGGTCGTCGCCGAGCGACAGGTAGAACCGGCTCTCGCCCGGGTCGCCCTGACGGCCGGCGCGTCCGCGCAGCTGGTTGTCGATCCGGCGCGACTCGTGCCGCTCGGTGCCCAGGACGTAGAGCCCGCCGAGCGACTCGACCTCGTCGTGCTCGGCCGCGACCGCCTTCTTCGCCTTCTCCAGCGCCGCCGACCAGGCCGCCTCGTACTCCTCCGGGGTCTCGGACGGGGTCAGCCCGCGCTGGGCCAGCTCGCCCATCGCCAGGTTCTCCGGGTTGCCACCGAGCATGATGTCGGTACCGCGGCCTGCCATGTTGGTCGCCACGGTGACCGCGCCCTTGCGCCCGGCCTGCGCGACGATCTGCGCCTCGCGCTCGTGGTACTTCGCGTTGAGCACCTCGTGCGGGACGCCGCGCTTGCGCAGCTGCTGGGAGAGGTACTCGGACTTCTCCACCGAGACCGTGCCGACCAGGACCGGCTGGCCCTCGGCGTGCCGGTGCTCGATGTCCTCGACGACCGCCTTGAACTTGGCCTCTTCGGACATGTAGATCAGGTCCTGCTGGTCCTTGCGGACCATCGGCTTGTTGGTCGGGATCGGGACCACGCCGAGCTTGTAGATCTGGTGGAACTCGGCCGCCTCGGTCATCGCGGTACCGGTCATCCCGGACAGCTTCTTGTAGAGCCGGAAGTAGTTCTGCAGGGTGATGGTCGCCAGCGTCTGGTTCTCGTTCTGGATCACCACCCCCTCCTTGGCCTCGATCGCCTGGTGCATGCCCTCGTTGTAGCGGCGCCCGGCCAGGATGCGGCCGGTGTGCTCGTCCACGATCAGGATCTCGCCGTTCATGACCACGTAGTCGCGGTCCTTCTTGAACAGCTCCTTGGCCTTGATCGCGTTGTTGAGCAGGCCGACCAGCGGGGTGTTGACCGACTCGTAGAGGTTGTCGATGCCCAGCAGGTCCTCGACCCGCTCGACGCCGCGCTCGAGCACGCCGACGGTCCTCTTCTTCTCGTCCACCTCGTAGTCGGTGTCCCGGGCGAGGCGCTGCACGATCTTGGCGAAGTCGGCGTACCACTTGGTGGCCTGGTCCGCGGGGCCGGAGATGATCAGCGGGGTGCGCGCCTCGTCGATCAGGATCGAGTCCACCTCGTCCACGATGGCGAAGTTGTGACCGCGCTGGACCAACTCGTCGCGCGCCCACGCCATGTTGTCGCGCAGGTAGTCGAAGCCGAACTCGTTGTTGGTGCCGTAGGTGATGTCCGCGCCGTAGGCCACCTTGCGCTGGGCCGGGGTCATGCTGGCCAGGATCACGCCGACCTCGAGGCCGAGGAAACGGTGGATGCGGCCCATCCACTCCGAGTCGCGCTCGGCGAGGTAGTCGTTGGTGGTGACGATGTGTACGCCGTCGCCGGTGAGCGCGTTGAGGTACGCGGGCAGCGTGCCGACGAGGGTCTTGCCCTCACCGGTGCGCATCTCGGCGATGTTGCCCAGGTGCAGCGCGGCGCCGCCCATGAGCTGCACGTCGTAGTGGCGCTGCCCGATGGTGCGCTTGGCGGCCTCGCGCACGACGGCGAAGGCCTCCCAGAGCAGGTCGTCGAGCGCCTCGCCGTCCTGGTACCGCTGCTTGAACTTGGCGGTCTCCTCGCGCAGTTCCGCGTCGCTGAGGCCGACGTAGTCTTCCTCTAGCAGGTTGATCGTCTCGGCCGTCTTGGCCAGCTTGCGAAGGATCTTCCCTTCGCCCGCGCGCAAGACCTTGTCGAAGAGGGCAGGCACTTTGGGAACGGCTCCTTGAACTGACAGGTGTGTGGACGGCGTTGTCGTCTACCGCTGGGGCCACTCGGGCGGACGTCAGTGCCCCGCCGCGGCCGTTATCCCATCGTAAGCGACCGCGCATGCGCAAAAACAGTGCGCCGGTCGTACAAGTCGCACCGGTGCGACGGCACGCTCCGGCAGGCCGCGATCACATCAGCGACAGAGCGAGCCCGTCGAGGATGTCGTGCTCCGAGACGACCACCTCGGACAGCCCGAGCCGGTCCACGATCTGTGCCAGGATCAGCGCCCCGGCGCCGATCACGTCCACCCGGCCGGGGTGGATGACCCGGTTCGCGGCGCGCTGCCCGTGCGTGGAGGCGAGCAGGTCCGCGGACACCCGCCGCACCGTTTCAGCTGAAATCCGTGAAAGATGCACGCGGTCGCGGTCGTACTCGGCCAGGCCGAGCGCGATCGCCGAGACCGTGGTGACCGAGCCGGCCACCCCGACCAGCGTCCTGGCCTGCTTGATCGGCACCCGCTCGGCAGCCAGGTCGAGCGCGGCGTCGATGTCGCGGCGGGCCGCGGCGATCTGCTGCGCGGTCGGCGGGTCCTGCTTGAGGTGACGCTCCGTCAGCCGCACGCACCCGATGTCCACCGAGCGGGCCGCCTCCACGTCGCGCTCGCCGAGCACGAACTCGGTGGATCCGCCGCCGATATCGACGACGAGGTAGGGCGTCAGGTGGCCGACACCGTCACCGGCCACGGCCTGTGTCGCCCCGGCGAACGAGAGCGCGGCCTCCTGGTCGCCGGTGATCACCTCCGGTTCGACGCCGAAGCGGGTGCGTACGCCGTCGGAGAACTCGTCGCGGTTAGCCGCGTCGCGCGTCGCACTCGTCGCGACGAACCGGACGCGTTGCGCGCCGAGCTCACAGATGCGCTCGGCGTAGTCGTCACAGGCCGCAAAGGTGCGCGCGAGGGCTTCGGTGGCGAAACGCCCGGTGGCGTCCACGCCCTGGCCGAGCCGGACGATCTCCATCCGGCGCAGCACCTCAGACTGCGTGCCCGCCTGCGGATCCAGGTCGGCGACGAGCAGGCGGATGGAGTTCGTACCGCAGTCGATCGCCGCGACGCGCGTCGTACCCGGGCTCACGCTCGTACCAGTCCGCTCGCTCGTGCCCATCAGGCCCCGCCTTTCGGTTCTTCTACGGACACGGAAACGCACGGACCGTTGCGCCACCACTCAGGCAGCAGCGCCAGCGCCTCGTCACCGAGCGGGTTCACGCCGGGACCGGCCGCGAGCGAGTGGCCGACCAGGACGTGCAGGCACTTGACCCGATCAGGCATGCCGCCAGCGCTCGGAAAGCCCTCCAGCACCTCGATAGCGTCGCGCCGCCTGATGTAGTCCTCGTGCGCGGCGCGATAGGCGGCGGCGAGCTTCGGATCGGTACGCAGGCGTTCGGTCATGTCAGCCATCAAGCCGCTGCCCTCTAGCGTCCCGATGGCTGACGCGGCACGCGGGCAGGTGAGGTAGTAGAGCGTCGGGAAGGGAGTTCCGTCGGGCAGACGCGGAGCGGTCTCCACCACGTCGGGATTGCCGCACGGGCAGCGGTGCGCCACAGTGCGCAGACCGCGCGGTTCCCGCTCCAACTGGGCTTTGACCGCTTCGAAGTCCGCTTCCGGCACACTCATCCCCCACACGTTACCGGCTCCACGCGCGGGTTCTGCCCGATCACTCACCGCTTGTGCGACGGCGACGGCGACGGCGACGGTGACGTAGTCGGCGACTTGACCGTGGACCACAACCGGTCATACCAACCCTGCTGCGTGGGCGTCGGCATGCCGAGCGGCTCATGGCTCGGACTCGGGTTCGGCACGATGTAGCCGGTCTCGCCGGGCAGCACGTAGTGCAGCCGCTCCCGTGCCTGGATCGCCACATAAGCGGGATCGGACCACTTCGCCAGCTCGCTCTGGAGCGCCGCCACCTGCTGCTCGATGACCGAGTTCTGCTGCTTGACGTGCGCGATCTGCGTACGTTGAGCGAGGTACTGCCGCAGCGGATAAGCGACGGTGACCATGACGGCGCACAGCGCCAATGCCAGGACTCCAGCCCGACCGGTCAGCCGGGTGCGGCTGCGCAGGGACTTGCGCGGCTTGCCGGCCCGCGGGTCCTTTTCAGCGTCCCCAGCCCCACCCCTCGGCCTGGGCAGCGATACGACACGGGAGTCGGCGGCATCCGACGTGCCATCAGTCACGTCCGCCACGCCCCCTCCCATCCACCACCGTTCGCCGACTGACACCCACTAACACCTGTGGCGCGCCTCGCCGTAAGTCCTGTCTCTTATACACATCT
>JBKOWZ010000100.1:0-7453 GCA_046724665.1 Actinomycetota bacterium
AGATGTGTATAAGAGACAGGTGACGCGTCGTACGAGATCTTCCGGCTCGGCGCGGTCCCGGGCGCGGAGCACCTGCCCTACTCGCTCAAGGTGCTCCTGGAGAACCTGCTGCGCACCGAGGACGGCGCGAACATCACCGCCGACCACATCCGCGCGCTGGCCGGCTGGGACCCGGCGGCCGAGCCGGACACCGAGATCCAGTTCACCCCGGCGCGGGTGATCATGCAGGACTTCACCGGCGTGCCCTGCGTGGTGGACCTGGCCACGATGCGCGAGGCGGTGGTGGCGCTCGGCGGCGACCCGGCCCGGGTCAACCCGCTGGCCCCGGCCGAGCTGGTGATCGACCACTCGGTCATCGCGGACGTGTTCGGCACCCCGGACGCCTTCGCCCGCAACGTGGACATCGAGTACGAGCGCAACCAGGAGCGCTACCGCTTCCTGCGCTGGGGGCAGACCGCCTTCGACGAGTTCAAGGTGGTGCCGCCGGGCACCGGCATCGTGCACCAGGTCAACATCGAGCACCTCGCCCGCGTGGTGATGGACCGCGGCGGCCTCGCCTATCCCGACACCGTCGTCGGCACCGACTCGCACACCACCATGGTCAACGGCCTCGGCGTGCTCGGCTGGGGCGTCGGCGGCATCGAGGCCGAGGCCGCCCTGCTCGGCCAGCCGGTCTCGATGCTCATCCCGCGGGTGGTCGGCTTCAAGCTGACCGGGCAGCTGCCGGCCGGGGCCACCGCGACCGACCTGGTGCTCACCATCACCGAGATGCTGCGCAAGCACGGCGTGGTGGGCAAGTTCGTCGAGTTCTACGGCGAGGGCGTCACCGCGGTGCCGCTGGCCAACCGCGCCACCATCGGCAACATGAGCCCCGAGTTCGGCTCCACCTGCGCGATCTTCCCGATCGACCGGGAGACCATCGACTATCTGAAGCTGACCGGCCGCACCGCGCGGCAGCTGGCGCTGGTCGAGGCGTACGCCAAGGAGCAGGGGCTCTGGCACGAGCCGGCGCACGAGCCGAAGTACTCCGAGTACATCGAACTCGACCTGTCCACCGTCGTGCCGTCCATCGCCGGGCCGAAGCGCCCGCAGGACCGCGTCGCGCTGGCCGAGGCCAAGGGCCGCTTCCGCGCCGCCCTGCGCGACTACGTCAAGGACGCCGACGAGTCCGGCATCGAGTCCTTCCCGGCCTCCGACTCCCCGGCCGTGCACAACGGCCTGTCCAAGCCGACCCCGGTGACCGCCCCGGACGGGACCGCGTTCGAGATCGACCACGGCTCGGTGGCGATCGCGGCCATCACCTCCTGCACCAACACCTCCAACCCCTCGGTCATGCTCGGCGCCGCGCTGCTGGCCAAGAAGGCGGTGGAGAAGGGCCTGCGCGTCAAGCCGTGGGTCAAGACCACGCTCGCGCCCGGCTCGAAGGTGGTCACCGACTACTACGACCGGGCCGGGCTGACCCCGTACCTGGACAAGCTCGGCTTCAACCTGGTCGGCTACGGCTGCACCACCTGCATCGGCAACTCGGGCCCGCTGCCCGAGCACGTCGCGGCGGCGGTCAACGCGGCCGACCTCGCGGTCGTCTCGGTGCTCTCCGGCAACCGCAACTTCGAGGGCCGGATCAACCCCGACGTCAAGATGAACTACCTGGCCTCGCCGCCGCTGGTGATCGCCTACGCCATCGCCGGGACGATGGACTTCGACTTCGAGCGGGACGCGCTCGGCGCCGACCAGGACGGCGAGCCGGTCTACCTCAGGGACATCTGGCCCGACCCGGCCGAGGTGCAGGAGGTCATCGGCTCGGCGATCTCGGCCGAGATGTTCGGCCACGGCTACTCCGACGTCTTCGCCGGGGACGAGCGCTGGCAGTCGCTGCCGACGCCGACCGGGAACATCTTCGAGTGGGACGCCGACTCGACCTATGTGCGCAGGCCGCCGTACTTCGAGGGGATGCCCGAGACCCCGGCGCCGGTGCGGGACATCGCCGGCGCGCGCGTGCTGGCCAAGCTCGGCGACTCGGTGACCACGGACCACATCTCCCCGGCCGGCTCGATCAAGGCCGACTCGCCCGCGGGCCGGTACCTGGCCGAGCACGGCGTGGCGCGCAAGGACTTCAACTCCTACGGCTCGCGGCGCGGCAACCACGAGGTGATGATCCGCGGCACCTTCGCCAACATCCGGCTGCGCAACCAGCTGCTCGACGGCGTCGAGGGCGGCTACACGAAGAACCTGCTGACCGGCGAGCAGACCACCATCTACGAGGCCTCCGCGGCGTACCAGGAGGCCGGCGTCCCGCTGGTGGTGCTCGCGGGCAAGGAGTACGGATCCGGCTCCTCGCGCGACTGGGCCGCGAAGGGCACCGCGCTGCTCGGCGTGAAGGCCGTCATCGCGGAGTCCTACGAGCGGATCCACCGCTCGAACCTGATCGGCATGGGCGTGCTGCCGCTCCAGTTCCCGGCCGGGCAGAACGCCGCCTCGCTCGGGCTGACCGGCGAGGAGGAGTTCTCCATCACCGGCATCACCGCGCTCAACGACGGCGGCACGCCGCGCACGGTGAAGGTGACCGCGGGGGACAAGGAGTTCGACGCGGTCGTGCGGATCGACACCCCCGGAGAGGCCGACTACTACCGCAACGGCGGCATCATGCAGTACGTCCTGCGCAACCTGATCAAGGCCTGACGCCGGCCCGCCTCCTACTGGCAAGTGCGTAGACCGGCCGGCGCGCGGGACACGATCCCGTGCGCCGGCCGCGTCATGTGCGCCGCCCTGCGCGCGTCGGGGATACTGCGGGTGGCGCGATAAGAGCAGCTCGGCCGCTTACTGGAAGCATCTGCGCCGCCGAGCCGGATATTGTTGCCCGCTACACCAATCTAGGCCCCAACCCCCTGGTATGCGGTCAGCCTGGGCGGATCCGGCACCGACCGCGCGCAAGCGGGCGTCCGGGACGTCACGCCCGGCGGCGCGCGCGATCCGGCCGTCGTCGCAACAACGAATCCTGCGATCCCTCGCCGGGCACTGCTCCGATGTCTCTGCTCCGGAAAAGGTTCTGGATCGGCGGCGATCGGGTTGCGGCCGGGTAACGGGAAGCGGACCGCAGCACGTCCGGGTCTCGATTCGGCAACGTACGGCGGCGCGTTCAGCGCACTGTCGAACGCATGGCCGTGCTCTGTTCGAATTGTTGCCGCGGGCGGTCCGCGCGCGGCTGCGGGGCACGTCGCCGGGTAGACCACGGCGCCTTCAGGACACAGAGTGGTCTAGACCATGCCCAAAATGTCGGATTCGCCGACCCGCGGTGTATCCTCGCCCTGCGTGTTGCGTTTCCCAATCGTTACGCCCGTCAGCAAAATCAGCGGTCGGACCCCTTCACAACACAGGGACGACCTAATACGTTGCCGGTCACAACATTCCTTGAACGCCGAGCCACCGGGCACTGTTGCCACCGGGCCGGCACTGAGAAAGGACCTACAGCGCGATGATGCGTAAGGCCATCCTCACCGCCACCGTCGGCGCCGCAGCCCTGGCGTTAGGCGTTGCCGGTTGTTCATCGTCCTCGAACAACGCATCCCCCAACTCCTCGGGCACCGCCACGTCGGGTGGCAACGCCAAGGGGGCGAAGATCGGGATCATCCTGCCCGAGACGGCCACCTCGGCGCGGTGGGAGAACGCGGACCGGCCGGCCCTGATGGCGGAGTGCCAGAAGAAGGGCCTGGACTGCGACATCCAGAACGCGCAGGGCAGTGACCAGCAGGAGAAGACCATCGCCGACACGATGATCAAGACCGAGCACGTGCAGATCCTGATCCTGTGCTCGATCGACCCGACCACCGGCCAGGCCGTCACCACCGAGGCCAAGGCCGCCGGCGTCAAGGTCATCGACTACGACCGCCTGGTCACCGGCTCGAACCCGGACTACTACGTGTCCTTCGACAACGTCGCGGTGGGCAAGGCTCAGGGCACCGCGCTGGCCGCCGCGGTCCAGTCGCTGAACATCGCCAGCCCGGACGTGGCCATCCTCGACGGCGCCCCGACCGACAACAACGCCACCCTGTTCAACCAGGGCTACATGTCGGTCATCAAGCCGCTGATCGACGCCGGCACCTGGAAGAAGTCGGCCGAGCAGGCGATCGCCAACTGGGACAACACGACCGCCGGCACCACCTTCTCGTCGATGTACAACAAGGACCACAACATCAACACCGTCATGGTGGCCAACGACGGCATGGCCAACGCGGTCATCGCGGTGCTGAAGAACCTGCACATCAACGGCAAGGTCGCGGTCTCCGGCCAGGACGCCACCGCCGCCGGCCTCCAGCACATCCTGGACGGCGACCAGGCCTTCACCATCTACAAGCCGTCCAGCCAGGAGGCCGTCCCGGCCGTGGACCTCGCCGCCGAGCTGGCCGCGGGCACCACGCCGACCGAGACCTTCTCCAACGTGACCGACCCGACCAACCAGCAGGTCATCAAGTCGCTGCTGGCCACGCCGATCCCGATCACCAAGGACAACGTCGCCCAGCCGATCAAGGACAAGTACACCTCGTACGCAGACGTGTGCACCGCCGCCTACGCCGCCAAGTGCACCGCGGCCGGCATCTCGGCCCAGTAGTACAGGACTGAACGGTCCCGCGCGGCGGCCCGCACCAAGGGTCGCCGCGCGCGACCGTGAGCCCGGCTTGTAGGGAGGCGTCGGCCGTGCTATCGCGTTGTCACAGTTTCGCAATATCCAGGCGGGTCCCAGGGAAGAGGTCGAGGTGAACGAGAACGAGCCGATCCTGCGGATGCGCGGGATCACCAAGTCGTTCGGCCCCGTCAGCGTACTCAAAGGGGTGGACTTCGATGCCCACCTCGGCGAAGTGACGGCGCTGGTCGGCGACAACGGCGCGGGTAAGTCCACGCTGGTCAAGTGCATCGGTGGCACCTACTCCATCGACGACGGCGACTACTACTTCGAGGGCCGGCCGGTCCGGGTGCACGGCCCGCGCGACTCCGCGGGCATGGGCATCGAGATCGTGTACCAGGACCTCGCCCTGTGCGACAACCTCGACATCGTGCAGAACATGTTCCTCGGCCGCGAGCGGATCACCGGGGCGCGCACGCTCGACGAGCCGGCCATGGAGCGGCTGGCCGGGGAGACCCTGGCCTCGCTCTCGGTGCGCACCGTCAAGTCCGTGCGGCAGAAGGTCGCCAGCCTCTCCGGCGGGCAGCGGCAGACCGTGGCCATCGCCAAGGCCGTGCTGTGGAACTCCAAGGTGGTCATCCTCGACGAGCCGACCGCCGCCCTCGGCGTCGCGCAGACCGCCGAGGTGCTGCGCCTGGTGCGCAACCTGGCCGACCAGGGCCTGGCGGTCATCCTCATCTCGCACAACATGAACGACGTCCTCCAGGTCTCCGACCGGATCGCGGCGCTCTACCTCGGCCAGATGGCCGCGCAGGTCAAGCGGTCCGAGGTGACGCACACCCAGATCGTCGAACTGATCACGGCGGGCCGCTCGGGCAACCTCGGGCTGCCGCTGGCCACCACCCTGAGCCCGAACGGAGCAGCGGTATGAGCGAGCTCACCGACCGCCGCGCAGACGCCGCACCCGTGGTGACCGCCGCGGTCCCGCGCAGCATCGGCGAGACCTTCCACAACTACCGCCAGCGCCTGCGCACCGGCGAGATCGGCTCGATGCCGGCCGTGATCGGCATCGTGCTGCTGGTCGTGATCTTCTCGACCGCGCAGTCCGGCTTCCTGAGCGTCTCCAGCTTCATCTCCATCCTCCAGGAGTCGGCGGCCACCATCATCCTGGCCATGGGCCTGGTGTTCGTGCTGCTGCTCGGCGAGATCGACCTGTCCGCCGGCGTGGTCGGGTCCACCGCCGCGAGCTGGGGCGCGATCCTGTCGGTCAAGCACGGCATGGCCTGGCCGATCGCCATCCTCGGCGCCGCCGCGTTCGGCGCGGTGGCCGGCGTGCTGCTCGGCTGGCTGCGCGCCCGCATCGGCATCCCGTCCTTCGTGGTCACCCTGGCCGCGTTCATCTCCTTCCAGGGCGCGCAGATCCTGGTGATCGGCAGCGGCTCCGGCCAGGTCTCGATCTCCGACAAGACACTGCTCCTGCTGGACAACGGCCGGCTCTCCCCGGCGCTCGGCTGGGTCTACCTGGTCATCGGCGTGGCCCTGTACGCCGCGGTCAAGCTGATCCAGGTGGCCAGCCGCCGCCGGCAGGGCCTCGCGGTCGAGCCCATCAGCATGCTGCTGTTCCGGATCGGCGCGCTCGCCGTCGGCGGCGCGGTCTTCGTGTACGTCTGCAACATCGACGAGGCGCTGGACTGGCAGCAGCGGCAGGGCATCCACATCCGCGGCGTCCCGTGGCTGGTGCCGATCATCGCCGTCCTGCTGGCGATCCTGACCTTCCTGCTGAACAAGACCCGCTACGGACGGCACGTCTACGCGGTCGGCGGCAACGACGAAGCGGCCCGCCGCGCCGGTATCCCGGTCCGGGTCATCCGCACCTCGGTGTTCGTCATCTGCTCGACGATGGCCGGCTTCTCCGGGCTCTTCCTCGCCTCGTACCTCAACGGCGTCAACACCCAGGAGGGCGGCGGCAACACGCTGCTGCTGGCGGTGGCGGCGGCGGTCATCGGCGGCACCTCGCTGGCCGGCGGCCGCGGCCGCGTCGTGGACGCGGTCCTCGGCGGCCTGGCGCTGGGCATCCTCCAGTACGGGATGAGCGACCTGATCAAGGGGGGCAACGCCGCGGCCTACCAGTACATCATCACCGGCATCGTGCTGCTGCTCGCCGCCGCGGTCGACGCGCTCTCCCGGCACGCCGGACGGGTGACGAGTTAGGCGCGCCGCCACCGCAGCAGGGCCGGGTGGGGGTGGTACGTCCAAACGCGTCCGACAGGAGGCTCCGGTTATGACTGAGAGGCACTGCCTTGGCTGAACGGCGCAACTCAGCCATGGCGGTCGGACCGGCCGGAGCGACCCAGGACGAGGTGCGCCGCCACAACGTCTCGACCCTGCTGCGGTACGTGCACGTGCACGGACCCACCTCGCGCGCGGAGCTGACCGCCGCGATGCAGCTCAACCGCTCCACCATCGGCGCGCTGACCACCGATCTCAACAGCGTCGGCCTCGTGCGCGAGGAGCTTCCCGCGCGCGGGGCCGGGGCGGGGGCCGGCCGGCCGTCGCTCGTGGTCGTGCCCCGCTCGGAGCGGGTGTACGTGCTCGCGTTCGACATCGGCGTCGATTACCTGATCGCCGCGCGGGTCGGCCTCGGCGGCGCGATCCTCGACCGGCGCGAGCTGTACCGGCCGCGCGGCGACTACGCGCTCGACGACGTCGCCGCGCACCTGGGCAGGTTCACCGGCGAGATGCTCAGCCGCGCGGCCTCCGACGCCGTGTGCGTAGGGATCGGCGCGGCCATCGCCGGCGTCGTGCGCGACGAGGACGGCCTGGTCAGGTTCGCCC
>JBKOWZ010000211.1:0-8822 GCA_046724665.1 Actinomycetota bacterium
GCGCGGGACCAGGCCCGGCCCGGGCGCGCCCGGCGCTGCGCCACCGGCTGGCCGAGCGCGGCGTGGACCGCACGCTGCTGCTGCTCCTGCCCGGGGCGGTCGCGGTGATCGCGCTGTTCTGCTATCCGTTCCTGTACGGGCTCGGCCTGTCCTTCCAGCCGCAGGGCGAGAACGCGGGCGGCGGGGTCTTCGCCTCCTACCGCGCCTTCTTCGCGGACCGCTTCGCCCGCGGCTCGATCGGCACCACGTTCAACCTGGCCGTCCCGGCGGCGCTGATCAACGTGGGTGCCGCGGTGCCGATCTCGTACCGGATGCGCGCGCACTTCCGCGGCAGGCGGCTGCTGCTCACCATCCTGGTGGTGCCGATCACCCTCGGCACGGTGCTGACCGCCGAGGGCATCCTCGAGTACTTCGGCCCGGTGGGCTGGTTCAACTCGGCGCTGCGGTGGCTGCACGTGACCGACCACCCGATCACCCTGATCGACAACTACTGGGGCGTGCTGTTCTCGCTGGTCCTGAGCGGGTTCCCGTTCGCCTTCCTGCTGACCCACTCCTACCTGTCCGGCATCCACCCCTCGCTGGAGAAGGCGGCCGCGACCCTCGGCGCCGGCTGGTGGCAGCGGTTCCGGCACGTGACCTTCCCGCTGCTGCTGCCCGGGCTGCTGACCACCTTCTGCCTGACCTTCGTGCTGGCCTTCACCGTCTTCCCCTCGGCCATGATGGTCGGCGACCCGGACGGCAGCACGCACGTGATCTCCATCGAGGCCTACGAGCAGGCGTTGCAGAAGTTCGACTACTCGCAGGGCTGCGCGATCGCGATGGTGATGACCGCGCTGATGTTCGCGGTGATCGGCGTGGCCATGGCGGTGCGCTCGCGGCTCTACACCGGATCGACCGGAGGCAAGGGATGAGCGCGCCGAC
Organism: Actinomycetota bacterium; assembly: GCA_046724665.1. GTDB lineage: Bacteria > Actinomycetota > Actinomycetes > Streptomycetales > Catenulisporaceae > Actinocrinis. Next base: position 922 of record JBKOWZ010000211.1, read on the forward strand.
CGCGGACACGGGCAGGGCCCCGGCCCCGGCTCCGGGCGCCGCCGCGGCCCGCCGCCGTACCCTGGCGCTGCGCCCGGGCACCTGGCTGGTGTGGGCCGTGGTGGTCTTCTTCCTGATCAACCTGGCCGGCGTGGTCGGCGCGGTGGTGCTCGACTCCTTCGGCCGCACCTGGTTCAGCGGCTGGCTGCCGAAGGGGTATACGATCTCGAACTACTCCGACGCCTGGAGCGAGTTCGGCCTCGGCCAGGTCATGACGGTCACCTTCGAGGTCTCCTTCCTGGTGGTCGGCGTCTCGCTGCTGCTCGGGGTCCCGGCGGCGTACGCGCTGGCCCGGCGCGACTTCCCGGGCAGGCGGGCGGTGATGCTGCTGTTCGTGCTGCCGATCCTGGTGCCACCGATCGCCTACGGCATCCCGCTGGCCACCGTGCTGTACAAGTTCCACCTGGCCGGCTCGCTGACCGGGGTGGTGCTGGCCAACCTGGTGCCCTCGATCCCGTTCGTCGTCTACACGATGACCCCGTTCATCGAGCAGGTGGACCCGAAACTGGAGGCGGCGGCGCGGATGTGCGGCGCGCCGACCCGGGCGGTGCTCGGCCGGATCATCGCCCCGCTGCTGCTGCCGGGCATGCTGGCGGCCGGGATCCTGGTGCTGGTGCGCACCTTCGGCATGTTCGAGCTCACCTTCCTCACCGCCGGGCCGACCAGCCAGACCCTGGTGGTCAGCCTGTTCTCCGCGGTCTTCTCCGCGGGCATCCGCAGCGCGCAGTCCATCGACGCGATGGCGGTCGTCTACACCGGCTCCATGCTCGTCCTGCTCGTCGTGGCGCTGCGCTTCGTCAACCCGACCCAGTTGGTCGCCCGCACCCGCGACTAGTGCCTCGGTACTAGGACAAGGGGCGGTCCGGCGCAACTCGACTCTGCGCCGGACCGCCCCGCTGTGGCGGCGAGCGCCGCGGGTCAGTTGAAGCCGAAGCCGGGCGGCAGCGAGCGGCCGATGAACAGCCAGGCCGGCACCGAGTCGGCGATCGCCTTGTAGCCGGCCGGGTTCATGTGCAGGTGGTCACCGACGTCATAGGCGGGCGCGAGGTTGCGCGGGGCGGCCGGGTCGCGCACCGTCCTGTCGAAGTCGATCACCGCGTCGAACCTGTGGCTCGTGCGGATCCAGTTGTTGACCGCCTGGCGCGAGGCCTCGCGCAGGCCCGCCGGGTCGTCGTACCCGGTGTTGCCGCCGAACGGCGTGATCGTGGCGCCGTACACCTTGATGCCCATCGCGTGGGCGCGGGTGATGATCTGCTGGTAGGCGTCGATCAGGTCGCCGGCGACCTGCTGCTGCGACGCCTCGTCGGCGGCCGCGGTGCCGATGTCGTTGACGCCCTCGAACACCAGCAGCCACTTCACCCCGCTGTGCGCCAGCACGTCGCGGTCGATGCGGCCGATCGCGTTCGGGCCGAGGCCGTCGTTGAGGATCCGGTTGCCGCCCGCGGCCTCGTTGAGGATCGCCACGTCCGCGGTGGCCGCGTTCGCCTGGAGCCGGCCGAGCAGCTGGTCGGGCCAGCGATCGTTGCCGTTGGTGGTCGAGCCGCGCCCGTCGGTCAGCGAGTCGCCGAGCATCACCGCGCTCGCGGTGTCGGGCCGCGACCACGCCTCGACCCCGCTGATGAAGTACCAGTGCGCCACCGAGGCCGCCCCGGTCAGGTCCGCGTCGTCCAGGTGGTTGCCGTTGACCATGTACGTGCTGGTGCGCGAGCCCGGGTGCGAGATGATGCTGTTCGAGGCCTGGCCCTGCGCGAGGTAGAGGTTCACGGTCAGGTTCGACAGCGCGGGCAGCGGGTAGTCCAGCGGGTCGGAGACCGCCTGCGAGCCGACCGGGATGGTCACCGAGGCCTTGCCGTCGAAGGTGACCGGGCGCACGCTGCCCGGCTGGATCGCGCTGACCCCGGCGGCGCCGCCGGCCGGCAGCGCGACCGAGGCGGCGGTGATCGGCAGCGCCGCGCCGCCGAAGGCGTTGGATATGCGCAGCCTGAAGAACTGCCCGCCCACCGAGATGTGCACCGTCTGGCGCACGGTGGCGTCGGCGAACTCCAGGTTGGTCGCCGTGAACGGCGCGGGCGGCAGGTTCGAGGTCTCGGTCAGCTGCGGCATCGACACCCAGGTGTCCACCCAGTGTGCGGGATCGTGCGCCGAGGGGCCGTCACCCGACGACCCGCCGTGCGCCAGGGCCGCGGTCACCGAGGTGCCGGCGGTCGCGGCGACCAGCGCGCCCACCGCGAGCAGTTTCCGCATGCTCAGTCTTCGTGCCACTTTGCACTCTCCGTCAGGGTTTCGGGTGAGACGGCGCGGGCGCGCCGGCCCCGCTCCTCCGGTTGACCCTGAAACGTTTAGCACCTGAATTCGAAACATGAAAGTGCGGACGCCGGGCAAGTACCTCAGGGTTCGAGGAAACCTTGGTCCCCCGATGGAACGGCTGGAACAGCCGCAGGTGGCGGTACCTGCCTCGACATACGTCCCGAAGTGCCGGCACGCCCGGGCCGGCGGTGCGGTCGCCGGACCCCCGCGGATGTAACCCTGCAAGACCCTTGACGCGTTTTCGGGTGTGACTACCGTGTAGGCGGATCGCAACTTACTTCGAAACTTTCGAGCACCCATACCGTCCGTCCCCGCCGCGCAGCGCCGCGCGGCTTCCTCTCCGGAGGCCAGCTTGCAAGGGCACAACCGCGTTCCCGATCCCGCGTCCGACGCCGGCGCGCCGCCCCGCGGACAGCTCAGCCGCGCCGAATTCCTCAGACTGCTCGGCGCCTCGGTGGCCGCGGCCGCCGTGGCGCCCGCCCTCGCCGAGACGGCCTTCGCCGATACGGCCCCCGCGTCGCCCGCCGCGGGTTCCTTCATCGCGCCGTACGGCGGCGCCGGGCGGTTCCCGCTGGTGGCGGACGGCCGCGCCGCGGCGCTTGTGGTCAACTCAGCCGACTATCCGGGCGTGCAGCGCGCCGTCGGCGACCTCCAGAACGACATCGCGAGCGTGACCGGGGTGCGCCCCGCGGTATCCACCGACCGGATACCCTCGGGCGCCCTGCCGGTGCTGATCGGCACCCTCGGCCACAGCCCGCTGATCGACGGCCTCGTCGCCGCCGGCCGGCTCGACGTGAGCGGTGTCGCAGGACGCTGGGAGACCTCGGTACAGCAGGTCGTGGCGAACCCCGCGCCGGGCGTCGCCCGCGCCCTGGTGATCGCGGGCAGCGACCAGCGCGGCACCATCTACGGCATCTACGAGGTCTCCCGGCAGATCGGCGTCTCGCCCTGGTACTGGTGGGACGACGTGGCGCCGCTGCACCAGGACGAGCTGTTCGTGCTGCCCGGCCGGCACAGCCAGGGCACCCCGGCGGTCAAGTACCGCGGCTTCTTCATCAACGACGAGAACCCGAACCTCGGCGGCTGGGGCCCGGCCTACTTCGGCCCGGGCCTGGCGCCCGGCTACCCCGGCGGCTTCAACAGCAAGCTGTACGCCAAGGTCTTCGAGCTCATGCTCCGGCTGAAGGCGAACTACCTGTGGCCCGCCGTGTGGGGCCGCGCCTTCGCCGAGGACGACCCGCAGAACCACGCGACCGCCACCGCGTACGGCATCGTGATGGGCACCTCGCACGAGGCGCCGATGCTGCGCGGCATCGAGGAGTGGAACCGGCACGCGGTGCCCGCCGTGCGCGACAGCAGCGGCAACATCGTCACCCCGGGCCACGACCCGTACGGCGGCACCGGCGAGTGGAGCTTCGTACGCAACGCCGAGGCCATCAAGGCGTACTGGGCCGACGGCATCCGCCGGATGATGGACCAGAACATCGAGGGCGTGGTCACCCTCGGCATGCGCGGCAACGGCGACACCGCGCTGCCCGACGGCAACGGCATCGCGCTGATGCAGAGCATCGTGGACGCCGAGCGCAAGATCCTGGCCGAGGTCACCGGCAAGGACATCACGACCATCCCGCAGGTGTGGACCCTGTACAAGGAGGTCCTGCGGTACTGGTCGCAGGGGATGACCGCGCCCGACGACGTGACCGTCGTCTTCACCGACGACAACTGGGGCAACATCCGCAGGGTGCCCGACCAGAGCCTGCCCCCGCGCAGCGGCGGATACGGGATCTACTACCACTTCGACTACGTCGGCGGCGGCCGCGACTACAAGTGGGTGGACACCACGCTGCTTTCCAACACCTGGGAGCAGCTGCACATGGCCGCGCAGTACGGCGTGAAGCAGCTGTGGGTGGCGAACGTCGGCGACATGAAGGGCAACGAGCTCTCGCTCCAGTTCTTCCTGGACTACGCCTGGAATCCGGACGCGCTGGGGATGGCGGACATCCCGGCCTGGGAGCGCTCGTACGCGGCGCAGAACTTCGGCGCGGCGCAGGCGGCCGCGATCGGCGAGGTGCTGCACACCTACGGCAAGCTCCAGTCGCGCCGCAAGCCGGAACTGCTCAACCGACACATCACGGTGGACCCGGCCAAGGACCTGTCCACCGACTCCAGCGCCGTCGTCTACGACGACCAGGGGACTCCGTTCAGCCTCACCGACTACCGGGAGCTGGACACCGTCACCGAGCAGTGGCAACAGCTCGCCGCGCGCGCCGAGCGGATCGGCACGCGGCTGCCTGCGGCCGCACAGGACGCCTACTACGAACTGGTGCTCTACGAGGTGCAGGCGACCGCGAACCTGTACGCGCTGCGCCGGGCGGAGTTCACCAACATCTTCTACGCCGCGCAGGGCCGCGCGCTGACCAACGACCTGGCCGACGCCGCCGAGGCCAGGCTCGCGGACGACTTCGCGCTGATGGACAAGTTCAACACCCAGATCGCCGGCGGCAAGTGGAAGCTGTTCCAGATCCAGCCGCACATCGACTACGGCGACGTGGCCCGCTACGGGCCCAACGCCCCGTGGCAGGAACCCGAGCTGAACAACTGGGCCATCCCCGACATCATCTTCCCGGCGGTGCGGCGCATCCAGCTGCCGTCCGGGGCGCAGATGGGCGTCGCGGTGGACGGCTCGGCCTCCTGGTGGCCCGGGCAGCCGGGGCAGGCCGCCGCGACGCTGCCCGAGTTCAGCCCGTTCCAGACCCAGCCGGCGCAGTTCATCGACGTGTTCAACCGCGGCTCGTCGCCGTTCCGGTTCCGCATCGAGACCGGCGCGCGGTGGCTGTCCGCGCAGCCGAGCAGCGGCACGGTGGACAAGCAGACCCGCGCCACGCTGAGCGTGGACTGGCGCCGGGCGCCGATGGGCACCACGCAGGTGCCCATCACGGTCACCGGCTCCGAGGGCACGACGGTCACCGTCACTGCGACCATCGTCAACCCCGACCGCGCTCTGCTCGCGGGGGACGGATTCGTCGAGGCGAACGGAGTGGTCTCGATGGAGGCGGACCACTACGCCCGCGCGGTGGGCTCCGGCGGCATCTCGTGGGTGCGCATCCCCGACATCGGCCGCACCGGCTCCGGCATGGAGGCGTTCCCGGTCACCTCGCCGCCTCAGACGCCCGGCGGCTCCAGCCCCCGGCTGGAGTACGCGATGACGCTGTTCACCAGCGGACCGGTCACCGTCTGGACGTACCTGTCACCGCGTAACGACGTGCTGCGCGGCACGGGTCTGCGTTACGCGATCTCCTTCGACGGCGACGCGCCGCAGACCGTGAACACGATGACGGCCACCGGGTTCAGCGACGCCACGATGAACCGGCAGTGGGAGCGCAACACCTCCGACAACGTCAACCTGACCAGCACCAGGCACACGATCAGCCGGCCCGGCCGGCACGTGCTGAAGTTCTGGATGGTCGATCCCACGGTGGTGCTCCAGAAGCTGGTGGTGGACACCGGCGGCATGCGCCCGAGCTACTTCGGCCCGCCGGAGAGCTTCCGACAATCCTGACCCGAGGCACCACAGGCGGCCGACCGGCGAACACCGGTCGGCCGCCTGCTCATGACGGGGGCAGCTGAGTTTCGCGAACTTGCGGCGCCACCTGAAAGTTACCGATCGGGTATTTCCGATCCCTGCCGCCACTACCGCACAGCTCAGGTAAGGCCAGTTCACGCATCCGGCCGCGCATTCGGCAAAGATCGCCGGAAAAACAGCCGACAGATTTCGGTTCTCGCATTGACATGTTTCGGCGCCCGCCCGACGCTCGACTCGCCGGCATCAGTGATCGTGTATCCCTTCCATCCCGTGCGGAAGGAGAGCTTTCGCAGTGGCAAGCTCAGCCAGTATCAAGCTCCGTTCAGCATTCGTCATGCTGACGGTGACTGCCACGGTCGCCGCGGGCTTCGAGACGTTCGCGGCCAGATCCGCGAGCGCCGCTCCCGTCGTCGCCCCCGCCGCGTTCACCAGCACCGTCGAGGACGGCGGCGCCGGCTGCTCGGTCTCCCTGCCCGGCAGCCTCACCTCGACCTCCCTGCTGCCCGATCCGTTCACCAGGCTGAACGGCACCCGGATCTCCTCGGTCTCCGACTGGACCTGCCGGCGCGAGGAGGTCCTGCAACTGGCGCAGAGGTACGTCTACGGCCAGAAGGCCGGCAAGCCCGCCACCGTCTCCGGCACCGTCTCGCGCACCAGCATCACCGTGAACGTGTCGGACGGCGGGCACAGCGCCGGCTTCTCGGCCGGGGTCACCCTGCCCAGCGGCACCGGGCCGTTCCCCGCGGTCATCGTCTACGGCGGCATCGGCGACAACGCCACCATCACCTCGTCCGGCGCCGCGGTCATCAACTACAACCCGCTCAACGTCGGGGCGGAGGGCACCGCGCGCAACGCCAAGTCGGGCGCGTACTACACCCTCTACGGCGCCGGCAACAGCACCGGCGTGCTGATGGCCTGGGCCTGGGGCGTCAGCCGCATCATCGACGTCATCAACCAGTCCGGCGGCGGCATCCTGACCACCTCGGTGGGCGTGACCGGCTGCTCGCGGTACGGCAAGGGCGCCTTCGTGGCCGGGGCCTTCGACCAGCGGGTCGGGCTGACCATGCCGGTCGAGTCGGGCACCGACGGCGTCCCGATCTTCCGCGGCGTCCCCGGCGAGAGCGGCGCTCAGCCGCTGGCCGAGGCCTACGGCGAGCAGCCGTGGGTGGGCGACGCGTTCAGCTCCTTCACGAGCAACCCCAACTCGCTGCCGGTGGACACGCACGAAGTGGTCGGCCTGGTCGCGCCGCGGGGCCTGTTCATCATGGAGAACCCGCACATCGACTGGCTCGCCGCACGCTCGGGCAGCGTGGCCGCGCTCGGCGGCAGGGAAATCTACAGCGCGCTCGGCGCCGGGAGCAACATCAGCTACATCTCCGACGTGGCCGACGGCACGCACTGCGCGGTGCGGCCCGAGTGGCAGGCCACGATGTCGCAGAGCATCAAGGCCTTCCTGCTCGGCAGCGGCAGCGGACCCGGCGTGTTCCGGATCTCCAGCCTGAAGTCCGGCAACCTGGCCGGCTGGCGCAGCTGGACCACGCCGACGCTGACCTCCGGTCCGCCGTCGTCCAGCCCGCCGCCGAGCACCCCGCCACCCTCGACGCCTCCGCCGAGCTCTCCCCCGCCCTCGACACCTGCGCCCAGCACGCCGCCGCCTTCGACGCCGCCGCCCACCGGCGGCTGCTCGGCCGCGGTGACGGTGAACCAGTGGTCCGGCGGGTTCACCGCCAGCGTCAACGTGACGGCCGGCGCCGCGGCGATCCACGGCTGGACGGTCACCATCAACCTGCCGTCCGGCGCGGCGGTGACCGGCACCTGGAACGCGACGGCCAGCGGCGCGAGCGGCGCGGTGCGGTTCACCAACGTCAGCTACGACGGCAGCCTCTCCGCCGGTCAGATGACGAACTTCGGGTTCCAGGGCACCGGAACGGGACAGGGCATGACGATCGCCTCCTGCGTCTCGTCCTGATCC
>JBKOWZ010000085.1:0-22270 GCA_046724665.1 Actinomycetota bacterium
CAATACCACTGCCCTATAGAATGCGCAAGGTAATAGCGCAGCAGGCCAGCAACTGCGAGCGCGTCAGCGAGCGCGTCATGTCGGGCCACCTGGGTCACACCGGCGGCCCGACAGCACGCTGAGAGGTTACGTTCGGCGTAAGGCAGGAACGAACGCGCAGCAGCCATTGTGCAGATGCAGTTGTCCTGGGTCAGAGGAATCTGGAACCCGAGCCGACCATACTCCGCCAGCAAGAAGCGCAGGTCAAATGACACGTTGTGTGCCACAAGGACCCGACCGGCGAGCCTGGCGGCCAGATCACCTGCGATCTGAGCGAAAGTCGGCGCGTCAAGAACCTCGCGAGCGGAGATTCCATGTACGTCGGTCGGTCCGACATCGCGGCCCGGATTCACAAGGGTTGACCACTGGTCTTGTGGCACACCGTTGGGACCGAGTCGCACTATGCCGATCTCTACGATCCGGTCGCTACCGCCCACATGCAGGCCAGTGGTCTCCAGGTCTACGACCGCGAAGCCGACACCAGTCTCAGTCGATCTCTTCCACATGAATCCAGAGGGTATGGCACTTCAACTAGTCCTGCTGGCTTATCAACCATCCAACCGACGGTCCGCCACCAAGCTTTTCCCACCTGTCCGTTCTGTTTAGTCGCCGACGCCGTCAATTACTGCGCCAGAGTGGTCAAGACCGCGACCACCTACCTGGAAGCAGACCACTCTGACACCCTGACCACCCGCAACGACTCGCCTACCGGCAGAAGTAGGTTCAGCGGCGCTCCCCTTGGCGGACGCTCAGTCCGCTCCCATGGCCCGAGGAGCGGTGATCTTGATTACGCTGGCCTGCCTTGACTCCGACGAGCGGAGGCGTTGCTTGGTACGACTGCGGCGTACTGCAACGGGTACTGCAACGACCCCACACAACCGGCACCATCCGGCACCTTCGGCCCACGGCCTCGTCTGGAATTTGAACCTGCGGCCTCTTGCTGGGCCGGAGTGATAAGGAAGAGGTCGGAGGTTCAAGTCCTCCTAGGTCCACAGTCGGAAGGGCGCCCGAATCGGGCGCCCTTCCTGCGTTGCGGCAGCGATGGCTCATCTCAGTTCATCGAGTAGCCCCGTCCGGACAGTGCCGATTGAGTCGCACCGTTTAGAGTTCAAGCTAATGCGCCGTATCGGCGACAGACGGCAGTCTGCTGAGATACTTCTCGGACTGTCTGCTGACATTGCATCGGGCGCGGGCTCCCAGAGTCCGGTGAGCGTGCCATACTGCACCGCCTTGCCGGTCAGCCGCGGCTTGATCGCGTCGACGAGCGGATTGTCGGCCTGGAACAGCACAAGGTAGTCGCCGCGGTGATCGAGGTCCGCGCGGCGTCGAGGATGCGCGTGTCGGCGTCGCCGACGAGTTCCTGCGGAGCATCCAGTTGGACGGGAAAGATTGTGCAGCCGCAGGAGCGGATAGGCCGCCGTGGTGTCGAAGGATGGCCGTCCACACGGCGGGATGTTCTCTGACGCATTCACTCAGGCCGCGCATGTACGCAACGTGGCCGCCGACGTGCGAATCCCTTGACCACCTGGGTCGGCGGAGCCGAGATCCGGAGTCAGCTCGGCGCGCGGCGCGTCGTGGTACTGGTGCGTCACTCGCTCGCTCAGCACGAAAGCCGAACTGGCGATGGCGACGAGAGTCGTCAGCGCGACAGGGGCCGCCTGACGCAAAAGGTTGCGATGTGGGTTCCGATTTCCGGACAGCGTGGCGGGCACGGTAGTTCTGCCCCAGGTCGAGATCAGGGAGTTTGCGACGAGCGATCCCTGTAACAGCGCCGGAAGCGCGTAGCCCCACGACAGGCTCGCCATCCACGCCAACAAGCAGGCGAAGCCTCCAACGGAACCTCCAGGCTGGGACCGATGAAAGGAATGATCCCGGCTCCGATCGGCTCACTGAGCGTGACGCCCAGCAGGGTGCCGACGAGCGCGATGCTGATGACCACGGCCGAGGCGAGCGTGATGCTCTTGGCTTTCCGCTGATCCGAATTCCTGCTCAGTGACCACAGACCGACTGCGGCCACGAACGCGGTACCCCACAAGACGGCGGTGGGCTCTGCCAGCACGGCATGCCAGGGCTCGATGATGGTCTCGCGGCCCCAGACAGGCGGGCTGGCGGTCAGTTGCACTACCGCGTCCCTGAGCCCGCCGGCCGCGCCGACCCAGACGAAGTACCCGACGGGAGCCAATTACGAGCACCACCGCATCGCCGACAAGTCCACGCAGCGAACGCCACGTGGGCCGAAGTTCTCCGCGGCGCAGCAGGAGCATGCACAGGGCGATCAGCGGAACCGGCGCGAAGCTCTGTTTGCAGATCGCGGCGAATCCCGCGAGGAACAATCCAAGACGCCGTCGGCCAGGCCTGCCGAGAGCCAGCCCGTCGTCGATCAGGAACCAGCCGACTGCGCCCGCAGGCGAGTCCGTCGATGGTGTGCCAGGGCGCCATCGGGAAATCATGGAGATTCAGCAGCACTACGGCGGTGTTTCCCATCGCCACACAAGCAGCGCGGCACAGGCCGCCGCCCCGCGGCATTCCGATACCGCGCAGTGCGAGGACCAACAGCGCCGCCGCGGTCAGCACGAACTCCGGTGCGGCGGTGAATCGTCCGTCAAGGAACAGCAGACCCGGCAACGCGAAGTCGATCACGTGCAGGACCGAGGCGCCGACCGGGCGCGCAGAGACGAAGTCCTTGTGCGGCACTTCGCCCTGCAACAGGCGCCAAGACCCGGCCAGTACGAACTCGTCGTCCGTGGGCGAGAATCCGTAGCGCCCGGTAGACCAGACCACCGCCGCGGCGACGCCCAACGGCCAGGCCGCACGGAAGCCCTCTACGGCAGAAATCCGAGCACGCACGAACAAACCCTGCTGCACCGAGAGCCAACGATCCGCTCCTTCATCTCCACCCGCGGGAGCGCGTCGGCATTCGCAGTCGCGTGCACTGATATCTGAAGTCGCTGCACGTCGCTGGCCGCGGGCCAAGCGGTCGCGCAGGTGAGTTGCCGACCAACCCAGCCGGCCGTTCCCGACCTGCTACAACGCCCTCTGATTCGGCGGTTCCGATCGTCGGCGCAGACCGCGTGACAGATGCCACCATGCAGCGATGGCCGTGGAGCTGCGCAGCGCCCCGCCGGACTTCCTGGAGAGCGTCGAGCGCCCGGGTCGCCACGGCGATTCATCGGCCGGGCTGGACCGCACAGCGCCGTCTCTCTGTGCATTCGGCGATTCGGCTCCCCTGGTCGGCATAGGAAGCCGAGCCGCTGAAGGGCCGGTGTCACGGTCCCGGTACCATCATGCGCTGCCGCTCGAAGGCTTCCCCTGCTGGTGAAGGCGAGGTGCGGGAACGCACTCGCCGCCACCAGCGGGTCTACTCCATGGCCACGCCTGCGGGAGTCCCAGCGGTCAGGCGGTGCAACCGGTCACGTCGGTGACGGCCTGACTGTTGTTCCAGCCTGTGCCCTCTGCGATGCCGAAACCGCTGTTGGCCCACGAGGAGGAGCCGCCGAGCGGGTCGGTGTCGCGGTACCAGTTCACCTGGCCGGTGGTGTCCCGCGTGAAGAGGACGCCGCCGCCCGTTGATCCGATCCTGGTGAACCCTGACCAGCCGGACCCGATCTGCTTGGCGACACCGCCGTTGGCCCACGAGGCCGCACCACCGAGCGGGTCCAGGTGCCGGTACCACAACAGGGCGCCCGGCGAGGTCACCGTGTAGATCAAGCCGGAGCCTCCGGCGATGATCTTGGACGGGCTGTTCCAGCCGGTCCCGATCACGGTCCCGCTGTTGGCCGCCCACGAGGGCAAGCCGCTGCCCAGATAGCGGTACCAGTGCAGGTTTCCCGACGAGTCGACCGCGTAGATGGCGCCCTGGCCGCCGGAGACGACCGTGCTGAACCCGCCCCAACCGGTGCCGATCACCGACCCGCTCGCCGGGTCCCAGGACGCAGCACCGCCCGTGTAGTTGTTGTCCTTATACCAGCGCAGGTTTCCCGATGCATCGATCGCGTACAGGACGCCGCTGCCGCCGGATTCGACGTTCAGCCCGCTCCACCCGCTTCCGATCAACTGCTGGGTCCAGTTCGAGCTGCCGTCGAGCGGGGATGCGTAGCTCCATCGCCGCAGCTGAGACGAAGCGTCGACGTGGTACATGGCGACGCTCGGGGTGTTGCAGGTCGTGACCGCATTCGCGGACGGAGCGGCCAGCCCGGCCGTGGCGAGCGTGGTTCCGAGAACGGTCAGAAAGCGCGCCGCGAGACCGGCACGCCTGGGGAATCCTGACACGACGGCACTCCTGTCTTCGTTGTGTGGCATCGAGGTGGTCGTCTCGGCCGCGCGGCTGCGGCGCACGCCGATCACTGGCAGACCGGTCCGACGACGAGGGACGTGCCCGGGGTGCTGTCCAGGTGCACGTTGTAGCAGTGGTTGAGCTGCCCGTAGAGCGAGCCCAGCATGAGCTGCTGGAAGCTGAGCGGGCCCACCTGCGCGGGGACGGACGGTGAACCCCCGGCTGCGTCGACGTAGTACACCGAATAAAGTCCCGGGCCGTCGCTCTGGGTGACCTGGTAGTTGAGCGCCAGTACGTCCTGGGTCTGCGCGCCGGTGACGCAGAAAATCGCCACGCCGTCCTGGTTGCAGATGGAATTCGCCTGGGCGGGGGATGCCGCCAGTCCGACGGCCGCCATCGCGACCGCCGTGGCGAACGTTGCACCTCGCATGTTGCTCCTGCCTTCCGTACCTCTGTGAGTGCTCGCACGAGGCCGAGTCAGCGTCGACATGGATATTCCAGTTCGCGTCATCCGCCGCTGCGGCGCGTCGAAGGTGCCCGTCTACGCGGGCGGAGTCTGATTCCCACGAGCTGTGGGGCGCTGTCGCGGTCCAGGCCGCCGACTGGGGCAGTGTCGCCGGACCTCTCCGACGGCGAGCGGCGTCTTCATGCCGTGCCGGGGAGAGGGAGGTGGCTCATGCCAGGAAGACGAGGGAAGTCAACAGCGTGCTGTGTGCCACGGCAAGCCGCCACGCCGACCGGACGTCGGTCGGTCCATGGCCGCTCACGACGCGGGTCGTCTGAGCGAAACCCGGTCGCTTACCGGCCGCCCAGCTGGACGACGTTCAGCCGCAGGTGTGGATCGGCAGCGCCGAATGCCCTGAGGTGGTCGGCGAGGTCCCGGTTCCACACGATGATCCGCAGCGGTACGCGCGACCTCTTGACGCAGTCCTCGAGGTTCGCCAGGGACTTTCGGTCCTTGTCGGGGAGCGGGGCACCCGGCTTGGGCAGTCTCATGGTGGCGAGGCCGTTCGAACCGGCGAGCTGGTCGATCGCCCGGTCTGTGATGAGGCCGCGGTCGTGGTTGAGCGCCGCGTCGAACATGGACAGCCGCCAGTTGCTCTGACCCCAGTCGGCGTACAGGATGAGCGTCGGCACGCCGTCGCCGAGCATTCGGTGCTTCGCGACGGCGGTGAGCGGGACGGCGAGGTCGGACGAGACGAAGCCGGCCCGCCATGCGGAACCCCAGGTGACGTCCTGCCGCGGCACCCAGTCCGTCATCTGCGCCGGGGCCAGCGGGATGGCGCCGGACAGCACGGCGGCCACGGTCGTGGCGAGTGCGGCGGCGAGGTTCTCGGCGCGGCGGCCGAAACGGCGCGAGGAGCCGAGGCGCGGGCCCGGTTTGAGCAGTATCCCGACAGCGCCGAAGCATGTCAGCGATACGACCCACACGCCCTCGATCAGCTTCTCGCAGTAGTAGGTCGTGGCGCCCACCGTGGAGTACGCGTAGCAGCACATGGCCGCGGTCAGCGCGCCGCACCACAGGAGCGAGAGGGAGGCGACCTGCCACGCCGGCGAGCGGCGTCCGTTGCGGGTGATCGCCGCCGAAAGCGCCGCCAAGGCGAACGCCGCCAGCAGGACGCGGGAGAAGTCGACGGCGCTGCCCCACATCAGGAACTTGCCCGACGGGCTGAAGCCGGCGAACGACTGAGTGGCATAGGGCACGGTTGCGACGCAGATCGCCGGTCCGCCGATGAGTACCGCAAAGCGCCGGTGCCTCCGGAGCCGATGCCGGTAGACCGCGACGGCGGTCCCGGCCATTCCCAGGAGCATGACAGCGGTGAGGTTGTAGACGAACGTCGCCGAGACGACTGCGGCGGCGAGCAGCATCACCTGTTCGCGCACCGAGCGCGGTGGACGGGCGCAGACGGCGGTCCCGACGGCCAGCACGACGAGCCCTGCGGCGTGTGCGGCGAAACCCTGCCAGTACAAGGTGGTGAGTTGACCCACCGCGGCGAGTCCGCCGACGGCGGTGCAGAAGAAGGCCCGGCGCCATCCGGCGAGCCCGGGTCCGGCGATCCAGCGCGCAGCCCAGACGACGGCGGCCGCCAGGAGCGTGAGTACGGCGGCGTTGTAGAGCACGAATCTGTCGTACTCGCCGAACGGCGCGCCGGGGTCGGTGTCGGAGCGTAGGAAGACGTCGAAGAGCGCGAACAGGTAGTGCGTGCCCGAGGGGTAGAACCGCATCGCGGTCGGATTCCACAGGCCGGGGCTCATGTACGGTTCGATGGCGCCCGGCTTGAGGAAGGCGTACCCGCCGATGCGGTGCATCGCGTCGAAGAGCGTGTAGTGGTTGAACATGTCTTCGCGCGAAGCGATGTACGGGAGCTTGTGGACGAAGCTCTTGCCCGCGGTCGGCGCGTTCAGGTAATGCCAGGACAACGCCCCGGCGCCGACGATCACCGCGTCCGTGGGGACGAGCCGCGTCGGCAGCTGTGGGTGCCGCCCGCTGATCACCGCCGCGAGGACGACGGCGCTGAGGGTGAAGCCGCCGACCGGGACGGGCCGCATACCCCACGGCCAGAGGGAGAAGAGCAGCCCGGCGGCGATCAGGAAGCCCGCCAACAGGACCCCGGCCAGCACGAGCCGGTCGATCAGGAGCCGTCCGGCCCGCAACAGGGCCGCGATCCCGAGCCAGGCGATGACGAGGATCAGCCAGTCGACGCGCAACGCGTGCGCCGCCAGGGGCAGCATCCAGGCCGTGACCGCCATGGCCGCGACGGTGCCGGCCTTCTGCCGGTATGGCCCACGACGGCGCGCGGAGACAGGTGTGGTGGGTGCGGTAGACGCGCTGGACGCGGTAGGCGTCGACGTGAGCGTCGAAGGGATTGTCATCTGTGAACCTCAAACCTCAGAAGAGCCCGAACGGTGTCGGCGATCGACGCACCGCTGGTCTCGCCGCGACGAAGTAAGTCGCCCCCGGTCACGTCGTCGCTCGCACCCGGAATGATGTCCCAATGTATTTACAAGGATCTAAGAGTGATGATCGTCGGCGGGCTACTGCGGCGGGCGCACTCGGATTCCGAGCGGGATCGCAGCGGGACCGGGACCGGGACTGATAGGGCCGACACTGAAGCACGTTCCGTCGCTCTGGCACACGTTCACCAGGAAGCTGTGGTTGAGGTGCCCGTACACTTGGGCGCTCGCGCTCTCGCCCGGATTGAGCGGATACGACAGCTGCCTGGACTGCCGCCCGTTGTCCACATCCGAGTACCAGACAGTGAACACATCCGGAGCCGTGCCGATGTTGGTGATCGTGTAGCTGATCATCATCACGTCCTGAACAGGATTCAGAGAAACTGTGATGGAGGCGTTTCCCTGCTGTGCCACCACGTCCTGCCGGATGCGGGAGAGTGTGGGCGCGCTCCGGCCGGCGGCCGCAGCGGCGGTCGCGGATCCCGAAGCCAGCGCCGCCGTGGCGCCGACCAGGAGAGCCCGCCGTGTGATCGTGGGCATGGTCACTTCCTTTCCGTCTCTTCGGACAGGGTGCGTGGCGAGGGCCACGGCTACGCCACGGCGGCGGCGAAGACGTTGGTGAGGATCCGTCGAATCGCGGCGTCGTTCGGGATCGCGCCGTTGAACGCGATCGAGCCGGTGGTGAAGACCCAGCCGCCGTTGGGTTTGGGCACCTGGCACATGTCGGCGCCGCCGTTGGGATTGAGCCCGCTGGCGATCACCACGGTCCCCGGGATCGTTCCGGCGTACGCGTCCACCTCCCATCCACTCGCCGCGCCGTTGTAGGCGACGGCGCCGAACGTGCTGCCCACGCCCAGCCCGGTGCCGGTGAGGAACGGATGCGCAGTCAGCACCCGGTACGGGAAGAAGTCGCTGTACGACGCGGGATTGAACTCGACTCCGATCACGTCGGAGGCCGGCTCCCCGTGGTCGTCGAACAGATCGCGCTCGCCCGTCGGCGTCCGGAAGACCACCGCGTTGCGGTCGGTCGAGTAGGTGACACGCTCCCACAGGGTGTTGCCGCCGGTGTCGATGAGCCGGCCGCCGGCGGTCAGATAGGCCACGATGTTCTGGCGGCTGACATCGGTCCAGTACTCGGGATGCGACAGCACGACCACGGCCTTGTAGTGCGAGAGCCACGTCGATCCGGTGCCGTCGAGATCCAGGTCGGTGTAGCAGTCGAACGCGATGCTCTGCGAACCCATCCACTGGAGCAGGAACATGTCGCTGAAAAGCGTATGGTTGATCACCCCGTTGCCGGTCAGCGTCGTCGACAGGCTCGGCCGCAACATGGTGATGACGCGCTGCACGCCGTTCTGGCCGTCCGTGTACTGGTCGTGCCCGCCCCACTGGTTGTAGGCGTTGTACGTGTTCGTGGGGATCACGACGGCGATGTTGTTCTGCGGCGCCGCGGGCCGGATGGTGAACACGACGTCGTGCGGAAGGCCCTCAGGCGAGCGCAGCCGGGCCGCGTAGACGCCGGAGGGCCAACCGGTGGGGACGGACACGGTGAAATCGCTGCTCCACCCGCATCCCGCGCTGCGGTATCCGCTCTGCAGCAGCTTGAACCGGCCCGGGTACGTTGTCGTGTTCACCATCGTGACGGGGCCGGAGACGCTGGGGGCCAGCCGCACCACCGTCGCGGTGTAGGTCGGGAACGTCGTCGACACACTGATGCCGAGGCTGCCGCCCTGAGCCGTGGACTGAGCGCTGGGGTATCCCTGGAGGGCCGCGGTGCCCTCGATCGTGAAGCCGCTGCCGACCTTGATCCCGTTGCCGCCGTTCGCCCAGGACGGGCCCGCGGTGTTGATGCTCTGGGAGTTGAGCAGGTGGTACCAGATCAGAGCGTTGTCGGTGGCCGGGGTCACCGAGGTGTCGAGGGCGATCGCGTACTGGACGCCCGAGGTGTTGGACCACGCGGCGCGCTGGCTGTCGCTACCCCAACCGGTGCCGACCACGATCCCGTTGCCGTTGTTGACCCAGTAGCCCGCGCCCGTCGAGGAGTTCTGCACGACGCGGCGCCACCAGAACAGGTTGCCGGTCTGGTAGATGCCGAAGACGACTCCGCCCGGGTCGGCCCACACCTCGACGAACGGCCTCCAGCCGGAGCCGATCTGCAACCCGTTGCCGCCATTCGCCCAGCCGACGCTGCCGTTGCCCGCCGAGTACCGGTACCAGTACAGGTTGCCGCTGCCGTCCTCGCAGTACAGCACGTTGTCGAACCCGCCGAAGATCCGCGTGAAGCGGTCGAAGCCCGAGCCGATGACGGATCCGCTGGCCGGATGCCAACCGCCGGCGCCGGTGTTCGCGTTGCTCAGGATGTAGCGGTACCACCGCAGCGTGCCGTCCGCGCGGAAGGCGAAGAACTCGCCGTCGGCCGCGGCCAGCACGGTGGTGAACTGATGCCAGTCGGCGCCGATCTGCAAGCCCGCCCCCCCGTTCGCCCAGGAGACGGCGCCCGTCTGCCAGCCGAGATGGCGGTACCAGTACAGCAGCCCGTCAGCCTGGATCGCGTACACGATCCCGTTCCCGCCGGGAACCATGCGCAGGAACCGCTGATTCGGATCGAACACCACTGTCATCGTCCCAACGCGTACGACGGAATGTCCTCAGGCCGCAATCTTCCACGAAAAGTCGTAGACCGGTGGCATGCCGCCGGAGTCGGCGTGCCGCGTATTCGACGGCGGATTTGTTGAAGACTTGTCCGTGTATGACGAAGCCAGCGCGAGAAAGCCCTGCAGTTAGGTCTGAGCCAAAAAAACGACGCAGCACCGCGTATCAAATCTATTCACGTCGACCGCTTCACCCCATCGACGGATTCCCTTCACTCTGAGGGGTGCTCGGTGGCTGCCCGCGTCCTCGGGCGGGCGATTCCCGTGTGGCGGGCGAGTAGTCTCGCCTCCGGAAAAAGGCGGCGCCGGGCGGCATCGCCAAAAGGTCAGTTGGGACGAATTCGATGTATAGGGATCTGGCGATCGCCGTCGTGATGCCGGCGTACAACGAGGCCAGCCTGATCGGAAAGTCGATCAGCACCGTTCCCCGGTTCGTCGATCACGTCATCGTCATCGACGACTGCTCGACCGACGACACCTATGCGGCCGCGCTCGCCGTCGGCGATCCGCGCGTGACGCTGATCAGGCACGAGCGCAACACGGGCGTGGGAGGCGCGGTCCTGGAGGGCCACCGCCGCGCGCTGGCCCTCGGCGCCGACGTGAGCGTGGTCATGGCCGGCGACGCCCAGATGGATCCGGACTATCTGCCCGACCTGCTCGACCCCATCGCCGAAGGCGACGCGGACTTCACCAAGGCGAATCGCTTCTTCTCCCGCACCTCGTTCTCCGGAATGCCGAGGCACCGGGTGTTCGGGAGCATCGTGCTCTCGTTCATGACGAAGGCCGCCTCAGGATACTGGCACCTGTTCGACCCGCAGAACGGATACACAGCCACCACCGCCGCCGTGCTGCGACGCATCGCACTCGACCATGTGGCGACGGGGTATGAATTCGAAAACGACTTCCTGATCCGGCTCAACATCGCCGACGCGCGTGCCCGTGACGTCCCCGTCCCCGCCGTCTACGGCGACGAGGTGTCAGGAATCCGGCTGCACAAAGTCGCCCCCGCCCTGTTCGGGCTGCTCTTCCGCGGATTCTGGCGGCGTATTCTCATCAAGCACGTGTTGCAGTCGTTCACGCCGGTGGCGCTACTCCTCTTCTCCGGTCTGGCGCTGTTCGGCTTCGGAACCGTGTTCGGCCTCGGCACGATCGCGTACCGCCTGATGGGCGGCGGCTCGCCGAGCGCGGGCACCGTTCTGCTCTCGGTCACCCCGCTGCTGGCCGGAATCCACCTCGTCATCAACTCGTGGATTCTGGACATCCAGGACGCGCCGGACCGGCCGCTGCGCCGCGAGACGCTGCCGCCGGCGATCCGGGGAGCCGGTCCACACCCGCACGACGTGCGGCGTACGGCGGCGGCGCCCCTCGTCGCGCAGCCGCGGGGCGAGGTCTGACATGGACGCGAACGCACAGCAGCCGACGGCGCGGCGAGCCGCGGCGCAGGTGGACCCGCGGTGACCGCGACTCTGCGCGCCGGACTGGTCGGCCTCGGGAAGATGGGGCGCAACCACGCGCGTGTTCTGGCCTCCCTCGACGGAGTGCAGCTGGTCGGCGTCGCCGATCCACAGCCCGCGCCGCATCCGTCCGCCGTGGCCGCACCGGTCGTGGCGAACGTCGATGAGCTGCTCTCACTCGGTGTCGACTACTGCGTCGTCGCCGTGCCCACCGCCCTGCACGAGCCGGTCGCGGTGGCGCTTGCCGAAGCAGGTGTCCACGCGCTGATCGAGAAGCCGCTGGCTCCCGACTCGCAGGCGGCCCGGCGTATGGTCAGACTCTTCGCCGACCGCGGCCTGATCGGCGGCGTCGGCCACATCGAACGCTTCAACCCGGCGCTACAGAGCATGCGCCGGCGCCTCGACGCGGGCGAACTGGGCGAGGTGTTCCAGGTCGTCACCCGCCGTCAGGGCCCGTTTCCCGCGCGCATCGCCGACGTCGGCGTGGTGATGGACTTGGCGACCCATGACATCGACCTGACCGAGTGGGTCACCCGTCGCAGTTACGCGACCGTCGCCGCGCACACCGCGCACCGCAGCGGCCGCGACCACGAGGACCTCGTCGCGGTCGTCGGCGGGCTGGCGGGCGGCGTCGTGGCGAGCCACCTGGTCAACTGGCTCTCGCCGCTGAAGGAGCGGATGACCGTCGTCACCGGCGAACGCGGCTGCTTCGTCGCCGACACGCTCACGGCCGACCTCACGTACTACGCGAACTCGAGCATCCCGACCGAGTGGGAGGTATTGCAGAACTTCCGCGGCGTCACCGAGGGGGACGTGATCCGGTACGCGATCGCGAAACCCGAGCCGCTGCGCACCGAACACGAGGCGTTCCGCGACGCAGTGCTCGGACTCGGCGCCCCGATCGTGAGTTTCGAGGAGGGCGTGCGCACCGTGCGCACCGCGGAGGCGATCCTGAAGTCGGCCGGTAGCGGGCAGCTCGTCGCGGTCGACCGATGACGACCGCGGAGAGGATCCGGCTCTTCGCGGCGCGCCGCCGGACGAAGTACGTCGGCACCGCCCGGCTCGTGTGGACCGTGAGCTTCGCAGCGTTCTTCCTGCTGGGCGCGGCATGGGCGCTGGCGATGCCGTACGACGGGCCGCCCGACGAACTTCAGCACGTCACGCGCGCGTACGGGGTCGCCGCCGGCCAGATCTACGCGGGCCCCGCCAATTCCAGGGTCAGGACCGCGCAGAGCCTCGTTCCGCGCGGCAACGGCTGCTTCCGCTGGAAGACGGACGTCACGGCGCGCTGCCAGCACACTCCGGGCGCCGACCCGAAGACGCGGCACGTGCGCGTCTCGACCAAGAGCAACGCGGCTGGTTACGACCCTTCCTACTATCTGTTCGTCGGGCCGGTACTGTACCTGTGGCCCGACCTGAGGGGCATCGTCCTCGCCCGCCTGCTCACGGACGCGGAGATCAGCGCTCTACTGGCCAGCGCGGTGGCGATCGCGTGGAGTTCGCGCAACCGCTGGCTGGTCGTCGGGATCGCCGTGTCGGTCACGCCGGTGGTGGTGAACCTGATGGGCGCGGTGAACCCGGCCGGCGTGGAGATCGGCGCGGCGGTGGCGTTCTGGGTGAGCCTGCTCGATCTCATGGATGCCGGGCCGGTGCGTCCCTCCGTGGTCGCCGTCGTGCTGTGGTCGGGTTCCGTGCTCGCCGTGACCCGCGGTTTCGGTGTCGGCTGGCTTGTCGTGGCGGCTGCCGTCTGCGCGATCGGCGTAGGCGCGGCGCGTTTGCGCACGCTGTGGAAGACGCGCGGGATCAGGTGGGCCGCGGCGGGCGTCGGCTGCGCGGTCGCCGCGGCGAGCGCCTGGGACGCGCTGGCGGGCGCGAACTTCGACCTGACCGACGCGAGCTCTCCCAAGGCCTCGATGATCCAGATCATCGTCCAGGAGTTGTGGCTGCGCGTCCCCTACTACCTCGAGGGCACCGTGCGGCTCACCTCGTACGGCGACATCCTCGTCCCGCAGGCCGTCTCAGTGGTCTGGTTCGCCGTGCTCGGGCTGGTCGTGCTCGGCGGCTTCTGGCTCGGCACGACCCGGGCGCGCATCCAGATCGCCGCGATCGTCGGCGTCTCCCTCTTCATGCTCGTGGTCACGGACGCCGACGCGGTGCGCCAAGGGTTCTGGTTCTCCCAAGGCCGGTACGCGCTGCCCCTGCTCGTGGGAGCCCCGCTGATCGCGGCCCTGCAACTCGGCCGGTGCGCCGAGCTGGGCGCCGCCAGGCTCGCCTCCCTGCTGCGCCTGATCGCGGTGGCGCTGCTCCCGCTGCAACCGGTGGCGCTGTGGAGCAGCATGCTGCGATTCCAGCGCGGCTATCCGGCCACCGGGCGCCTGCCCCTGAACGCGCTGACCGGATCCTGGCTGCCGCCGCTCGGCCCGCTGCTGCCCTTGGCCCTCATGGCGGCCGGCCTGGCAGCGCTCGCCTGGGGCCTGTGGGGACCAGTCCGCGTCGACGGCGTCGTACTCCGTTTCGTTCTGGTGGGCGCGCTGGTCTACGCGATCGACGTGTCGATCCTGTGGGCTCTGCACGTGCTCGCGGGGCTGCCGCTCGCGCTCGCGACGACTCTGGCGTTCTGCTGCGCGTTCGGCGCCAACCTCGGGCTGAACCGCATCTTCACGTTCGCCGCGCCCGGCCCGGTGGGGCGCCAGGGCGCGAGGCTGCTCGCCACTGCCGGCCTGAACTACGTCTCAACCCTCGTCATCGTCGTCGGGCTCTCCTACCTGTGGGACGCGTTCCTGGTCTCGAAGACGATCACCACCGGCCTCAACGCAGTGTTCAACTTCGCCCTCTACCGGCGCTGGGTCTTCGCGGCGAGCCCGCAAGTGCCGGCGCCCCGGCCGCAGACCGTGGCCGCAGAAAGCGCCGAGGTCGGCTAGCAGCGGCAGGGCGCGAGTCCGCAGCGGCGCCTGAACGCCTAGCACGCGGCGGACGCGTCCACTCGAGCGGCGGCCGATCCGGTGGACTTTCACCTGACCTGTGACACGGTTGGTGGTCTGGGAGACGGGCGGCTTGCCGACCTGTGGGGACTCGGCTTGGCGGACGTGGATTTGCGCACCGTTCCTACGCACCGTGGTGGCCGGCGGCGTGCCTGGCTCCAATCACCACTTGGCCCCGGATACTAACGCCCTGCCGTTCGTCGATCGTGCCTTGTCACGATCAGGCGCGCACTGTCCATGCCGACACCCGAGCACATGTCGGGTCACTGTGCCGGGCGCAGCGCGTTGTCGCGGACGAGCAGGGCGAGCCAGAGCTCGGTGCGGTCCGTGGTGGACGAGAGGGTGCGGCCGGTGAGCCTCTCGATCTGGTCGAGCCGGTATCGCACCGTGTTGCGATGGATGAAGAGCTGGTCGGCGGTCGCCTGCACGGAGCCGTCGGTGGCCAGGTAGCGGCTGAGGGTCTCAGTCAGGCCCGCGTTGTGTTCGGCGTCGAAGCGGGTGAGCGGGCCGAGGATCTGGTCGCTCAGCGTGCTGGCGGCCGGCGTCGCCTGGGCGAGCAGCAGGTCGGAGAGAGTGAGCGGGGTGGCGTGGTGGACTCCGGGTCCGCGTGCGGCGGCGGTGCGGGCTTCGAGGTATCCGCGTTCGATGCCCATGGCTCCGCCGTGCGGCGCGCTGACGCCGATGGTCGCGCTCGGTCCGCGTTGGGGGTCGAGCCGGAGTGCTTGGAGCATGGCGCTTATCTGATCTTTGGCGGGAACACCGTGCGGGATGAACACGACCAAGTACCGATCGATGATCGCGCTGATCGGGTGGGCGCCGAGGTCGGTCACGGTGGGCGTCGGTCCGGGTCCGGGTACGTTGAATTGCCGGATTGACCAGGCGGTACGGCTGAGTCGGCGCGATCGCTCGTCCGCAGTCGCTGTCGCCGTCCGGTCATTGTCGCTCCAGCCGCCGACTAGGGTGCGGTAGGGCATCGTCGGATGTATACCGTGCGCCGTGAAGAGCCATCCGACGCTCTCGCCGCGCAGGTGGCCGTCGAACACGTCGCCGAGCAGTCGGCCGAGCAGCAGTCGGCGGCTGGCCAGGAAGGACAGGCGGCGCGCGAGTTCGAGGCCTATGAGTCGCGCCGCGTAGGGCAGTGGCTCAGGATGAGCGGTGGGTCCAGCCACGAGGCGCGCCACGGGGACGCAGTCCACGTCGATGCCCAGGTCATGCGCCGGCTTCGCAGGGGGCTGGCCTGCCAGGGACGTTCCGTCGGGCAGCAGCACCGCGACGTCGGTGCCGGTCTGCCGGCTCAGCGTCCTGATCAAGCGGTCGAGGCCGTCGCCGGTGAGGACGGCCTGGGTGAGCCGGTCGTACACGTCAACGAGACGGCGCTGGTCGCCGAGGTGCTCGGCGGCGAGCCGGTCGGCGACGTGGCGGGTGATGGCGATGAACGGGGTCTCGTACGGGACCTCGAGCACCGGCAGGCCGGTGCGGTGCGCGGTGGCGAGCGTGGCGCGGGGCACGCTGTTGTGGCTCAGCCCGACGCCGAAGCCGATCCCGGCCGCGCCCGCCTCGGCGACGCGTTCGACGAACGCGGTCTGGGCCGCGGCCGTGCGCTGGCGCAGACCGGTGGTCAGGACCAGTTCGCCGCCGTCCATCCACGGCGTGGGGTCGGCCAGTTCGGTAGACGCCACCCAGCGCACCAGCCGGTCGAGGCCTGATTCGCCGGTGCGCAGGCGCAGCGCGAGGGCCTCGACAGTGACGAGGTCTCGCAGCGCGACGGGCATCCGTGAACTGTAGGTGTGCACAACGCCGGGCCGAAAGCTCATGCATCCGTCCATGGCTGCATCGTCACGCGAACTTTATGGTTCTGCGGCAACGGTGCGGGCGGCGCTCGGTGGGAGGGACTCGCGCGATGGTGGCGGCGGACGAGACGGCGACCGCGCGGGAAGCCGGCTTCCCCGCGGTCGCGGTGGGCTTGGCGGGGGTGGCCAAGTCCTTCGGCAAGATCAGCGCGGTCGCCGGGATGGACCTGGAGATCCGCGCCGGGGAGTTCTTCTCGCTGCTCGGCCCGTCCGGTTCGGGCAAGACCACGGTGCTGCGGCTGATCGCGGGCTTCGAGGAGCCGACCCTCGGAACCGTCACGCTGGACGGCCGGGACGTCACCCGTTTGGCGCCGTTCGACCGGGATGTGAACACGGTCTTCCAGGACTACGCGCTCTTCCCGCACCTGTCGGTCCGGCAGAACGTCGAGTACGGGCTGAAGGTCAAGCGTGTGCCGAAGAAGGAACGTGCCGAGCGTGCCGAGCGGGCGTTGGCGTCCGTACGCCTCGAAGGGTTCGGCGACCGCAGGCCCGCGCAGCTCTCCGGCGGTCAGCGCCAGCGGGTCGCGCTGGCCCGCGCGCTGGTCAACCGGCCCTCGGTGCTGCTGCTCGACGAGCCGCTCGGCGCGCTTGACCTGAAACTGCGCCAGGAGATGCAGCTCGAGCTCAAGCAGTTGCAGCGCGAGGCGGGGATCACGTTCGTGTTCGTCACCCACGATCAGGACGAGGCGCTGACCATGAGCGATCGGCTCGCGGTGTTCAACGCCGGGCGCGTCGAGCAGGTCGGTACACCCGCGGAGGTGTACGAGCACCCGGCGACCGCGTTCGTCGCGGATTTCGTCGGCACCGCCAATCTGATCACGGGCACCGCCGCCGAGCAGATCGTCGGTACGCCCGGGACGTACGCGGTGCGCCCGGAGAAGATCCGGATCACTCATCCGGACGACCCGGCTGGGCCGGACGAGTGCACGGCCGCCGGACGCATCGCCGAGGTCGTCTATGCGGGAGCGCAGACACGCTTTCTGGTCACCCTGGAAGCCGGAACCCGGCTCGCTGCCGTGCGCCAGAACCTCGAGGAATCCTCCAGCGACGCGCTGCGCCACCGTGGCGCCGAGGTCGTGCTGGCCTGGCGCCGCGAGCACACCATCGACCTGACCGACGACTGACCCGGCAGCTGATCCGGCCGCCGCGGCTCTGGCGGCCGGTGGCGAAACCGCTCCATCCTCCCGGCCCGCCCTCACCCGATCCAGGAGCTCATATGCGCAATACCCGTATTCGCGGCCTCGCTGCCGCCACCGCGGCCGTGTCGCTCGCTGTCTCCGGATGCTCGTCCTCCGGTAAGGGCGGCACGGCGACCGGCGTGCCGAACGAGCCGATGGCGACCTCGGTCGGGGCCGGCGAGGGCGTGCTGAACATCGTCGCCTGGGCCGGCTATGTCGAGTACGGCCAGGACTCGGCCGCGGAGAACTGGGTCGCCCCGTTCACGCAGCAGACCGGCTGCAAGGTGAACCTGACCATCGGCAACACGTCCGACCAGATGGTCCAGCTGATGAAGACCGGCAAGTACGACGTCGTATCCGCTTCCGGCGACGCGACGCTGCGGCTGATCTACGGCGGACAGGTCGCGCCGGTGAACACCGAGCTGATCACGACGTGGTCGCAGATCTACCCCGACCTGAAGGGCACCGACTACAACTCGGTGGGCGGCGCGTCCTACGGCGTGCCGCAGGGCCGGGGCGCGAACCTGCTGCTGTACAGCACGAAGGAGCTCAAGGCCGAGCCGACCTCGTGGGCCGCGGTGTTCGACCCGGCGCAGTACTCCTCCTACAAGGGCCGGATCACCGACTACGACTCGCCGATCTACATCGCCGACGCCGCGCTGTACCTGATGCGGCACCAGCCCTCGCTCGGGATCAAGAACCCGTACGCGCTCGACGCCAAGCAGTTGGCGGCGGCGGTGGACCTGCTCAAGTCCCAGCACTCCGCCGTGGCCGCGTACTGGAGCAACTACCTGGACGAGGTCAACGCCTTCGAGTCCGGCAACGACGTCATCGGCACCACCTGGCAGGTCATCCAGAACACGCTCGCCGCCGACGGAAAGGTGACGACCAAGGCGGTGCTGCCGACCGAGGGCGCGACCGGCTGGTCGGACACCTGGATGATCTCCTCGGCGAAGAACGCCCACGTCAACTGCGCCTACAAGTGGCTGAACTACATCAGTTCGGCCGAGGTCAACGGGCATGTCGCGGGCTACTTCGGCGAGGCGCCCGCGAACTCGCAGGCATGCGGCGCGGCGGCCAAGGAATCCGGGATCTCCGATTTCTGCGACGTCTACCACGCCGACGACCCGTCCTGGTGGAAGAACGTCTTTCTGTGGACCACGCCCATCAGCAAGTGCCTTGACGGACGCACGGACGTGAAGTGCACCGACTACGCGGCCTGGCAGAGTGCGTGGACCGGGATCAAGAGTTGACCGAGCCGCAGCCGGTGACGCCGGTGACGCAGATGCCGGCGCAGGCAGCGGCGCGCGACATCCCGCGCTCCTCTCCAGTGCGCCGGCTCGCCGGGGTGGCCCACCGCCACCCCGGCCTGCGGCTGGCCGCGCTACTCGCCGCGCCGATGACCTGGCTGTCGGTCGCCTACCTCGGCGCGCTGGCCGTCATGCTGATCTCGGCCTTCTGGTCGGTCAACGACTTCACCTCAAACATCGAGTACGTCTGGAACCTGGGCAACTTCCACACCGTCCTGACCGAACCGGCCTACCGGACCATCGTGCTGCGCACCCTGGGCATCGCGGTCGCGGTGACCGCGATCGACCTGGCGATCGCGCTGCCGATGGCGCTGTACCTGGCGTTCGTCGCCGCGCCGCGCACCGCGCGGATCCTGGTCGCCGCCGTGATCACCCCGCTGTGGGCGGGCTACCTCGTTAAGGCGTACGCCTGGTGGGTGGCGCTGAGCCGTGGCGGCGTCGTGGACTGGGCGTTGCGCCCGCTCGGCCTGTCCTCACCGGGATTCGGTACGACCGCGGTCGTGACCACGCTGTCCTACCTCTGGCTGCCGTACATGATCCTGCCGATCTACACCGGCCTGACCCAACTGCCCGCCAACGTGCTCTCGGCCTCCGCCGACCTCGGCGCCCGAGCCGGACGCACCCTGCGCACGGTCGTGTTGCCGCTGCTCAAGCCATCGATCATCGCCGGATCGATCTTCACCTTCTCGCTCAGCCTCGGCGACTACCTGGCCGTGGAGATCGTCGGCGGCAACACCCAGATGCTCGGCAGCGCGATCGCGGGCGACGTCACCCTCAACCTGCCGCTGGCCGCGGCGCTGTCCTGCGTCCCGGTGGCGATCATCGTCGCCTATCTGCTCGCGGCCAGGCGCAGCGGTGCGCTCGACCGGCTGTAGAGATCAGATAAGCGGCAAATCGGAGAAAGGAGGCGAGAAGATGAACCTCTCCCGCACCGCACGAGTCCTGCTGCGCATCGCCACGCTCCTCGGCATGGCATTCATCTACGTGCCGCTGGCGCTGATCCTGGTCAACTCGTTCAACGCCTCCTCGTCGTTCCAGTGGCCGCCGAGCGGCTTGAGCACCCGCTGGTGGACC
The DNA here is from genome assembly GCA_046724665.1 of Actinomycetota bacterium. GTDB lineage: Bacteria > Actinomycetota > Actinomycetes > Streptomycetales > Catenulisporaceae > Actinocrinis. The sequence continues at coordinate 19,766 of JBKOWZ010000085.1, forward strand.
ACCGCCTTCCATGAGCAGGGCATTCGCGATGCACTGCTCACCTCGGTGCGCGCGGGGCTCGGCGCCACCGCCCTCGCGCTGATCCTCGGCACGCTGGCCGCGTTCGCCGTCGTGCGCTACGACTTCTTCGGCCGTCAGACGATCTCGCTGCTGCTGATCCTGCCGATCGCGTTGCCCGGCATCGTCACCGGCATCGCGCTCAACACGGCGTTCACCACGGTCCTGACCCCGCTCGGCATCGGCTTCGGGCTGTTCACCGTGATCCTCGGGCACACCACCTTCTGCATCGTCGTGGTCTTCAACAACGTCGCCGCCCGGCTGCGCCGCCTCGCCCCCTCCGCGGAGCAGGCCTCCGCCGACCTCGGCGCGCACACCTTCCAGACGTTCTGGCGCATCACCCTGCCGGCCGCGCGCTCGGCCCTGGTCGCCGGAGGCCTGCTCGCCTTCGCGCTGTCCTTCGACGAGATCGTGGTCACCACCTTCACCGCCGGTCCAGGCACCACGACCCTGCCGATCTGGATCTTCGAGAACCTCGCCCGGCCGCGCCAGGCCCCGGTGGTGGACGTGGTCGCCGCGATCCTGATCGCCGCCTCGGTGCTGCCCGTCTATCTCGCCCAACGGCTGTCCGGCGACAGCCTCACCGGCAGCCTCTAGGGCCGATTCGCGCTCCGTGGCTGTTATTCTCTCCGCACGGGACCTGTCGCGAGCCGACAGGCCGTCTCAGAACTCGAGTGAGAGGGCCGGTTGCGATGAAGAAGCTGCTGCTGGCCGCCCTGGTTGCCGTGGGCGGTTTCCTGGTCTACCGGCAGGTCCAGGCGGACAAGGCCGAGCAGGACCTGTGGACCGAGGCGACCGACCCGGTCCCGGCGAGCACCCGGAGCTGACGCCCTGGCGGGGTGAGGTCGGCAGGCCTGGTCCACCACCGTCCGCCGAGTATCGCCCCCGCAGTACCAGCCGACACAGTATCGGCCGACGCGAGACCCGGCGCCCCTTGTAGTATTCGAGGGGCGCCGACACGGTGACGGGCACGACCCGGCCGCCGCGCTCGACCGCAGTTCGTAGCACTAGGGGCCATAGCTCAACTGGCAGAGCACCGCCTTTGCAAGGCGGGGGTTAGGGGTTCAAGTCCCCTTGGCTCCACGGGTATTGGACGGCTCTGGTCCTAATCGAGGGCCGGAGCCGTTTGCCGTTCGCGTCTACCGCGCTTCGTGTGGTGGTGTGGTGTTCCGCCGACGCGCTTCGCGCTGTGTGTTTGCCCGGCCCGCCCGCCCCCGTTCCGCGTCCTCGCTGCGCTCGGCCGTTCCACGGACGTGAGGGCGCTGCCGCGCACGCGCTACGCACTGGTCGTGGTCGCGTCGCGTAATAGAAGGCCCGGCCGCTGAAGCGTGCAGCCCGCCGCCACCCGAGCCTTCTCCTGCCTTCGCCCCGTTAACGTTGGCGGCTTGCGCGCTTCGGCGCTGATCACGACTCCGTGACCGCGTTCGGCCAGACCAACGTCCTGCTGCACCGAGTCGCGGCGCTCCTGCGAGCGGACCGGATCGCAGCCGAAGAAGTACGGTGTAGGCCCGCCAGCCAGGCACTGATCACGAGCCTCGTCAACCACCCCGGCCGCAGACCGACCGCACAGCTAAGAACCCTTGCACGGCAATCAGGAGTCGCCACATGACCTCAAGAACACCGGGCGGCACCCTCTACGTGATCGTATGTGCCGCCGGGGCCGCCGTAGAGGTGAACAAGCTGATCACCGCTACGCAGGCACGCGGCTGGGATCCATGGATCGTCCCGACGCCGTCCGCCGTGGACTTCATCGACATCCCGGCTCTTGAAGACCTCACCGGACACCCCATCCGCGCTCGCTACCGCCAACCCGGCGAGGACGGCAAGCTGCCGCCGGCCGACGCCGTCATCGTCGCGCCTGCCACGTACAACACGATCGACAAATGGGCCGCAGGTATCAGCGACACCTTCGCCCTAGGGCTGCTCGCCGAACTGACACCGTCCGGCATCCCCATCGCGGTCCTCCCGTTCGTCAACGCCTCGCTAGCAGCCAACCGAGCCTTCGCCCGCAGCGTTACAGAGCTGCGCGAGGCCGGCGTAACAGTCCTCCTCGGCGACGACGGCTTCGTCCCCCACCCCGCTGGACAGGGCGGTACCCGGATCGCAGCCTTCCCATGGAAGGCCACCCTCGACGCCATCGAACATCACTCGATCAACGCTCGAAATAAGCGCCAATGAGCAACTCCACGCCGTGACGGCCTCGAAGCACGTCGCCAGCAGCCCCGTAAGCCCAGGCCAGGTCGCTGGAATCCCCGCCACTCTCGATGATCAACTAACAGAGGTCGAGTCACCACGGCCCGATACGCTCGGCGGTTTCTATCGGTCGATGCGACACGCTAACTCACATGGCGTACCTGCATTCTCGCATCGCTTCTGCGGGAGTACGGTCGCCGAGGATCATGCGGGGCCTGTCGTTGAGCTGCCGGGCGATGGCGTGCAGATCGCGTA
>JBKOWZ010000306.1:0-21099 GCA_046724665.1 Actinomycetota bacterium
GAACAACCTGAGCGGCACCCTGCAAATACGTGCCCGGCGATACGGCGGTGCTGCGGACATCGAGGAAGCGGTCACCGCCGGCCGGGCCAGCGTCGAGTACGCGCCGATCGATCATCCGGAGCGGCCGGGTTTCCTCTCCACACTGGGTCTCGCCTTGGGGATGCGGTTCAGGCAGTCGAAGGATCAGGCGGACATCGACGGTGCGGTGGCCACCCATCGCGAAGCGGTCACCGCCACGCCCGCCGGGCATCCCGCCCGCCCGCAACTGCTGTCGAACTACGCTGAGATGCTGCGCGCAAGGTACGAGCGGTTCGGCACGGTCGCCGATCTGAGCCTCGCCATCAACGCCCTGCGCGAGGCGATCGCGATCTCGCCCGAGGACGATCCTCGCCGCGCGGCGATGCTCTTCAATCTGTGTCTCGCGCTACGCGCCCGCTTCGACCGGCTCGGGAGAGTCGAAGACATCGACGAAGCCGTCGGTGTCGGCCGGCAGGCCGTCGCGGCGACCGCGACCGACCATCCGGACCTGAGCAGGCACCTGTCCGGGCTGTCCATGGCGCAACTCGCCCGCTTCGAGCTGACCGGCGACATCGCAGCCATCGACGAAGCCGTCGCGGTCGGCAGGCGGGCCGTCGCGACCATGCCCGCTGATCACGCGGAGCAGCCCCGTACGCTGTCCGATCTGAGCGGTGCGCTGCTGACCCGCTTCGGTCGCACCGGCGACGTGTCCGACCTCGACGAGGCGATCGCGACCGGCCGGGAGGCGGTCGCCGCCGCGCCGCACAGCGCGGTCCTTCAGCACAACCTCTCCTGGGCGCTGCACACCCGCTTCGAGCGGGACGGCGAACTGGCCGACATCGACGCCGCCGTGGCCGCGGGCCGGGCCGCGGTCGCCGAGACAATGGCCGGCGACACGGAGCGGCCGCTGTACCTGTCCGGCCTCGGCGCCGCGCTGCGCGCCCGGTTCGACCGCACCGAGGACCCGTCGGATCTCGACGAGGCGGTCGCCGCGCACCGTGATTCGGTCGAGTCGGCCGCGGCCGACCTCGCCGACCGGGCGATGTGTCTCTCAATGTACGAAGGCGCGCTCAGAAGGCGCTTCGAGCTGCGACGCGACATCGCGGACCTGGACGCGGCGGTCACCGCGGGCCGCGCCGCGGTCGAGGCCGTCGCGCCCGGCCACTCGTCCCGCACGACGTACCTGTCGAACCTCAGCAACACGCTGCGTAGCAGGTTCAAGGTCACCGGCGACCCGGCGGATGTCGAGGCAGCGATCGATGTCAGTCAGCAGGCCGTCGCGGCGACGCCCGCGGACCATCCGTACCGCGGCCGATTCCAGTACGTCGCGGGCCTCGCGCTGCGTGCCCGGTTCGAGTCGGCCGGCGACCCGGCGGACGCCCGAGCGGCGCTCGACCTGTGGCGGCGGGTCACCTCGGTCGCGACGGCTCCGACGTCCGTGCGCATGGAGGCGGCTCGCGCGTGGGGCGATTTCGCGGCGAGTCTTGGTGATTGGCGGGTCGCAGCGGACGGATACGCCGAGGCCGTGCAGCTGTTGCCGCTGCTCGCGTGGCTCGGCGCGGGCCGCCGCAGCCGTGAGCAGCTGCTGTCGGTGCGAGGCGGACTGGCCGCCGACGCCGCGGCGTGCGCGATCGCGGCCGGGCAACCGGAGCGGGCCGTCGAAATGCTCGAACAAGGCCGCGGGGTGATGTGGTCGCAGATGTTGGAGACCCGCACCGACCTGGCGGCGCTGCGCGAGGCGCACCCCGAGCTGGCCGCGTCGCTCGACCAGCTGCGCGTGCGGCTCGACGGCGCCGGTGCGGCCGCGAACGACGCCGCGCCCGTGGCGGAAAGCGGAATCGACAGCCGGATCGAGGCTGCCCGCCAGTGGAACGCGCTGCTCGACGAGGTGCGGGCACTGCCCGACTTCCCGGACTTCGCACGGCCGCCGTCGGCTGCGCGACTGCGTGCTGCGGCGGCCGAGGGCACGGTCGTGATCGTCAACGTCAGCAGGTGGCGCTGCGACGCGCTCGTCGTCACGAAGTACGGCATCGAAGTCGTGGAGCTAAGTAGTCTGACTCACGACGATGCCGTCGCGCGTGTGAACGCGTATCTGACCGCGCTGCAAGAGTTCCAGAGCATTGCGGCAGGCGCAGACGTCGATGACGCGCGCGGATCGATGGAACGGACGATCACGGCAACGCTCGAATGGCTGTGGGACGCTGTGGCCGAGCCGATTCTCCGCGCGCTCGGTTTTCACGACACTCCCGCCGCCGACGCGTCGTGGCCGAGACTGTGGTGGTGCCCGACCGGCCCACTGACCGTGGTGCCGCTGCACGCTGCCGGCTATCACGAACGGCACGACGGCAGCAGCGTGCTCGACCGCGTAATCAGCTCGTACGCGCCGACACTGCGTGCGCTGTCCGCAGTGCGGGCACCGCGGACCGAGGCGAATGCCGCGTCAGCAGGGCGCTTGCTCTTGATCGCGCTGCCCGACACTCCCGGGGCTGCGTCGCTTCCCGCGGTCGCGGGCGAGAAAGCGGTGCTCACCGACCTGTTCGGCGAAGCCGAACTCACGCTGCTCGAAGGCGGCGACGCTACGCACGCCGCCATCGTCCGCGAGTTGGCCACGCATCCGTGGGTGCACGCGTCCTGCCACGGCAGCCAGGACCTGGCCGACCCGACCAGCGGCGGGCTGCTGCCCTACGACTGGCACCGTACCGGTGCCGTCAGCGTCCTGGATCTCGCGACGGCGCACCACGCGGGCGGTGAGTTCGTCTTCTTATCTGCTTGCAAGAGCGCCACCGGCGGTATCACCGTGCTCGACGAGGCCGTCAGCCTCGCCGCCGCGCTGCACTATGTCGGGTGGCGGCACGTCGTCGGCACCCTCTGGTCCGTCTGGGATGCCGACGCCGCCCGGATCACCAGCGGCGTCTACCGGCGCCTCGCCGGCGGCGCCGGCGCCTCAGGACCCGCAGGTGCTGGCACAGGTGCACGCCTCGATCCGTCCGCCGCCGCCGAGGCGCTTCACCACACGCTGCGCGAGTACCGCCGGCGCGAGCACTACGACCGCGAGCCGAGCCGATGGGCGCCGTTCGTCCACATCGGCCCGTGACGCGTCACGGCCCTGCCGCGGCGGTATCAGGCCTCGCTTTTCGGCCCGGCCTGCTGGAGTACTTCGAAGGACCAGATCTGCGAGCCGCTGGCGGCCGGACGCGCAGGCGCGGCGCCGTCGCTCCCGCCGGCGTGGCCGCGCGTGAAGTCCTGCGAGGCCTGCCACTTCTGGAAGTCCTCCTCGCTGCGCCACCGCGTGTACACCAGGTACTGGTCCGTGCCCTCCACCGGGCGCAGCAGCTCGAACCACTCGAAGCCGTCGCTGGTCTCGACCGCCCCGGCGCGCCCGGCGAAGCGCTGCTCGAGCGTCTCGCGCATCTCCGGCGACACCGACAGTACGTTGATCTTGACTACGGACACGGTACGAGCCTTTCGACACGACGGCGGAGCATTGGCGCGGCACCTTCGCGCCGCTGGTTCCGAGCATAGTCTGGCGGCGGCCCGCGGCCGCTGGTTGACTCGCCATGTACGGTCCGTCTCCCCTTCACGGAAGGCAGGTCCCAGTGCGCAGAGCACTGTCAGCCGCGGCTCTGACCGCCGCGACACTCACCGCCCTCGGCCTCACCCTGGTCACCGCGGGCGCCGCGAACGCCACGACGGTCGCACCCGCCACGAGCAGCACGAGCACCTTCGGCGGCTTCGGCGGCGGGTCGGGCGGTGGCGGCGGCGCCAGCGGCGGCTGGTAGTCAGAGCCGGTCACATCAAGACCGACATCAAGGCGAACGACTCAGCACACCGGCGTATCGGCGGCTGAGCAGGCACTGCGGGATCGGCGGATGCTCTAACGCGTCCGCCGATCCCGCAGTCGTTCCGGCACGCGTTACGGCAGTTCGATCGGCAGAGTCAGCCCGTCGAGCGAGTGGGCGCACTCGCACGTGCGCTCGGCGGGAAGTTCGCGCACGACGGCCAGCAGCAGACCGCGCAGCCGCTCGATGTTCTCCCGGAACACCCGGAACACCTCGGCCTGGCTCACCGCCTCGTGGCCCTCGATGCCCGCGTCGTGGTCGGTCACCAGGCACACCGCGGTGTAGCAGAGCGCGAGCTCGCGGGCGAGCACCGCCTCCGGGTGCCCGGTCATGTTCACCACCGGCCAGCCCTGCCGCGCGTACCACTGCGACTCGGCGCGGGTGGAGAAGCGCGGGCCCTCGATGACGACCATCGCGCCGCCGTCCACGACCCCGCTCTCGCCGAGGCCGGCCGCCGCGGCACCGCCGGCGCTCTTGAGCACGGCGCCGCGCCCGGTCGGGCAGTAGGGGTCCGCGAACGAGACGTGGACGGCGTCGCGGTCGTAGTAGGTCTGCACCCTGCCTGTCGTGCGGTCCACCAGCTGGTCGGGGACGACGATCGTGCCCGGTCCGTAGTCGGGCCGCGGCGAGCCGACCGCGCACGGCGCCAGGATCTGCCGCACGCCGACCGAGCGCAGCGCCCACAGGTTGGCCCGGTAGTTGATCCGGTGCGGCGGGAAGCGGTGGTCGCGGCCGTGCCGGGCCAGGAAGGCGACGCTGCGACCGTCGATCTCGCTGATCAGCAGCGGGTCGGAGGGCTCGCCGTAGGGCGTCTCGACCGCGACCTCGCGGGCGTCGGGGAGCAGGGAGTACAGTCCGCTGCCGCCGATGATGCCGATCTCGGCCTGCATGGCACTGCCGGGCATAAGGCTTCCTCCCGTGTTGACAACCGACTGCGCGCCGCCGTCGGACGGATTCGCATCGTGGCTCAGGTACTGATCATCCAGCACAGCGTCACCGATTCCGCGGGGTTGAGCGGTCATATCATCCTAGAAGAGCAGGCGGATTTCGAGCTCGGCCGGGCCCGAGCCGGCCTCAGAGCACGAACTCAGTGCTGACTCAGTACCCGGATCCGGCCGCGCCGCGGGGGCCGATTGACCGGCGGCCGGGAAGCGGGTAAACATGGCTTCGTGGTGCTCGCGTCCGCTGCTGACGCAGGGTACTGGTACGCGTTTTATCGGGGTAACGAGGGAAGATGGCGCGGCAGGTGCGCGCGGCCCGGCGTACGAGTGCTGATTCCCAGTCGGCACGACTGCGTGTTGCGGTACTGAGTTCTGTACGCGAGGAGCCTGGCGTGACCCTGTCGCTGCGCAAGAACGTCGTGGCCGAGCCCGCCGTCGCGGGCTGGTACGCGTGGTCGTACCTGCTGCCGCCGCAGACGCTCGCGAAGTACCTCAAGAACCACTACCAGGGCATCGTCGCCTCCTATCTGCGCGACCCGGAGACGCACCGCGCGGCACTGCGCCAGACCCGCTTCCAGGGCGGCCCGTTCGTGCACGAACCGAGCGCCGATGCGTACGAGCGGATCGAGCGGTGGTATCGCGGCGGCGAGCTGCGCGAGTCCTACGAGCGGATCTTCACCCTCGCCGACGCCATCGACGAGCTGGAGCAGAAGATCCTGCCCGCGCAGAACGGGGCGTCGCTGGACCCGGTGTACCGGCAGCTGCCCGAGGCGCTGTCCGGCCGGGTCGAACTCTTCTACGGCCGCGACAACCGCACCGCCGACTATCGCTTCATCGAGCCGCTGCTCTACTCGTCGCAGTACTACGACCGGGGGCTGCAACAGATCCGTTTCTCCACGGCCACCGGGGACGCGCGGGAGTTCGCGCTCACCACGCCGATACTGGAGTACGGCGCGGGCCAGCTGCTGGTGGACGTGCCGCTGGACTCGACGGCGCTCGACACGGTCTTCCGCAGCGGCATCGCCGAGGACGAGTTCGACCGGCTGGCCGCGAAGCTCGGCCTGAGCGGGGAGCGCGCCGCCGCGTTCAGGGCGTACTTCGAGTCGGACCAGGAGCCGCCGCGCGGGCCGGCGGCGGCCGCGCCGGCCGAGGACGTCATCGAGTATCTCGGGCACGCCTGCGTCCTGGTCCGGCACCGGGGCACCACGTTCCTGGTCGATCCGGTGATCGGCTACGGCGGCCACGGCCAGGACGACGACGGCCGGTTCACCCTCGCCGACCTGCCCGAGCGCATCGACTACCTGCTGATCACGCACAACCACCAGGACCACGTGCTGCTGGAGACGCTGCTGAGGATCCGGCACCGGGTCGGCCGGGTGGTCGTCGCGAAGTCGGGCAACTCGAGCCTCGTGGACCCCGACCTCGGGCGCGTGCTGCGCGCGCTCGGCTTCCGCGACGTGGTGGAGTTGGGCGACCTCGACTCGCTGGACACCCCCGGCGGCACCCTCACGGCGCTGCCGTGCGTCGGAGAGCACGGCAGTATCAGGGTACGCACCAAATGCGGGTGGCTGCTCGACCTGGACGGCACGAAGGTGCTGTTCGCCGCGGACGCCACCAACGTCTCGCCCCGGCTGTACACGCGGGTCGCCGAGTTGGTCGGCGACGTGGACACGCTGTTCATCGGGATGCAGAGCGTCGGCGCCTCGGTCGGCTGGCTGTACGGACCGCTGTTCCCGGAGCGGCTGGAGCGACGGCTCGACTCGGGCCGGCGGCTCAAGGGCTGCGACTTCGAACAGGCGGCGGCGATCGTGGACGCGCTCGACGCGCGCTCGGTGTACGTCTACGCGATGGGCCAGGAGCCGTGGCTCGGCGCGGTGATGTTCGCCCAGTACGACGAGACCCACCCGGCGGTCATCGAGAGCAACAAGCTGGTCGATTACGTCCGCCAGCGCGGCGGTACCTCGAAGCGGCTGTACCTGCACGAGACCATCGCAGTGCACTGAGGCGCACGTGGGCGGTACCGCACGCCGAGACGCGCGGTACCGGCCACGAATATGTCGCTATTGCACGTCCGGGTCGTTCGGATGCTCGGCGAGCGGGTGAACCGTGACGTCGAGCCAGGGGAAGAGCGGCAGCGACGCGAGCGCGTCGTGCAGTGCGGTCGCGTCCGTGGCCTCCCACAGGCCCCAGTTCGCCCGGCGGCCGGGCACCCGCCAGAGCCGCTTCAGCACGCCGTCGGCCGCCAGTTCGGCCGCGCGCGCCGCCTCCGCGGCGTACAGCGCGGTGCGCCGGTCCACCGACATGTCCGAGGGCAGGACGACTTCCATCGCCACCAGGAATTGCATCAGAGTCCGCCGACCATCCAATCCGTGGCGTGTCCCGGCCGCAGCGGCAGGTCGAAGACGATCAGTCCGTTCTCGGCGCCGTGCTCGGCGACTTCGCCATCGACCATGACGCGCAGTCGTTCCGCGCCACCGCGAGGCGGCGCGACCTCCATGCGCACACTGCCCGCGAGCACCGACGCCTCGGTCCGCAGATAGCCGCGCGCGAAGCCCTCACCGTACTCCACGCCGACCAGCGGCAGCCGCAGCGAGAAGCGCGGCAGCGGCAGATGCGGTGTGACGCGGTAGCCGGCCGCGGTGGGCTCGATCCCGGCTAGCTTGATCATCGCGAACAGCGTCCACGCCGGCTGGTGCATGTTCTGCCCGAGCCATTCGAGGCCGAAGCTCGCCCACTCGCGCGTCTCGTAGTGCGCGAGGCAGGCGTCCGCGGCGTGCAGGACGCCCACGAAGCTTTCCGGATAGGCGGTCGCGTGCGCGGTCAGGGTGTTACGGGTCAGTTCGTCGAACGCCAGCTCGCGCGCGTTCGGCACGACGCCGTCGAGGCTGGCGAGCGCCCACGTCAGCGGCCCGTTGAGCGCGTACCAGGCGCCGCCGAGCTGCACGGCGTGCTCGATGCCCACCATGCCGTTGACCTCGCCGAAGGGACTGGCGAGCAGGATCTCGTCCCGCTCGGTGACCTCCTCGTCGGCGCGCGCCGGGCTCTGCGCCGTGCCGATCTTGGCCGGGCCCCTGACCGCTTCGGGGGCGTCGATTCCGGTCAGGTAGCGGCGGATGTTGGCGACGAGCTTGCGCGACTGCTGCGCGTCCGGCACCCCGGCGAGGATCGCCCACGGCTGGGGCTCCAGGTAGATCGCGCCGCTGCCCTTGACGCCGTCGCCCTCGTAGCCGCGCGCGTACCAGCCGCGCGGCTGCCACTGGCGCGCCGCGTCGAGCTTGACCTGCTTGCCGCGCGCGGTCAGCAGCGCGGCGAAGTCGTGGTCGCCGCGCGCCTCGGCGACCTGCGCCAGCCGCGGATAGACGAACGCCAGCTGCGCCGGGACCAGCGCGGTCTCGGTCAGGTTCGGGATGGTCCAGCTGATGATGTCGTTCCAGTCGCCGGACGGGCCGCGGTGGTAGCCGCCGTGCGGCGCGCCGGACCAGCTCTCCTGCCGCTGGTAGCCGCGCTTGAGGTGCTCCCAGAGCGTCGCCTCGCCGCCGTCGTCGAAGGCGACCACCTCGTCGAAGAAGGCGTAGTCGCGGGTCGCGAGGGCGTACTCGGCGGCCGCGTTGAGCAGCCACAGCTCGGAGTCCATGTCGTCGTTGTCCACGCGCCGGCACATGCCGCCCACGTGCGTCGCCGCGGCGCCGTCGGACCGCTGGATCCGCGCCGAGTACCGCAGCACCTCGCGCGCCAGCTCAGGGTTCGTATAGATCATCGGCAGCATGTGCTGGAGCGGATCGCGGTAGGCCAGCTGCACGCCCCACTCGTACTGGTAGAAGCCGCCCTCCGAGATGGTGTGGCTTCCGCAGAGCTCTTCATAGGTCGCGCCGGAGCGCACCGTGTACGCGCTCCACTGCAACTCGCGCGAAAGCCAGCGGTAGTCCTCGCCGAGATCGACCTGCGGCACCCAGTCCGCCCACGCGCGCTGCGATTCCCCCAGCGGATCCTCGGCGTCGCGGTACGCGGTGACGATCCGCTCGATCGCCTCCGGCCTGGCCGCGCCGTAGGCGTAGCGCAGGACCACCGTCTGGCCGGCCGGCACGACGACCGGGCTGCGGAAGACGAACAGCGTGCGCCCGACCGAGCCCGCCTCGACCGCGGGGGCGAGCGAATTCGACGACTGAGCCGCCTTGGCGCCGTCCGGGTCGGCGCGGCCGCCGGATCCGAAGAAGACCCGGGCGTCCGTCTCGAATCCCCGGACCTCGCCGCGCAGCACCGCCGCGTAGATCGTCAGCGGATCCTGGTCCGAGTCGTCCGGACGATGCGCCACGGTCAGCGTCCTGGTCGCCGCGTCGTACATCGGCGCGTCCAGGCCGCGTTGGCGGTGAGCGGACTGGTCGTAGGGATTAACGTCCCAGTACTCGAACCAGACTGCTTCCCTCGCCTCGCCGCCCCCGTTGTGCAGCACGACGTCGTGCAGCAGAACCGGGTCGTCGCCGAACGGCGCGTATACGTACTCGTCGATTCGGATGCCGGCCGCGGTGTTGACGCGCCTGAAGTAGCCGGTGCCGAATTCGCGCTCTGAATCGCTGCCCGCCGGGTGGTCATCGTAAAGCGTCGAGTACGTCGCTTCGTCGATCCACAGAAAGCCGTACCCGCCGGCGTAGTGGCCGTTCTGCGCGTCGTGGCGGTTGATCCACTGGTAAACGCGGTCCTGACTCCACAGCTGGACGTAGCCGCAGTTGTAGGGCATCGCCACGATGTGGTCGTTGCCGATCTGGCCCTGCGCGTCCACCCGGTCGGGATGCTCGCTGGTCGGCGCGATGTACTCGGCCCACCGAGCCCGCGGATCGGTGCGGTGGTCCATCGTGTACCGATACACCGGCAGGCCGAAACGATCCACGCCCCACCGGCCGAATACGCCGCTGCCGGCATCCGAATCGATCTCGACACGGCCGCTTTCCTGCGACAGGGGCGCCCACCCGCCTGTCGCGCTCACGTTGCTGGCTATCGCTCAGTCTCCTTCGACCCGAGCGTGGCCCACGCTGCCGTTCAGCGTGAGTCCACCATCGACGTTCAGCACCTGCCCCGTGATGTAACGCGCCCCGTCCGAGGCCAACAGCAGCACCGCGTCGGCGACGTCGTCGGCCTCCGCGATCCGGCCGAGCGGGATGCGAGCGCGGTAGTTCGCGCGTACCTGCTCGGTCCACGCGATGGCGTTGAGCGGCGTCTCCGTCGCTCCGGGCGCGATCGCGTTGACCGTGACGCCGTGCGGCCCGAGTTCCACTGCCAGCGCGCGGGTGAGGCCGACGATGCCGCCCTTGGCCGTGACGTAGGCGGCGAGCTGCGACACCGGCTGGTCCGCGACGACCGAGCTGATGTTGATGATCCGGCCGTGCCCCTGGCGCACCATCTGCCGCGCGGCGGCCCGGCAGCCGTTCACGACGCCGACCAGGTTGCCGCCGAGCAGGGACGACCACTCCTCGGGGGTGGTCTCCAGGAACGGCTTGACCATCAGGCGCGCCGCGTTGTTGATCCAGAGGTCGATGCCGCCCCAGCGCTCGACGGCCCGCGCGGCGAGCCGATCGACCAGCTCGCTGTCGCCGACGTCCGCGACCGAGATGTCCGCCTCGCCGCCGGCCGCCTCGATCTTGCGCGCCACCTCCTCGCCGCGCTCGGGCGAGTCGAGGTGGACACCTGCGACGCGGGCACCCTGGTGGGCCAGGGCGAGCCCGATCGCCAGGCCGATGCCTTGAGAGACGCCGGTCACGACGGCGCGCAGTGCCATGGGTTCACCGCCTCTCAGCGGTCTGCTCGGGGGTGTGCTCAACGGCCTGCGTCAGAGCCCGCGCGGCCGCGGCGATCGTATCCGCGTCGGGCACCAGGGCACGCTGCAACGCCGGCGCGGCGGGCATGCGCACGTCGGGTGTGCCGACCCGCCGGACCGGCGCGGTGAGCAGGCCGAAGTGCCGCTCCTGGATGCGCGCGGCCACCTCGGCGCCGAACCCGCCGGTGACGTTCGCCTCGTGCGCGATCAGGATCCGGCCGCCGCCCGCGCGCACCGCCTGCTCGATCGCGTCGTCGTCGAGCGGCGAGAGCCAGCGCAGATCGACCACGCTCGCCTCGGTGCCCTCGTCCGCGAGCCGCCGCGCCGCGTCCAGGGCCGGGCCGAGCATGGTGCCCCAGGTGAGGATCGCCAGATCGCCGCCCTCGCGGTGGACGCGCGCGCCGCCGACCGGCTCGACCGGGGCGTCGAGATCGACCAGGCCCTTCGTCTGGTACAGCGAGCGGGCCTCGATGACGACGCAGGGATCGTCGTCGGCGATCGCGGCGCGCAGCATGGCGTACGCGTCGTGCGGGGTGGCCGGCAGCCCGACCTTCAGCCCGGGGATGTGTGTCAGCAGCGCCTCAAGGCTCTGCGAATGCTGCGCCGTGGAGCCCGGGGTCACGCCCTGCTGCGTGCGCACGACGAGCGGCGCGTGCAACTGCGACCGGCTCACGTACCGGACGTTGGCCGCCTGGTTGATCAGCTGGTCGAGCGCGACCAGCAGGAAGTCCGCCCACATGACCTCGACGACCGGCCGCATGCCCTCGATCGCCGCGCCGACCGCGGAACCGAGGATCGCGCTCTCCGCGATGGGGGTGTCGAAGACGCGCTCGCTGCCGTACTCGCGCTGCAACTGGCGCGAGGCGCCGAAGATGCCGCCGGCCTCGCCGACGTCCTCCCCGTAGACCAGCAGTTCCGGCCGCGCGGCCAGCTCGGCGTGCAAGGCGGCGTTCACGGCGCGCACGAATGTCAGCTCCTTGCCGCCGGCCGCGGCAGGAGCGGGCGCCGACGAACCGGCCGGCACGGAGGCGAAGATGTGGCTTCGCGCGGTCGCGGTGTCGGGCAGCGCCATGGCGCGCACGGCCGTAGTCGCCTCGTCGATCTCGGCCTGGACCGCGGCCTCGATCTCGTCGAGCTGCGCCGCGGTCGCCTCGCCGGCGGCGATCAGCTCGCGCCGCAGCCGGGCCAGCGGCTCGGCGAGCCGCGCCGCCTGGACGTCCTCCTTGGGACGGTAGTGCTCGATGTCGCGGTTGTAGTGGCCCCACAGGCGCACCGTCGTGCATTCGAGCAGGATCGGTCCGCCGCCGTCGCGCGCCAGTTCCACCGCCTCGGCCACCGCCTGCGCGACCGCGAACGGGTCGCAGCCATCGACGACATGCCCGGGCACGCCGTAAGCCGCGGCACGCTCCGACAGGCGTTCGAGCCGGACCATCGAGGCGATCGGCGTCATCTCGGACCAGCCGTTGTTCTCGCAGATCACCACCAGCGGAAGGTCGCGCGCCGCGGCCAGCAGCAGCCCCTCGTGGACCGAGCCCTGGTTCATCGCGCCGTCGCCGATCGAGGCGACCACGACGCGGTCCTCCCCCCGCGTGCTGGCGGCCAGCGCCACGCCGGCCGCGATCGGGACCCCGGCGCCGACGATGGAGTTCTCCCCGATCAGGCGGTACTGCGGCGCCGTCAGGAACGCCGAGCCGCCGCGGCCCCCGTTGATCCCGTCGGCGCGGTGGCAGACCTCCGCGAGCAGATCCACCACCGGGACGCCGCAGGCCAGCGCCCAGCCGTGGCCACGGTAGGTCGTCAGCACCCTGTCACGATCCGAGAGGGCGGCCAGCGCGCCGACCGGGATGGCCTCCTGCCCGGCGCAGACGTGGATCGAGCCGGCGGCGAGCCCTTCGGTGCCCAGTTCGATGCAGCGCTGCTCGAACTGCCTGATGACCGCCATGAGGCGGTAGGTGTCGCTGCGAGACATCTGTTGCGCGAGGGTCATCGTCTCTCCCGAAGTCATGCTGTCCCGGCGATTTCCACGACGATGCGGGTGTACTGCGTCTTGCGCTCCTTGAAGCGCTCGACCGGGGCGGACAGCGTCAGCGCCGCGACCACGGTGTCACCGTCGCGGATCGGTGCGCTGACACACGCGACGCCGAGCGCGTACTCCTCCCAGTCGTAGGCGAATCCTGCGACGCGGACCTGGTCGAGTTCGGCCTCGAGTTTCGCGGAGTCGGTGATGGTGTGCGGCGTCAGCGCGGGCAGCGGCCGCTCGGCGAGCACGGCGCGCCGCACGTCCTCGCGGGCGTACGCGAGCAGCAGCTTGCCGGTCGCGCGCGCGTGTACGTCCCCGAAGAATCCGGTCCCGATGTCGCCGACGCGCACGGCGTGCGCGCCCTCGATCGTCGCCAGCACCCGGATCTCCCCGCGCCGCCAGGCGCTGAGATAGGCCGTCTCCCCCGACTGCTCCGCGAGGCGGCGCAGCAGGCTGAGATGGGCCTCGGAGACGTTGGCGTCGCGCGCGACCGCGTCCGCGATCACCGCGGCCTTCGGACCGAGCACGTAGCGGCGGTCCTGGTCCTTCGCAAGCAGCCCCTCCTCGACCAGCGTGGTGAGCAGGTGGTAGGCGGTCGGCAGGGTGAGGTCGAACTCGGTCGAGACCTCGGTGGCCGAGACCGGCCGCGGGGTGGCGGCGGCGACGGACAGCAGCACCCGCGAAGCGCGGGCGACCGACTGGATCGTCAGGACCTTGCCGCCGTCGCCGGACTTGCGGTCACGCACGGACGGCATGTCGGCCTGCTTCTGTCATGCGTACCAGTCTCCTTCGACCGTCATGCCTCCATCGACGACGACTGCCTGGCCGGTCACGTACGACGCCTCCGGCGACGCGAGGAAGGCGATGACCGCGGCGATCTCGTCCGGCGCCGCGAGGCGGCGCAGCGGGATCCGCGACTCCAGCCGTCCGACGTCCAGCAGGTTCTGCGCGATCAGCCGCTCGATCAGGGCGGTGCGGGTGTAGCCGGGCGCGACCGCGTTGACCCGGATCCCGGCCGTGGCCCATTCGACCGCGAGCGTGCGGGTGAGCCCCTCGATCGCGGCCTTCGCCGCGCTGTAGGTCAGCCGCCGCGGCATGCCGACGCGCGCCGCGACCGACGAGACGTTGACGATGGCGCCGCGGCTCTCGGCCAGCAGCGGATAAGCCGCGCGGCAGCAGCGCATCGTCCCGCCGAGGTGCACGTCGAGCATGCGGTGCCACTCGCCGTCGTCGAGCTCGTGCGACGGCGCCGGACGGGCGAATCCCGCGCAGTTGACCAGCGCGTCCAGCCGCTGATGATGCGCCGCCACGTCCGCCAGCACGCCCGCGAGCGCCTGCGAGTCGGTGACGTCGGCGACCATGGCGTGCGCGCCGAGCTCGTCGGCCGCCTGCCGCGCGGTCTGCATGTCCTGGTCCACCAGGACGACGGTGGCGCCGCCGTCGGCCAGCCGCTTCGCGGTCGCGAATCCGATGCCTGACGCGCCTCCGGTCACCAGCGCCACCCGGTCGGGTTCCATCAGCGCTCCCCCGCTTCGGCTTCATACGTGAACGAATTCACGGATGCGCGCGCCACGGCGTCCCAGTCGAGCGGCAGGTCCAGGCCGGGCCGGTCGCTGAGCACCCAGCGGCCGTCCGCGCACGGCGCCGGCTCGGCCAGCAGCCGGTCGATCGGATCCGAGCCGACCGGGGCCGGGATGTACTCGGCGTTGGACACGACGTCGAGCGCCGCGCACAGCGGCGCGTGTACGTACGGGAACACGTGTGGCACCGCCGTGGCGCCGTGCTCCCGGACCAGGCCCGCGACTTTGAGCATGGTGCTGATACCACCGCTTGAGGTCGCGTCCAGCCGCAGGAACCGCACGCTCTCCAGCAGGTCGCGGAATCCCGCGGCGCTCGGCATGTCCTCGCCGGCCGCCAGCGGCACGTCAAGGCGCCGGGCGAGTTCGCCGAGCGCGCGCCACTCGGTCGCCGGGAACGGGTCCTCGATGAAGCGCAGGCCGAGGCGCGCGAGCGGCTCGCAGTGCCGCGCCGCGGAGTCAATGTCCTGCCATGGAGCGTGGAAGTCCACCGCGAGGAAGGTCTCGGCGGGCAGTTTCGCCGCGATGCGGCCGGTCAGCTGCTCGTCGTGCTCAGCGTCGCGGCCGGGCAGGATCAGCTTCACCCCGGCCATGCCGGCTTCGGCGAAGCCGACCGCCTCGGCGATCAGCTCGTCATCAGAACGCTGATCGGCGAAGTACCCCGCCACCGCCATCAGCGGCACGTCGTCGCGCTCGGCGCCCATCATGCGGTGCAGCGGCTGCCCGGCCGCCTGCGCGACGACGTCCCAGAGCGCGATGTCGAGCAGCGACGCGGCCCGGATGAACTGCGCCCAGCCCGGCAGGTAGGCGGCGCGCAGCGCGGTCTGCAAGCCGGTCGGGTGCGCGGCGTCGAGCGTGCTCGCCCGATCGCACAGCGTCCGCAGCGATTCGAGCAGCGCGGTGCCGCGGGTGTACCCGACGGCCCGGCCGACCAGTCCATCGTCGCAGGTCACGCGGATGACGGCGTAGTCGCGCGACGGGTAGACGATCGTGCCGAGCCGCACCGGCCAACGCAGCGGCAGGCGGCAGAGCCAGCCCTCGACGCGGACGATTCGCCGTGGCATCGGCTATCGCCTCTCGGCTCGCCGCACGCGGCCGTCGCGCTCGACGCCGGTCACCGGCGCGTCGCCCTCGTCGAGCAGCGTGATGGTCAGCCACGCCGAACGGGACGCGTGCGGCCCGAGCCGGTGCGCCTCGCCGTGCTCCCGCGCGGCGGCGAGCCCGTCGAACGGGAAGGCCGTGTGCGGCTCGATGCCGAGCATCCGGGCGCGGCCGTACCAGGGGAACTGCGGCATGTCGCGTTGCAGCCACAGCCAGACGCAGGGGAACGCGCCGAGGTCCCACGCCATCGCCACGCCGACCTGCGGGGCCGGCTGGCGCAGCGCGGCCCAGCCGGCGCTCAGGTCGCTCGCGTAGAGCAGCCGCTCCAGGCGCATGTCCGGGATGCGGCTGACGTCGCACAGCGTGCCGTCGTCGTAGGGCAGCCAGGGCCAGCGCCCTGATTCGCTGCTCAGCCCGGACGCCGCCTTCGGCTCGGCCTCGACCGAGCAGCGCGGCAGATCGACCTGCGCGCCGGCCAGCGCCGGGAACACCGGGTGATGGCCCCAGACGAACTCGACCTCGAGCGGCGAGTCGTTGGTCACCGTCTCCTCGATCAGCAGCACCGGCCGGGCCTCGGCCAGCGTCATCCGCCGCGTCACGGTGAGCGGCAGCCGCGCGTGCGCGACCAGCTCGCAGTGGTCGGGCGCGACGGCGCGCTGCCACCAGGGGGCGGACGAGACCTCGCCGTGGAACGGCAGCGGGACGCCGTCCACGACACACGCGGCGCCGGCGTTCGGGAACAGCTCCTGCCAGCCGCCGCGGTAGCGCGACTTCCAGTCGAGCTCCGAGTCGCCGTAGCCGATCGACTCGTCGGCCGGCACGGGCGACTTCCAGTCGTACCAGGCAAGCGCGTTCGGGCCGCCGGGCCGGGAGATCCGCCGGATCTGCGCGCCGGCGGCTGGGTCGAGCTCGACGACGAGCTGGCCGTTCTCGAGGACGATCACGGCAGGCCAGCTCCGGGGACATCGACGCGGCAGCTGAGCAGCCGTGCCTCGTACACGGCCTGCGGATCGCCGCGGCCGTACGGGACCGCCGCGCAGATATACAGGGTGCGCCGGTCCTCGCCGCCGAGCGCGATCGCGAACGCGGCCTGGTCGCCGGTATCGACGGCCTCCAGGATCGCGCCCCCTTCGGCCACCCGCAGCGCGGCCGAGCCGGCTGCGTCCCCGATCCACAGCGCGCCCTCGGCGTCCAGGGCGATCCCGTCGGGCAGCGGCACCTTGGCCGCGCATGCCTCGACGGTGGTCTTGAACGGGTTGGGCGCGGCCGGGTCGGGCGCGAACGACGCCCAGGTGCGGCGGTTGCCGAGCGACCCGTCGGCCGCGCGGTCGAAGGCGGTGATCCGTGCCGCGAAGGTCTCGGCGACCAGGAGCGTGCCGCCGTCCGGCGTGATCGCGACGCCGTTGGGGAAGATGAGGTCCTCAGCCGCGACGACGGGCGAACCGCCGGGGTCCACCCGCAGCAGGCTCGCCTGCGACAGCGTCGGATCAGCGGCCTCGTCCCAGCCGAAGTGGCCGACGTAGGCGCGCCCCCGGTCGTCCACGACCATGTCGTTGCAGTGCCAGGTCGCCAGGCCGCTGAGATCGGCCACCCGCTCGAATCCGCCCTCGGTGGTCCGCATGAGGCTTCTGTTGATCATCGACACGACGAGCAGCGAGCCGTCCGGCGCCCAGCCGAGCCCCGAGGGCTGGTCGTCGGGCAGCGTACAGACCACGCTCGCGGCGCCGTCCTCGGTGAACGCGAGCACCCGGCGGGTGAAGAAGTCCGAGACGAACAGCCTTCCCTGCCGCCAGCGGGGCGCCTCGAGGAACGAGTGGCCGTGCGCGACCGTCCGCACTGAACGCGTCATGCGTGTCCTGTCCTGTCTGGGCTGGTGCACGGCGCCCGCCCCCAAGCCCAAGATCACACTTCAACTATGTGAAACAAGGTTTAACCGTTCGACATGAACGCGTCAAGTGTGAGGGCGTCCCGGGAGCGTCGCCGCCGCTGCGGCGGCTGCTGCGGCGCCGGGTGGCCGACCGCGATCATCGAGATGATCTGCCAGCCGGCGCGGGGGCGAAGCTCGCGCGCCAGGCCGTCGAGGTCGAACGCGCGGAACTGATGCGACGCCAGGCCGAGCGCCTCGGCCTGGATCGTCAGGTGCGCGACGGCCTGGCCGAGGTCGTAGTCCGCGAACTCGGAGTACAGCAGATCCGTGTCCTCCACGGTGCGGTGCGCCGCGGTGACGATCAGCAGCGCGGCGTCCGGCGCCCAGCGCGCGGAACTCGGCGCCAGGTGGGCGACGACCCGCCGGTGGTCCGGCTCGCCGCGGCGGGCCGGGAACAGTCCCCACGGCTGGGAGTTGCCGGCGGACGGCGCCCAGCGGAAGGCCTCGACGAGGGCTGCGACACTCTCCTCGTCGAGCGTACGCGTCGCGTCGAAGCGGCTGGGGCTGTATCTGGCGGCCAGCAGCGGATGAACATCCGCGCCCGCACTCTCGGCGCTGCGCACGGCAGTGCGAACAAGGGCCGCACGCCTGGTGTTCCCTCTAGAACCTCCCGCGACGTCCGCCGCGCCGCTGCGGGCGCCCGGCAAGCTTCGCTTTCGACGGACGTTCGACGCGGCCAGCCCGAAACTTACCCGGCCGGGATGTAAATTTCGCAGCCCGGCGGCCCGCGAGGTGGGCGAACCGTGGGCGCGGGCGCCGCCCGGTTGACCCTGGCGGCGGCGTTCGTAGCTTCTCGATCAACGGTTGCAACGCAACGTCTCCCCCCACGCTCACCTCGAGAGGCCGCATATGAGAAGACCCCTTGGAAGGCTGCGCGACATCCTGGCCGCGGCGGCCGGGATCGCGCTGCTCGCCTCCACCACCTCAGCCATCCCCGCGCAGGCGGCGACCACCGTCGGCTCGGGGTACTGGCACACCAGCGGCCGGCAGATCCTCGACTCGGCGAACCAGCCGGTGCGCATCGCCGGCATCAACTGGTTCGGCTTCGAGACCTCGAACTACGTCGCGCACGGCCTGTGGAGCCGCGACTACAAGAGCATGATCGACCAGATGAAGTCGCTCGGCTACAACACCATTCGGCTGCCGTACAGCGACGACATCTTCAAGGGCACCCAGCCGCAGAGCATCAACTACTCCGGCGGCATGAACGCGGACCTGGCCGGGCTCAACTCGCTCGGCGTGATGGACAAGATCGTCAACTACGCCGGCGCGATCGGCATGAAGGTCATCCTGGACCGGCACCGGCCGGACTCCGGCGGCCAGTCGGCGCTCTGGTACACCTCCGCGGTGCCCGAGTCCACCTGGATCACCAACCTCAAGGCGGTGGCCACCCGGTACCTGAACAACACCGCCATGATCGGCATCGACCTGCACAACGAGCCGCACGACCCGGCGTGCTGGGGCTGCGGCGACACCACGAAGGACTGGCGGCTGGCGGCCCAGCGCGGCGGCAACGCGGTGCTCTCGGTCAACCCCAGCCTGCTGATCTTCGTCGAGGGCGTGCAGAGCTTCAACGGCACCTCCGACTGGTGGGGCGGCAACCTGGCCGGCGCGGGCCAGTACCCGGTCGTGCTCAACACCGCGAACCGGCTCGTGTACTCGGCGCACGACTACGCGACCAGCGTCGCGCAGCAGTCCTGGTTCAGCGACCCGTCGTTCCCGAACAACATGCCGGGCATCTGGGACACCTACTGGGGCTACCTGTTCAAGCAGAACATCGCCCCGGTCTGGGTCGGCGAGTTCGGCACCACGCTGGCCTCCACCACCGACCAGACCTGGCTGCGGGCCCTGGTCAGCTACCTGCGGCCGACCAGCCAGTACGGCGCCGACAGCTTCTCCTGGACGTACTGGTCGTGGAACCCGAACTCGGGTGACACCGGCGGCATCCTCAAGGACGACTGGCAGACCGTGGACACGGTCAAGGACGGGTATCTGGCCACCATCAAGGCGCCCGACTTCGGCGGCACCGGCACGGGCGGCGACTACACCGCGCCGTCGGTCCCGACCGGCCTGACCGTGACCGGCACGACCTCCAGCAGCGTCTCGCTGTCGTGGGCGGCGTCCACGGACAACGTCAAGGTCACCGGCTACAACGTCTACCGCGGCTCGACGCTGGTGGGCTCGCCGACCGGCACCACGTTCACCGACAACGGCCTGACGCCGGGCACCGCGTACTCGTACTCGGTCGCGGCCTTCGACGCGGCGGGCAACGCCTCGGCCCGCTCGGCCGCGGTCTCGGCGACCACGGGCAGCTCGACC
Source organism: Actinomycetota bacterium (assembly GCA_046724665.1). Taxonomy (GTDB): domain Bacteria; phylum Actinomycetota; class Actinomycetes; order Streptomycetales; family Catenulisporaceae; genus Actinocrinis. Next base: position 19,552 of record JBKOWZ010000306.1, read on the forward strand.
GGCTCCGGCTGCTCGGCCAGCATCCGGATCGACAGCAGCTGGGGCGGCGCCTTCAACGCCACGGTGACGGTGACCAACACCAGCACCACCGCCACGACCAAGTCGTGGTCGGTCAGCTGGACCTGGCCGGGCGGGCAGTCGATCGCGAGCATCTGGAACGCGACGGCCACCACGTCGGGCAGCAGCGTCACCGCGACGAGCCTGTCCTACAACGGCGCGCTCGCACCCTCGGGCTCGACGAGCTTCGGCTTCCAGGGCAACGGCTCGGCGGCCACTCCGCCGCTCACCTGCACCGCGAGCTGATGCGCGGGCGGCGTGAGTAGTTCGGACTGACGCAGTATTCGAACCAACGCGAATTCGAACCAACGCAGTGTCGAACGGGCCTGGTGCCTCCGCGCACCGGGCCCGTTCCCGTGCCGCCGGACGCTCTCGTGCTTCAGCAGGCGGCGAGGCGCTAGTCGAGCACGGCGCTCAGCACCGCGAGCGCCTTCTTCAGCTGCCGCTCGTCGCAGGAGCGCAGCAGTCGCAGGGCGCTGACCAGGGACGCGTCGGCCGAGTCCCGGCCCCGGCCCGCGGCTTCGCCGGCCGCGTCGGTTCGAGCCTCGGCGAGCCAGGCGCGGCGCAGCAGTTGCAGCCCGATGGCGGCCTGGCCGGCGAACATGCCGAGGATCTCCAGGTCGCTCAGCTCGCCGCGCGGGTCGCTGGTGCGGTCGAGGATCTCGATCACGCCGATCGACTCGCCGTCGATCAGCAGCGGCGCGGCGAGGATGCTCTTCGGCACGTAGCCGGTGGACTCGGCCACGTTGCGGGCGAACATCGGGTCGTTGTCGAGGTCGTCCACGGCAATCGGCTGGCCCGAGGCGGTCACCCAGCCGGCCAGGCCCTGGTCCACCGGCACCCGCATGCCGATCAGGTGCGCCTCGCCGGCCCCGGACACCGCCTCGAACACCAGGTGCTCCCGGGCCGGGTCGAGCAGGAAGATCGAGCTGGCCCGCGCGGCGAAGATGACCCGGGCCGTCTCGACCACGCTCTGGAGCATGCGGCCGTGGTCGGGGATCAGGCTGAGCAGGGCTGCTGCCTCGGAGTCCCAGAGGCGGCCTGAGTCACTCATCGCGGTAACCCACATTCCTCGCGGCCAGGAACAGGATGTTCTTGATCTGGAACGGCTTGAGATGCCGGTGCTTGCTGAGTATCAGCGTACAGAGACCGGCGATGCGCGGGGTGGCGAAGCTGTTTCCCGAGACCTTCTTGGTACCGTGCCCGCTCCAGGCGACCCGCACGTCCTGGCCCTGGGCGAAGAACTCCACCGGCGGATGCGGGTTGTAGTAGACCAGTTCCGGGTCCGGGGAGGTGTGGCTGCCCACCGAGATGACCGAGGAGAAGCGCCAGGGGAAGCTCTCCACCGGCATGTTGTGCGCCGAGGCGACGATGACCGTGCCCCGGAAGAACGCCTCGTCGGCCAGTTCGCGCAGCTCCTGGGTGAACCGGGGCTTGGTGGTCGAAAGGCTCATGTTCACCACCTGGAAGCCCTGGTCGATCGCCCAGCGC
>JBKOWZ010000158.1:0-20001 GCA_046724665.1 Actinomycetota bacterium
GGAGAGCAGGACACCGCCGCACAACAAACCAACAGCAACACACAGCCAGGGCCCGACACCAGCAACGGTGACGGGCCCTAGCTGCATTCAAGAACCGAAACCACCCACCGCCCGCGGCACCAGCCCCCAGCACACACAACACAGCCAGGACCCGGCACCAACACCCGACACCAGCCACGGTCACGGGGCCCGACTGCGTTCAGGGCCGAACCGCGTGTGACTCCGGCCCTCAGCACGCACAACACAGCCAGGGCCCGCACCGATACATCCGGTGTGGGCCCCTCGCATGTGTATCGGGAGAGCGGCGCTGGAGGCGGCTCTCGGTGCGCCTGGGTGGGATCTGAGCATGAGTAGGGCCGGGGACGTCGGTGGTGATTGCCGACGTCCCCGGCCCTTGCGCTGCTAGCTCACTAGCTCAGGCGAGGACTACTCCTCCTCGAAGTCTTCCTCGTCCTCAATGTCTGCCTCATCGGAAAAGTCTCCTTCGAAGTCGATAGCACGACGAGCGTCGGCGTCGAGCACGCCCCACTCGATGAGCTGATCGACCAGCACCGAGGGCTGGAGGTCGAAGATGACTGAGAGAGTGCGCAGGTCGTCCTGGCGGATCGACAGGACGCGGCCGTTGTAGTCGCCGCGCTGGCTCTGGATCGCGGCGACGTAGCGCATCAGGGGGGCCGCCTTGTCCTCGCCGAGGTTCTGGAGGACCTCGAGGTTGAGGATCAGCTTCGGGGGGAGCTCCGCCGCGGCGTTGGGGGTGCCGCCGGGGAGCAGCTCGTGCACCGGCACGCCGTAGAAGTGCGCCAGCTCGGCCAGGCGCTGCACGGTGACCGCGCGGTCGCCGCGCTCGTACGAGCCCACGACGACAGCCTTCCAGCGTCCCTGGGACTTCTGCTCGACGCCGTGCAGCGACAACCCCTGCTGGGTGCGGATCGCGCGCAGACGCGCACCCAGAGCCTTGGCGTACTCAGTGGACATAATGCTCTCCCCATCGAAGACTGCTTCGGTCGTGACAGCCGGCAACCGGGCGGGACTGGTTCGCGCCCGCCTGATCTCGCCATCCGTATGCGAGTACCGGCAGTTCGCCCTGGTCATCCGTGCGCCAACGGCTTCGGTCGTCCGTGGCGGCGACCTCGAGAGATGTTACGCAGAGTAACCTCGGCCCGTCAAGGCAGTCGCTCACTGGATGACCGACCTGTGAATACTTCCACCCTATGTCATGCTCTGGGTGATCTACGGCCCGGCAGGTGTGGCCGGATCCATGTCCGCTGGTCAGGGCCGGGCGGGCGGGCAGCGAGTTGCGCCCGGGGAGGTTTAACGATCTTTCGGCGCTCTTGGTGGAATCCGAAAGAGCCTTTGACGAAGTGTTGACGCGATCCCGCCTGATAGGGTGACCGAGATCGTGATGCGTGCGGTGCAGTGCAGTACGGCAGGCGGCGCGGTCCACATGACGTCCTTTAAGTCCTGTCCCGTGAGACAGGGAAGGAGGTCTGCTTCGGCATGACCATTCAGTCCGGCGCCCGCTCCTCGGGCCTCGATCCGGCTGCTGCGCGGGCCGTACTCGACGCTTCCGCGATCGATCGGGCGCTTACCCGCATAGCCCACGAAATCCTTGAACGCACCGGCGGGGCCGGTGACGCCGTGCTGCTCGGCATTCCCACGCGTGGCGCCGTACTCGGTCGCCGGCTGGGCGAGCTCATCGAGCGGTTCGAGCAGCGATCCGTGCCGGTGGGCACGATCGACGTGACGATGTACCGCGACGACCTGCGGATGAAGCCTGCGCGCGCTCTTGGGAAGACGGAGATTCCCAGCGGTGGCGTTGACGGCCGACTGGTCATCCTCGTTGATGACGTGCTGTTTTCCGGGCGGACCGTGCGGGCCGCACTGGACGCGCTGAACGACCTGGGCCGGCCGCGCGCCATCCAGTTGGCCGTGCTGGTGGACCGGGGCCATCGGGAACTGCCGATCCGCGCTGATTACGTGGGGAAGAACCTGCCGACATCGCTGCGTGAGGCCGTCGAAGTGCACCTGAACGAGACCGACGGACGCGATGACTGCGTCCTGCTCGGCGTAAGGGGGGCATGAAGATGGGGAGCCGGCACCTGTTGTCTACCGCCGACCTGTCGGTCGATGACGCTCATCTGATCCTGGACACGGCCGAGGAGCTTGCGCGGGTCGCGGGGCGGGCGATCAAGAAGCTGCCGACGCTGCGCGGGCGGACCGTCGTGAACCTCTTCTTCGAGGACTCGACGCGCACGCGAATCTCCTTCGAGACGGCGGCGAAGCGGCTGAGCGCTGACGTGATCAACTTCTCGGCGAAGGGGTCGAGCGTCTCAAAGGGGGAGTCGCTCAAGGACACCGCGCTGACGCTTGAAGCGATGGGCGCCGACGCGGTGGTCGTGCGGCACTGGGCTTCGGGCGGTGCGCACCGGCTGGCGAACGCGGGATGGATCTGTAGCTCGGTGATCAACGCGGGGGATGGGACGCACGAGCACCCCACGCAGGCGCTGATTGACGCGTTCACCCTGCGGCAGCGGCTCGGCGCAGTGTCGGGGCGGCGAATCGCGATCGTGGGGGACGTGCTGCACAGCCGCGTGGCGCGGTCGAACGTGCATCTGCTGGCGACTCTGGGCGCGGAAGTGACGTTGGTGGGGCCGCCGACGCTGCTGCCGCTTGGCGTCGAGGGCTGGCCTTGTGCTTCGTCCTATGAGATGGATTCGGTACTCCCGAAGAGTGACGCGGTGATGATGCTGCGCGTGCAGCGCGAACGGATGAACCAGGCCTTCTTCCCGACCGAGCGGGAGTACAGCCGCCGATACGGGATGCACGCCGGGCGGATGGCGATGCTGCCTGAGCACGCGGTGGTCATGCATCCGGGGCCGATGAACCGCGGGCTGGAGATCTCCGCCGAGGTCGCGGACTCCGTGCGGTCCACCATCACCGAGCAGGTCGCCAACGGCGTGTCGGTGCGGATGGCAGTGCTCTACCTGCTGCTCGGCGGCGCCGAGTCCGCGATTGGGAACGACGAGGAGGGCTCGGCACGGTGAGTGGCACCGATTATGTGATTAAGGGCGCGCAGGTGCTCGGGGGCGAGCCCCGGGACCTGTATGTCGGTGCGGGCGTGTGGACGCAGAGCGCTGCGCGGGGTGCGCGGGTGATCGACGCGGCCGGTCTCATCGCGCTGCCGGGCCTGGTGGATCTGCACACGCACCTGCGGGAGCCGGGGCGTGAGGACGCCGAGACGGTGCTCACGGGCACCCGGGCTGCGGCGGCCGGCGGGTTCACGGCCGTGTATGCGATGGCCAACACCGATCCGGTGGCTGATACGGCCGGCGTCGTTGAGCAGGTCTGGCGGCTGGGGCGTGAGGCCGCATATTGCGACGTGCGGCCTGTCGGTGCGGTAACGGTTGGGCTGAAGGGCGAGCGGCTGGCCGAGTTGGGCGCGATGGCCGACTCGGCGGCGCGCGTCCGGATGTTCTCTGACGACGGGCACTGTGTCTCAGACGCCGCATTGATGCGTAGGGCGCTGGAGTACGTGAAGGCGTTCGGCGGTGTTATCGCACAGCACGCGCAGGAACCTCGGCTGACCGAGGGCGCGCAGATGAACGAGGGCGAGCTGTCGGGCGTGCTCGGGTTGCAGGGCTGGCCTGCGGTCGCCGAGGAGGCGATCATCGCGCGGGACGTGCTGCTGGCTGCGCATACCGGCTCGCGGCTGCACGTGTGCCACCTGTCCACGGCCGGATCGGTCGAGATCGTGCGGTGGGCGAAGTCGCGCGGTTATCCGGTGACGGCGGAGGTGACGCCGCACCACCTGCTGCTGACCGAGGATCTGATCAGAGGTTACGACCCGATCTACAAGGTCAATCCGCCGCTGCGGTCGGCCGCCGACGTCGAGGCGGTGCGCGCCGGGCTGGCGGACGGCACGATCGACGCCGTCGCGACCGACCACGCGCCGCACCCGGTCGAGGCCAAGGACTGCGAGTGGGCGGTCGCCGCGATGGGGATGCTCGGGCTGGAAACGGCTTTGTCAGTGGTGCAATCCACAATGGTGGACACGGGGCTGCTGGACTGGGCCGGCGTCGCGGACCGGATGTCCGTGCGGCCGGCCGGGATCGGCGGGCTGAGCGAGCACGGACGGCTGTTCGAGACCGGCGCGCCGGCGAACCTGGTGCTGGTGGATCCGGCGGCCTCGCGGGTGATCGAGCCGGCGGCGTCGCAGTCGCGGTCGCGCAACACGCCCTTCGCCGGGATGAAGCTGCCGGGCGCGGTCATCGCGACGCTGCTGCACGGAACGGCGACGGTATTGGACGGAAAGGTGGTGGAGCAGTGAGCGGGTCTATCACGCAGTCGGCCGGTGCCGACGCCGTCCTAGTGCTGGAAGACGGCCGCACGTTCTGCGGCGAGGCGTACGGCGCGGTCGGCCAGACCTTCGGCGAGGCCGTCTTCGCGACCGGGATGACGGGTTATCAGGAGACGCTGACCGACCCGTCGTACCGGGGGCAGGTCGTGGTGATGACCGCCCCGCACATCGGTAACACCGGTGTGAACGACGAGGATCCGGAGTCGGGGCGGATCTGGGTCAACGGGTACGTGGTGCGCGATCCGGCGCGGCGGGTGTCGAACTGGCGGGCCACCCGATCGCTGGACGAGGAGCTGGTCGCACAGGGTGTGGTGGGTATCAGCGGCGTCGATACCCGTGCGCTGACGCGGCATCTGCGCGAACGCGGTGCGATGCGCGTCGGGATCTTCTCCGGGCATGCGGCGCGGAAGGACACCGCCGCGCTGCTGGCGCAGGTGCTGGAGAGCCCGCGGATGGAGGGCGCCAACCTGTCGGGCGACGTGACGACGCGTGAGCCGTACGTCGTGCCCGCGATCGGCGAGCGGCGCTTCACCGTCGCGGCGATCGACCTCGGGATCAAGTCGATGACGCCGCACCGGATGGCGGAGCGCGGCATCGAGACGCACGTGCTGCCCGCGGGATCGACGCTGGACGACGTGCTGGCCGTTGAGCCGGACGGGGTGTTCTTCTCGAACGGCCCGGGTGATCCGGCGACCGCGGACGCCGAGGTCGCGCTGACTCGGCAGCTGCTGGGCCGGCGGGTGCCGATCTTCGGCATCTGCTACGGCAACCAGATGCTCGGCCGCGCGCTCGGCTTCGGCACGTACAAGCTCAAGTACGGGCATCGCGGCATCAACCAGCCGGTGCAGGACCGGCAGACCGGCAAGGTCGAAGTCACCGCGCACAACCACGGGTTCGCCGTGGACGCGCCGCTCGACCGGGTGTCTGATACACCGTTCGGGCGCGTCGAGGTCAGCCATGTGTGCCTGAACGACGGCGTCGTCGAGGGGCTGCGCTGTCTGGACGCGCCGGCGTTCTCCGTGCAGTACCACCCTGAGGCGGCGGCCGGTCCGCACGACGCGGCGTATCTGTTCGACCGGTTCGTGGATCTCATGCAGGCGGGCAGGGACGAGACCATGGAGGACGGGGCCTGATGCCGAAGCGGGAAGACCTCAGCTCGGTCCTGGTGATCGGCTCCGGGCCGATCGTCATCGGCCAGGCCTGCGAGTTCGACTACTCGGGGACCCAGGCCTGCCGCGTGCTGCGGGCCGAGGGCCTGCGGGTCGTGCTGGTGAACTCGAATCCGGCGACGATCATGACCGACCCGGAGTTCGCCGACGCCACGTACGTGGAGCCGATCACCCCGGAGTACGTCGAGAAGATCATCGCCAAGGAACGGCCGGACGCGCTGCTGCCGACCCTCGGCGGGCAGACCGCGCTGAACACGGCCGTCGCGCTGGCCGAGGCCGGGGTGCTGGACAAGTACGGCGTCGAGCTGATCGGCGCCGACATCGAGGCGATCCGGGCCGGCGAGGACCGCGAGCGGTTCAAGGAGATCGTCGCCTCGATCGGCGCCGAGTCAGCGCGCTCGGTGATCTGCCACTCGATGCAGGACTGCCTGGCCGGGGTCGAGGCGCTCGGCGGCTACCCGGTGGTCGTGCGGCCCTCGTTCACCATGGGCGGGGCCGGATCGGGATTCGCGCACGACGAGGAGGAACTGCGGCGGATCGCCGGGACCGGCTTGCAGCTCTCGCCGACGACCGAGGTGCTGCTCGAGGAGTCGATCCTGGGGTGGAAGGAGTACGAACTCGAGCTGATGCGGGACCGCCACGACAACGTCGTGGTTGTCTGCTCGATCGAGAACTTCGACCCGATGGGTGTGCACACCGGCGACTCGATCACGGTGGCTCCGGCGATGACGCTGACCGACCGCGAGTACCAGCGGCTGCGTGACATCGGCATCGCGGTGATCCGGGCGGTGGGGGTCGATACCGGGGGCTGCAACATCCAGTTCGCGGTCAACCCCGACGACGGCCGGATCATCGTGATCGAGATGAACCCGCGGGTCTCGCGCTCGTCCGCGCTGGCGTCGAAGGCGACCGGCTTCCCGATCGCGAAGATCGCGGCGAAGCTGGCCGTCGGGTACACCCTCGACGAGATCCCGAACGACATCACCCGGCAGACCCCGGCCTCGTTCGAGCCCACGCTCGACTACGTGGTGGTCAAGGTGCCGCGCTTCGCCTTCGAGAAGTTCCCGAACGCGGACGCGCGGCTGACCACCACGATGAAGTCGGTCGGCGAGGCGATGGCGATCGGCCGCAACTTCCCCGAGGCGTTGCAGAAGGCGCTGCGCTCGCTGGAGAAGAAGGACGCGCAGTTCGACTTCGGGGCCGAGGTCGGGGACAAGGCGCCGCTGCTCGAATCGGCCGCGGTGCCGACGGACGGCCGGATCAACACGGTGATGGCGGCGCTGCGCGCGGGCGCGAGCGTCGAGGAGCTCCACGAGGCGACGCGGATCGACCCCTGGTTCCTCGACCAGATCGCGTTGATCGAGGAGCTGGCCCGGGAGATCGGCGGCGCCGCGGAACTGACGCCGGGGCTGCTGCGCCGGGCCAAGCGCTACGGCTTCTCGGACGCGCAGATCGGCCAGATCCGGTCGTTGGACGAGCCGGTGGTGCGTGCGGTACGCCATGCGCTGGGTGTGCGGCCGGTGTACAAGACCGTCGATACGTGTGCGGCCGAGTTCGCGGCGAGCACGCCGTACCACTACTCCTCGTACGACGAGGAGACCGAGGTGGCGCCGCGGGAGAAGCCGGCGGTCATCATCCTGGGGTCGGGGCCGAACCGGATCGGGCAGGGCGTCGAGTTCGACTACTCCTGCGTGCACGCCTCGTTCGCGTTGCGCGAGGCTGGTTACGAGACCGTGATGGTCAACTGCAACCCGGAGACGGTGTCCACCGACTACGACACCTCGGACCGGCTGTACTTCGAGCCGCTGACGCTGGAGGACGTGCTCGAGGTCGTGCACGCCGAGCGGCAGGCCGGGCCGCTGGCCGGCGTGCTGGTCCAGCTCGGCGGGCAGACCCCGCTCGGCCTGGCGCAGCGGCTCAAGGACGCCGGGGTGCCGGTGGCGGGCACCAGCCCGGAGGCGATCCACCTGGCCGAGGAGCGCGGCGCCTTCGGCCGGGTGCTGGCCGAGGCCGGGCTGCCCGCGCCGAAGCACGGCACCGCGTTCTCCTACCCCGAGGCGAAGGCGATAGCGGACGAGATCGGCTACCCGGTGCTGGTGCGGCCGTCGTACGTGCTCGGCGGGCGTGGGATGGAGATCGTGTACGACGAGCACTCGCTGGCCGAGTACCTCGAACGGCACGCCGGGCTGATCTCCGAGCATCCGGTGCTGGTTGACCGCTTCCTCGACGACGCGATCGAGATCGACGTGGACGCGCTCTACGACGGCACCGATCTGTACCTCGGCGGAGTGATGGAGCACATCGAGGAGGCCGGGATTCACTCGGGCGACTCGGCCTGCGCGCTGCCGCCGATCACCCTCGGCGGGCACGACATCGAACGGCTGCGCGCCTCGACCGAGGCGATCGCCAGGGGCGTGGGCGTGCGGGGGCTGATCAACATCCAGTTCGCGCTCGCCGGGGACGTCCTGTACGTGCTCGAGGCCAACCCGCGCGCGTCGAGGACCGTGCCCTTCGTCTCAAAGGCGACGGCGGTCGCGCTGGCCAAGGCCGCGGCGCGGATCAGCCTCGGCGCGAGCATCGCCGAGCTGCGCACCGAGGGGCTGCTGCCCGCGAGCGGCGACGGCGGCCGGCTGCCGTATGACGCGCCGGTCGCGGTCAAGGAAGCGGTCATGCCGTGGTCGAGGTTCCGGATGCCCGACGGCCGCGGCGTGGACGTGCTGCTCGGCCCGGAGATGAAGTCCACCGGCGAGGTCATGGGGATCGACGCGGACTTCGGCACCGCGTTCGCCAAGTCGCAGTCCGCGGCCTACGGGCCGTTCCCGACCAGCGGCCGGGCCTTCGTGTCGGTCGCCAACCGGGACAAGCGCGCGATGGTCTTCCCGGTGAAGGCGCTGGCGGACCTCGGCTTCGAGATCCTGGCCACCGAGGGCACCGCGGAGGTGCTGCGCCGCAACGGCGTGAACGCGACCGTGGTGCGCAAGCACTCGCAGGGTGAGGGACCGCACGGCGAGCCGACCATCGTGCAGCGGATCATGGCCGGTGACGTTGATCTGATCATCAACACGCCGCACGGCGTCGGCCCGCGCCTTGACGGCTACGAGATCCGTACGGCCGCGGTGGCGATGGGCAAGCCATGCATCACGACGGTGCAGGGTCTCGCTGCCGCGGTACAGGGCATTGCGGCGCTGCGGCGCGGCGATGTCGGCGTCGGCTCGCTTCAGGAACACGCGGAACGGCTTAACGCATCACGCGCGCGGTCGAACGCGGCAGACGCGCTGCTGGGTGTGGACTCGTCCGCACAAGCCGCGCCGGGTGCGCCACAGGGTTCGGCTGCTGCGCAGGACGCGGCTCCGCCCGGCGTGGCGGGTTGATGCGCTGATGCTCTATCGGCTGCTGTTCGCGGCGGTCTTTCGCCGGATGGACCCGGAACGCGCGCACCGGATCGGGTTCGGAGCGATTCGGGCCGTCGCGGCGGTACCCGGCGTAGCGCGGGCGCTGCGGGCCTGTCTCGGCCCGCGCGATCCGGCGCTGCGGGTCAACGCGTTGGGGATGGAGTTCCCCGGGCCGTTCGGGCTGGCGGCCGGGTTCGACAAGAACGCGGTCGGCATCGACGGCCTCGCGGCGCTCGGCTTCGCGTTCGTCGAGGTAGGCACGGTCACGGCGCGACCGCAGCCGGGCAATGCGGTGCCACGCCTGTTCCGCTTGTCTGATGATCATGCGCTGATCAACCGGATGGGGTTCAACAACGACGGTGCGGAGGCGGTAGCGGCGCGACTGCGGCATTGGAGGGAAAGGCAGCGGCAGTGGTCAGGTGACGGTCATGGTGCGGCACGCAGCGGCGGTCAGCGGCGTGGGGAGAGCCGCAGCGCAGGGGTAGGCGGCGGGGCGGTGATCGTCGGGGTGAATCTCGGCAAGACCAAGGTCGTACCCGAGGACCAGGCGATCGACGACTACACGGCCTCGGCGCGGCTGCTCGCCCCGCTGGCCGACTACCTCGTGGTCAACGTCTCCTCGCCGAACACTCCTGGCCTGCGCGACCTCCAGGCCGTCCGCGTCCTGCGGCCGCTGCTGCTCGCCGTGCGCACGGCGGCCGACGAGGCGGCCGGGCGGCACGTGCCGCTGCTGGTGAAGATCGCCCCCGACCTCGCCGACCAGGACATCGACGCGGTCGCGGACCTCGCCGTCGAGATCGGCCTCGACGGGATCGTCGCGACCAACACCACCATCCGCCGCGACGGCCTGACCACCGCGGCCGAGCAGGTCGCCGCGCTCGGCGCGGGCGGGCTGTCCGGGCCGGTGCTGCGGGAACGCGCGCTCGACGTGCTGCGGCGGCTGCGCGCCCGGGTCGGCGACGAAATGACCATCATCGGCGTCGGCGGAATCACCAGCCCCGAGGATGCCGTCGAGCGACTCGACGCCGGGGCGACGCTGTTGCAGGGGTACACCGGCTTCATCTACCTGGGGCCGTTGTGGGCTCGGCGCATTCACCGTGGCATCCAGCGTGGGCGAAGGGAGAAGGCGAGCCGATGACAGGCGTGACAGGAATGACCGGGACGGCAGTGCCGGCGACGTCGTTTGGGGCACGGCTGCGCGCCGCGCTGGACACCCGTGGCCCGCTCTGCGCGGGCATCGACCCGCACAGTTCGCTGCTGGCGGCCTGGGGCCTCGGCGACGACGTCGCCGGCCTTGAGCGGTTCGCCGCGACCGTCGTCGAGGCGCTGGCCGACCGCGTCGCCGTGCTCAAGCCCCAGTCGGCCTTCTTCGAGCGTTTCGGCTCGCGCGGCATCGCCGTGCTGGAGCGCACGATCGCTGACGCCCGCGCAGCCGGAGCCCTGGTCGTCCTCGACGCCAAACGCGGCGACATCGGCTCGACCGTCGATGCGTACGCGCAGGCCTACCTGGACGCGTCCTCGCCGCTGTTCTCCGACGCGGTGACCGCCTCGCCGTACCTCGGCTACGACTCGCTCGAGCCGCTCTACGCGACTGCCGAGAAGAACGGCGCGGGCGTCTTCGTGCTCGCCTTCACGTCGAACCCTGAGGGCGCCTCGGTCCAGCGGGCGCTCACGCCCGGCGGCGTGACCGTCGGCGCGGCGATCCTCGCGGCGGCGGCGCGACGCAACGCGGCGGCTGAGCCGCTCGGCTCCATCGGCGCGGTCATCGGGGCGACCGTGGCCGACGTTCCCTTCGACCTCGCTACTCTCAACGGCCCGCTGCTCGCCCCCGGCCTCGGCGCTCAGGGCGCTACCCCGGACGACCTACGCACCGTCTTCGGCGCCGCCGCGCGCAACGTCGTGCCCGCGACGGCGCGGGAGCTGCTGCGGCAAGGTCCCGACGTCACCGCGCTGCGTGAGGCCGCCGCGCGCTCGATCGACGAGTGCCGGGCCGCGCTCGGTTACTAAGGCCGACTGCTGAGCGCTGCTGATGCTCTCGTGCGCGACGGGACGCCGAACGCCGGCGCCTCTTAAACTTCGGGTATGCGGCACTACTCGGAGCGCCTGGCGCGTTGAACGGACGCGACGTCGAGAATGCGCAGGCCGCGGTCGAGGACCCTGAGCCGGGCAACCCGGTGGCCGAGGCCGCCGAGGAGATCGTCGGCGGCATCACCGGGCAGATGCGCGGTGTCCTGCCGCTGTGGCGCAACCGGGACTACACCGGCTGGTGGATCAGCTCGCTGGTCTCCTCGCTCGGCTCGGCGATGTCGCAGCTCGCCTACCCGCTGCTGATGCTCTACGCCACCGGCTCGGTCGCGCGCGCCGGCATCGTCGGCGCCTGCCTGAACATCGGCGGCCTGTCCACGACGCTGCTCGGCGGCGCCCTGGCCGACCGCTACTCGCGCCGCAGGCTCGCCGTCGGGGCCGACTTCGTCCAGGCCGCCGCCGTCACCACGGTCGTGGTCGCGGTCGCCGAGAACTATGTGAACGTCGTGCACATCGGCGCGGTCGCGCTTGTGCAGGGCATGTGCAACGGCATCGGCGGCGCGTCGATGACCCCGGTGCTCAAGCGGATCGTGCCCGCCGAGCAGTTCCCGGCGCTGTCCGCGTCCAAGCAGGGCCGGGAGATGATCTCCCGGCTGGCCGGGCCGCCGCTCGGCGGCGCGCTGTTCACCATCGCCAAGTGGATCCCGTTCCTCGGCGACGCGGTCTCCTTCCTGGTCAGCGCCCTCGGCGTGGGGATGATCCGGCAGCCGCTGGGCCCCGACGCCGCGGAGCGGGCCGATCGCACCTCGACCGTGGCCAGCATGCGCGAGGGCTTCGCGTACGTCCGCACCAGCGTCTACCTGCGCTTCATCATCGTGTGGTCCGCGCTCACCAGCGCGCTGCTCGGCGGCGTCGTGCTGCTGGTGATCGCGCTGATCAAGGAGCGCGGCGGCGGCCCGACCACGGTCGGCGTCGTCACCGCGCTGGCGGCCGTCGGCGGCCTCGGCGGCGCGCTGATCGCCCCGCTGCTGCTCAAGCGGGTGCGCTCGCGCACCCTGGTGCTCACCGCCTCCTGGACCATCGTCCCGGCCACCGTCGCCATCGCCGCCGCGCCGCGGCCCTGGCAGATCGGCGCGATCGCCGCGTTCCTGGTCCTGCTCGTCGTGCCGCTGACCGTGCTGCTGGAGAGCTACCAGCTGCGGATCGTCCCCGACGCGCTGATGGGCCGGGTCTCCTCGGCGCTCAGCTTCGGCACCTCCGGGCTGCTGTGGACCGCCCCGGTGACCGCGGGCGTGCTGGCCGACAACTTCGGCGTGCCGACCGCGATGCTCGTGATCTCCGGCGCCTTCGTCTGCCTGGCGCTGTGGTCCACCCTCGCCAAGGCGGTGCACCTGCTCGACGAGTGACGCAGGTAGGGGGTGGCACTAGGGTGCGATCATGACCGACGAGCCGCCCTTCACCACACGCCCCGAGCTCCGCGGAACCTTCGGCATGATCGCCTCGACGCACTACCTGGCGACCGCGGCCGGGATGTCCGTACTCGAACGCGGGGGCAACGCCTTCGACGCCGCCGCGACCGCCGCCTTCGTTCTGCACGTCGTCGAACCTCACCTGAACGGGCCTGGTGGCGAGGTCCCGATGATCCTCGCCACGGCCGCCGACCCGATACCCCGCGTGCTCGCCGGACAGGGCACGGTGCCCGCCGCCGCGACCATCGAACACTTCACCGCCCTAGGCCTCGACCTGGTCCCCGGCACCGGCCTGCTCGCGGCCACGGTGCCCGGAGCCGTCGGCGCCTGGCTGACCCTGCTGCGCGACCACGGCACGCTACGCCTGCGCGACGTACTCGAGTACGCCCTCGGCTATGCCGCGAAGGGCCATCCGCTCGCCCCCGGCGTCGTCAACACGATCAGCAACGTCGCGGACTACTTTCGCGCGCACTGGCCAACCTCGGCGGCGCAGTGGCTCCCCGGCGGCCGGGTGCCGGTGCCCGGGGCGCTGTTCCGGGTGCCCGTGCTCGCCGAGACGTACGGCCGCCTGCTCGCCGAGGCCGAGGCAGCCGGCGCCGAGCGCGAGGCGCAGTTCGACGCGGCGCTGCGCGCCTGGTACGGCGGCTTCGTCGCCGAGGCCGTCGAGGGATTCTGCCGCGAGCCGGTGCGGGACGAGACCGGGCACGCGCACCGCGGCCTGCTGACGGCCGCGGACATGGACGGCTGGCGCCCCGGCTACGAGCCGACCGTCAGCCTGCCCTGGCGCGGCCTGACCGTGCACAAGGCCGGGCCGTGGACCCAGGGTCCGGCGCTGCTCCAGCAGCTCGGCATGCTCGACGCGCTCGGCGAGCTGCCGCCGCCCGGCTCGGCCGCGCGGGTGCACCGGGTGACCGAGGTCGCGAAACTTGCGTTCGCCGACCGCGAGGCCTGGTACGGCGACCGGCCGGACGTCGCGGTCAGCCGGCTGCTGGCGCGGGAGTATCTGCGCGATCGGGCGGCGCTCGTCGGCGAGCACGCCAGCGGGGACCTGCGTCCCGGAGCGCCGGACGGCCGCCCGCCGCGGCTGCCGCAGTACCTGCGCTCCCCGCGATCAGTGGCCCGAACAGGGGAATCTTCCGACGCGATGTCGGCAGTCGAGCGCGGCCGGATCGGCGAGACCCTGGTGGCGGCCGACGGCACGACCCGAGGTGATACATGTCATATCGACGTGGTCGATCGCTGGGGCAACATGATCTCCGCGACGCCCTCCGGGGGCTGGCTCCAGTCCTCGCCAACCATCCCTGACCTGGGGTTTTGCCTGGGCACTCGGGCACAGATGTGCTGGTTGGAGCCCGGCCTGCCCGCCTCGCTCACCCCCGGCGCCCGGCCGCGGACAACGCTGAGCCCGTCGATGGCGACCCGCGACGGCCGACCGGTGCTCGCCTTCGGCACGCCGGGCGGCGACCAGCAGGACCAATGGCAGTTGCTGCTGCTTCTCGGCTGGTCCGCCGACGGCTTCGACCTCCAGCGCGCGATCGACGCGCCGGCCTGGCACAGCAACGCAGTACTCTCATCCTTCGCACCGCGCCAGCGTGATCCTCTTGGCTTGGTGATCGAGGATAGATTTTCGCCCGCTGTCGTCTCTGAGCTGCGAGAACTCGGTCACGATATGATTATGTCAGGCCCCTGGTCTCTAGGTAGACTCTCCGCTGTATCACGCGATCCTGATACCGGTGTCCTGCGCGCGGCCGCCAATCCGCGGGGTATGCAGGGCTACGCCGCGGGCCGCTGACCGCCCGCCGCGGCGGGTAGCCCGCGGCGGCGAATCGCCGGATCCCGCGCACGCGCCGCGGCGAACTCCGGTACGCTCCGGTTTTATCGCAGACCAGCGGGGGTGTCACCTTGCCACTGACGCTGTAAGCGACTAGGTTCCGGCAACGGACAACAGAGCCGACCGGCCGTGCGAACGGCGGGCGGCTCACCCCACCGATCCGCATCGACGTCATGAGGTGAATTGGCGTGGCTCTTCCGCCCCTCACTCCCGAACAGCGCGCGGCAGCACTAGAGAAGGCGGCCGCGGCCCGGCGTGAGCGTGCCGAGGTCAAGAACCGGCTCAAGCACTCGGGGGCTTCACTCTCCGAGGTCGTCCGCGAGGGCCAGAAGAACGACGTAATCGGCAAGATGAAGGTCTCGGCGCTGCTCGAGTCCCTGCCCGGCGTGGGCAAGGTGCGGGCCAAGCAGATCATGGAGCGGCTCTCGATCTCCGAGACCCGCCGGGTCCGCGGTCTCGGCGCCAACCAGATCGCGGCCCTCGAGCGCGAGTTCGGCGGCGCCAAGTAGTCCGGTCCCGGGCGCCGCGCACGACGCGCGGCGGTCGGGCCGTACCACTGGCTCGTCCGCGCCGAGAGGGCTCGGGCACGGCTCAGGCTCCTTCTCGGCGCGGGGGTTGCTCTCCCGCACGGCGCCGTGGGGTAACCTCGGTGCGCGTGAGCCCCACGCACACCGGTCCAGGTGACCCGCTGACGCCGACCCCCACCGGTACCGCCCCGGTGACCACGGGGACGGCCGGTCCGGCGGCGGCCAAGGTCGCCGGACGGCAGTCCGAGGAACGCGGCCGCGCCGCGGTCGCACCGCCGCGTCGGCTGACCGTCCTGTCCGGGCCGTCCGGGGTGGGCAAGAGCACCGTCGTCGCACACCTGCGCTCGGCGCATCCGGAGGTCTGGCACTCGGTCTCGGTCACCACGCGCCACCCCCGGCCCGGTGAGATCCACGGGGTGCACTACTTCTTCACCGACGCCGTGGGCTTCGACAAGCTGGTGGCCAACAACGAGCTGCTCGAATGGGCGCAGTTCGCCGGCCACCGCTACGGCACGCCGCGCCAGCCGGTCCTCGACCGGCTCGTCGCGGGCGTGCCGACGCTGCTGGAGATCGACCTCCAGGGCGCCCGCCAGGTGCGCGCCGCGATGCCGGAGGCGCTCCAGGTCTTCCTCGCCCCGCCGAGCTGGGACGAGCTGGTGCGGCGGCTGACCGGCCGGGGCACCGAGCCACCCGAGGTGATCGAACAGCGCCTCGCCGCCGCGCGGGTGGAACTGGCCGCCGAGCCCGAGTTCGATGTCACCCTTGTCAACACGTCCGTCCAGGATGTGGCCCGCGAACTGTTAAGCTTGATGGGTCTGTCCTGAGCCGACAGGCCGAGTTTGTTTCGCGGAACCGTGTTTTCTCCGATCGGAAGGTCTCCTTCGTGTCCGTCACCGAGCCCGAGGGCATCATCAACCCGCCGATCGACGAGCTGCTCGAGGCGACCGACTCCAAGTACAGCCTGGTGATCTACGCGGCAAAGCGGGCCCGGCAGATCAACGCCTACTACTCGCAGCTCGGCGAGGGGCTGCTCGAGTACGTCGGCCCGCTGGTCGATACGCACGTGCACGAGAAGCCGCTGTCGATCGCCCTGCGCGAGATCAACGCCGGGCTGCTGACCGCGGAGCCGATCGAGCAGGCCTGATCCGGCGGCCGGCGGGCGAGGGAGCGATCGGGACGTGGAGTCTGACCCGCCGCACCGGCCCCGCGTCGTCCTCGGCGTCGGTGGCGGAATCGCCGCCTACAAGGTGTGCGAGGTACTGCGTCGGCTGACCGAGTCAGGGCACGACGTACACGTCGTGCCGACCGCCTCCGCGCTGCGCTTCGTCGGTGCGCCCACCTGGGAGGCGCTGTCCGGGCACCCGGTCTCCACCGAGGTCTGGGACTCGGTGCACGAGGTGCCGCACGTGCGGCTCGGCCAGAGCGCCGATCTGGTGCTGGTCGCCCCGGCCACCGCCGACCTGCTGGCCCGCGCGGCGCAGGGACTGGCCGACGACCTGCTGACCAACATGCTGCTCACCGCCCGATGCCCGGTGGTCTTCTGTCCGGCGATGCACACCGAAATGTGGGAGCACCCCGCCACCCGCGAGAACGTCGCCACCCTGCGGCGGCGCGGCGCGATCGTGCTCGACCCGGCGGTGGGCCGGCTCACCGGGGCCGACTCCGGCGCGGGGCGGCTGCCCGAGCCCGCCGAGCTCGCCGAGTTCGCGATCGCCGTGCTGCGCCGCGGCGGGCCGCTGCCCGAGGACCTGGCGGGGCTGCGCGTGGTGATCTCGGCCGGCGGCACCCGCGAGCCGCTCGACCCGGTGCGCTACCTGGGCAACCGCTCCTCCGGATTGCAGGGCTACGCGCTGGCCTCGGCCGCGGTCGCCCGCGGCGCCGAGGTCACCGTGGTCGCCGCGAACGTCACGCTGCCGGATCCGGCCGGGGCCAAGGTGGTCAGGGTCGGCACCGCGCTGGAACTGCGCGACGCGATGCGCGCGGCGGCGGCCGAGGCGCAGGTCGTGGTCGCGAACGCGGCGGTGGCGGACTTCCGGCCCGCGCGGTACGCCGAGACGAAGATCAAGAAGGCGGACGACCACTCCGCCCCGCTGCTCGAGCTGGTGCAGAACCCTCATGTGCTGCGCGAGCTCGGCCGCGACCGGCTCGCCGAGGGGCAGACCGTGGTCGGCTTCGCCGCCGAGACCGGCGACGAGCTGCACTCGTTCCTGGAACTCGGCCGCCGCAAGCTCGCCGCGTACGGCGTGGACCTGCTGGTCGTCAACGAGGTCGGCGCGGACAAGGTCTTCGGGCAGCAGGTGACCCAGGGCGTGATCATCGGGGCGGACGGCGTGGAGGGCACGGTGCCGCTCGGCTCGAAGCGCGCGCTGGCCGACGCGGTGTGGGACCGCGTCGTGGAGTTGCGCCGGCGCTAGCGCCAAAGGGACATCCGCCACACGAAGCTTCAGCTCGCTACTCTTTCCCCTCTCTGCGGGGTGCCTTACGGTTTGGTGCCCGTGGATAGACTGACCCGTGCACATGCGCGGGTCGCCTGTGTATGGATTTGGGTCGCGCTGCGCGGCCCCGACGACAGCCAGCAGCCGCTGCGAGAAGGAGCCGTCCCGTGGTCCGTCCGGACACCGACCGCCGCTTGTTCACCTCCGAATCGGTGACCGAGGGGCATCCCGACAAGATCGCCGACCAGATCTCCGACGCGATCCTCGACGCCCTGCTCAAGGAGGACGCCGCCTCCCGCGTGGCGGTCGAGACGCTGATCACCACCGGCCAGGTGCACATCGCCGGCGAGGTCACCACGACCGGCTGGGCGGACATCCCGACCATCGTGCGCGAGACCATCCTCAACATCGGCTACGACTCCTCGAAGAAGGGCTTCGACGGGGCGTCCTGCGGCGTGTCGGTCTCGATCGGCTCGCAGTCCCCGGACATCGCGCAGGGCGTGGACTCGGCGTACGAGTCGCGGGTCGATGGCGTGTCCGGCGACGAGCTCGACCTCCAGGGCGCCGGCGACCAGGGCCTGATGTTCGGCTACGCCTGCTCGGACACCCCCGAGCTGATGCCGCTGCCGATCGCGCTGGCGCACCGGCTGGCCCAGCGCCTCGCGCAGGTGCGCAAGGACGGCACCGTGGCGTACCTGCGCCCGGACGGCAAGACCCAGGTCACCATCGAGTACGACGGCGACAAGCCGGTGCGCCTGGACACGGTCGTGGTCTCCTCGCAGCACGCCTCGGACATCGACCTGGCCACGCTGCTGACCCCGGACGTCAAGGAGTACGTGGTCGATCAGGTGCTGGCCGAGCTTCAGGCGGGCGGCCTCGAGATCGACACCGAGGGCTACCGGCTGCTGGTGAACCCGACCGGCCGGTTCGAGATCGGCGGCCCGATGGGCGACGCCGGGCTGACCGGCCGCAAGATCATCGTGGACACCTACGGCGGCATGGCGCGGCACGGCGGCGGCGCGTTCTCCGGCAAGGACCCGTCGAAGGTGGACCGCTCGGCGGCGTACGCGATGCGCTGGGTGGCGAAGAACATCGTCGCGGCGGGCCTCGCGGCGCGGGCCGAGGTGCAGGTGGCCTACGCGATCGGCAAGGCGGCGCCGGTGGGCCTGTTCGTGGAGACCTTCGGCACCGAGACCGTCCCCGTCGAGCGCATCCAGCAGGCCGTCGGCGAGGTCTTCGACCTGCGCCCGGCCGCGATCATCCGCGACCTGGACCTCAAGCGTCCGATCTACGGCCAGACCGCGGCCTACGGACACTTCGGCCGCGAGCTGCCCGACTTCACCTGGGAGCAGGCCGACCGGGTCGAGGCGCTCAAGGCCGCCGTCGGCTGATCGCCGTACCGCAGCGACTCCCTCTTTAATCAACTGCATTTGCGGCATACATGACGTGGCGTCAAATCTGACGCCACGTCATGTGCGTCAGGCGGCCTTCGCTTGTCGGCCCGGTCCGGTACAAATGACGGATGGACCACGCGGGCGAGCAGATGGCGCTCGTCCGCGCCGAGGCCGCACGAGGCAGGGCGCGGGCGGCGACCGCGGGTGCCGCGGCCTCGCAGCCTGCCGCACACGAGCCGGTCGCGCGGGTCATCGTGGACGTCGAGCCCGCGCACCTGGACCGATTGTGGGATTACGCCGTCCCGGCGAAGCTCGCCCAGGACGCACAGCCCGGCGTGCGGGTGCGCATCCGGTTCGCCGGGCAGCTCGTTGACGGCTACCTATGGGAGCGCGTCGAGAAGACCGACTTCGTCGGGCGGCTGGCCCCGCTGCACAGCGTCGTCTCCCCGGAACCGGTGCTGACGCCGGAGATCGGCCGCCTGGCCCGCGCGGTGGCCGACGCCTACGCGGGTACCGTCGCCGACGTGCTGCGCCTGGCGGTCCCGCCGCGGCATGCCCGCGCCGAGAAGGCGCCGCGCCGCACGCCGATCGACGCGCCGCTCGCCGCTTACGACCCGCAGCCCTGGAAGTACTACACGCACGGCCCGGAACTGCTCGGCGCCTTGGCCGACGGCCGCAACCCCCGCGCGGTGTGGGCCGCGCTGCCGGGCGGCGGACCGGCGGGTCATGACCTCTCCGCTCCCGACTGGGCTCGGGCACTGGCCACCGCCGTGCACGCCACCCTGCACGGCGGCCGCAGCGCGCTGGTCGTCGTGCCGGACGGCCACGACGTCGAGCGCGTGGACACGGTGCTGACCGAACTGCTCGGCCCCGGCCGGCACGTCGCGCTGACCGCCGACCTCGGCGCGGGCGAACGCTACAGCCGCTGGCTCGCGGCCAAGCGCGGCGACGTGCGCTGCGTCGTGGGTACCCGCGCCGCCGTCTTCACTCCGCTGCCGGACCTCGGGCTGGTCGCGCTCTGGGACGACGGCGATTCCGCACTGGCCGACCGCGCCGCACCGTACCCGCACGTGCGCGAGGTGCTGACGATCCGCGCGCACCAAGCCGGAGCGGCGGCACTGATCGGCGGCTACACGGTGACCGCCGAGGCGGCGCAGCTGGTCGCCCGCCGCTGGGCCAGGCCGGTCGCCGCGCCGCGCGCCGTCGTGCGCGAGCATGCCCCGATGATCCGCACCGTGGACCCCGACCGGGACACCGCGCGCGACGCCGGCGCGGCCCTCGCGCGCATCCCCGCGCTCGCCTGGCGGGTGGCCCGCGACGGCCTGCAACGCGGCCCGGTGCTCGTGCAGGTGCCGCGTACCGGGTACCTGCCCGCGCTCGCCTGCGTCCGCTGCCGGGAGCC
>JBKOWZ010000022.1:0-10589 GCA_046724665.1 Actinomycetota bacterium
AGCGGGCGCCGGTCGCGGACAGCTCCGGCGTCGGCGCCTGCTGCTCGCCCTCGGCCCCGGCCAGCAGGCTGCTGGGCACGAGCACCAGCGCGGTGATCCCGCCGCCGGCCGAGCGGCGCAGGCGCACCTGGATGCCGTGCCGGGTGGCCAGCCGGCCGACCACGTACAGGCCCATGCGGCGGGAGATCGCGACGTCGATGACCGGCGGGTTGGCCAGCCGCTCGTTGGCGTCGTCGAGCTCCTCCGGGGTCATCCCGATGCCGGCGTCCTCGATCTCGAGCATGACGCCGCCGGTGTTGAGCATGTTCGCGGTGACCGACACCTTGGTCTCCGGCGCGGAGAACGAGGTGGCGTTCTCCAGCAGCTCGGCGACCAGGTGCACGAGGTCGTTGACGACGCGGCCGAGGACGTTGACGTCGGGCAGGTCGCGCAGCGCGACCCGCTCGTACTGCTCCACCTCGGAGGCGCCGGCGCGCATCACGTCGAGCAGGCGTACCGCCTGACTCCACTTGCGGCCCGGCTCCTCGCCCGCGAGGACCAGCAGGTTCTCCCCGTTGCGGCGCATACGGGTGGCCAGGTGGTCCAGCTTGAACAGGTTCGCCAGCTGGTCCGGGTCCTGCTCGCTGTTCTCCAGCTCGTCGATCAGCCGCAGCTGGCGCTGGACCAGCGACTGCGAGCGCCGGGAGAGGTTGACGAACATCGAGTTGACGTTCGCACGCAGCAGGGCCTGTTCGGCCGCGAGGCGTACGGCCTGCATGTGGACCTCGTCGAACGCCCGGGCCACCTGCCCGATCTCGTCGTTCGAATTGATATGGATCGGTTCGACCGAGGCCTCGGCGTCGAAGGAGTCCGCGTCGCGCAGCCGGCGGACCACCTCGGGCAGCCGGTTGACGGCGATGTCCAGGGCGCCGCTGCGCAGCGTTTGCAGCGGGCCGACCAGCGAGCGGGCGACCAGCGCGACGCCGAGCAGCGAGACGAGCAGGGCGAGCAGGATGACCGCGCCGTTGCGGTAGAGGCTGGACTGCGCGTTGTTGAGCAGGGTCTGCGAGTCGGTGATCAGCTGCTGGATCGTGGTGGCCTGCACGGTGCGCAGGTCGCCGATGGTGGCGGGCAGCGCCTCGTCCACCACGGCCTGGCCGAGCTGCGTGCTGCTGCTCGACCAGCTCGCGTTGCCCTGGAGGATCGCCAGCGAGCGGTTGACCGCGGCCTGCGAGGCGGTGATGTCCGGGCCCGAGACCGCGGCCTGGTACGACTGCACCAGCGAGGGCGCGGAGCTGGCCATGAAGTCGCGCAGCGCGGAGGTCTGCGTGGCGATGGCCTGGTTGAGGTCGTTCGCCTGGATCCGCGCCTCGACCGGGTTCGGGTTGCGCCCGTCGCCGCCGAGCTGGCCGTTGGCGATGACCTCCTGCGTGTACACCTGCGAGATGGCCTGCGACTCGATCACGTCGTCGATCGCGCCCAGCGCGGCGTTGTCCTGGTTGACCAGCGGGTCCGAGGTGCCGGCCGAGGTCTGGCCGATGACCGCGACGACGTCGTTGATGATGCCGGTGTACGCGCGGAAGATCAGGCTGGACTGCACCTGGCTGCCGGTGGCGGCCTTGCGCAGATAGCCGAGGTCGGTGACTCGGCCGAACGCCTCGGTGGTGGTGGAGCGCAGGTCGCCGGCGGTGTCCGTGCCGCCGACGACGACCTGGTTGGCCACGCTGCTGACCTGGGTCAGGGCGCTGGTGAGCGCCTGCTGCGCGTCGGCGTAGGCGTTGGCGTAGGACTCGAGGGTGGCCTTGACGTCCTGGACGCTCGGCAGGCTGCCGATCTGCGCGGCGCGCGCGTCGGCGGCGGCCTTGGTGCAGGGCTGGAAGAGCGAGAGGCAGACCGACGCGGCCAGCCGCTCCTGCTGGAGGCCGAGCAGCACCTGCTCCACACCGTTGGTCTGCTCGGCCTGGAAGTGGGCGTTGCGGTAGTGCGTGCGGTCGTCATACAGCGAATTGATACGCGCGACACCGAGTCCGATCGCTGCCAGCAGCGGCAGCAGGACCAGCAGCGTGAGCCGGTTGCGCACACGCCAGCTGCGCAGCGAGAACATGCCCGGCCGGTCCGTGGACCTGCTTGAGGCGGGATCGGCGGCCTGCGTCGGACGGCGGCGCTCCGGCGCGCCCGGCCGGCTCGCGCGCGGCCCCTGCTGGGCAGGCTCGCGGCGCGGGGTCACGGGACGTGTCTGCACTTGCCCTCACCAAGTTCGTGACCGCACCAATACTGCGCGCGTCTCGTCAGTTGTAGCACCCGGGCTGTCACCGGCGTTCGGCGAGCCCGGCGCCTTCGGCGGGCACGCACTGCGGGTCGGCGTGACTCGACCGCGGCGGGCGCGCCCGGCCGGTTCTTTCAGGAAACGCATTCCAGCACAGCTGCGCCGCCGAGGCCAAGACGGGGGTGCGAGAAATCATGCCGATGCCCGCGACATCGAGGACATAACAGAATGAAACGGACGGGATTCCGCAGATTTCCGGCCGACGCACTGGCGTATCCGGCCGACACACTGTCAAACTGCCGACCGCACCGTTCTTACCCGGACTGAGCAGCGGTGATGCGATCTTCCACCGTCCGTGGTCGAGTGATCGCGAAGCGTAGCCGACCGGTGAAAGCGAGGCCGACCGGTGAACCGCGAAATCGCAATGTCCGCGTCCTCACTCGCACCGCGCACCCCGCCGGCCCTGATCCCGCGGATTTCCCCGTCCTGGTATTCAGAGCGGCTATCCGGTGGATTAACATGGCGCAGCCTGCGCCTGACTGAACGCCCCGAGAGGTAGCCATGTACCAGCCGAGCCAGCCCGCCCGCCGGTCGCGTGCCCGTTCCGGCACCGCGCTCGGCCTGGCCGTCGCGGTCCTGGCCGCCACGGCGACCGCCTGCGGCGGCGGCTCAAGCGGGCTCGGCAGCCCCGACCAGCCGAACCTGCGCGTCGGCCTGATCGACTCGATCGGCGCGGTGCCCTTCGAGATCGGCACCTCGCCCAACCAGCACAGCTTCATGGACGCGGGCCTGACCATCACGGTGCAGAAGTTCACCAACCAGTCCGACGAGCTGACGGCGCTGGCCTCCGGCAAGATCGACATCGCGTACGGCGAGTACGCCCAGTTCCTCAACTCGAGCTCGCAGCTCGCCGTCAACGACGGCATCCGCGTGGTCAGCGAGGGCTACGACGCCGGCACGGGCACCATCGGCCTGATGACCAAGTCCGGCTACACCCTGCCGTCGTGGGGCCCGAGCAACGACACGCATCACCCGTTCGACTGCAACGGATCGGTCACGATCGCGGTGCCGAGCAAGAAGGGCATCGAGTACCTCGCACTGGCCTCCTGGTTCAGCTCGCTGGGCTCGCCGCTGCCCACGTCCTGCGACGCGATCCGTGAAGACGGCAACCCGGGCCAGACGATCGCGGGCGTCGCCTCCGGCAAGTACACCGCCGCCGCGATGCAGGAGCCGTTCGTGACGGCCGGTCAGATCACCGCCGGTCTCCAGATGACCCAGGACCTGACGACCGGTAACGCGTCCGCGGTGCCCGTGGACGGCTACTTCGCGACAAAGGACTTCGTCACGAGGTACCCGAGGACCACGGCGATCTTCAACGCGGTGATGGCGAAACTCCAGGCGTTCAGCAGCCAGCGCGTCATCGTGGAGACCGCGCTGCGTAACGCGGGCACGGTTGACCCACGGGTGGTCTCGACGATGCAGCTGGGCTCGTACCCGTCGGTGGTGCTACCGGCCAAGCTGGACATCGTGCTGCGCCTCATGAACGGCGCCGGCACGATCAGCGGCATGATGGACGCCGCGAAGCTCACCAGCCTGCCCACGCAGTGAGCCCGGCCACCTCGCCGTCCGCACCTCACCACCGCCTGCCAAGTCCTGTCAGCCTGCCCGGCTAGCCTGTTCCTTGCCGCACAGTTCAGGACCCGAGGAGCAGCGCCGTGACAGACTCTCAGGCAGCAACCGAGCCTCAGAACGGCCCCGCCACGATGGCGGAGGTGCGCTTCCGCTCCGACGTGACCGTCGAGGTGGTCAAGTGCTCAGCCGCCGACGCCGACGTCCTGTTCGCCGCCCGGGTGTCCACCGCGGGTGAGCAGTCTCTTGAGCAGGTCGGCGCGGACGCCGAACGCTCCGCCGGCCTGATCAACTTCCTGATGCGCGACCGGCACGGCAGCCCCTTCGAGCACAACTCCTTCACCTTCTTCGTCTCCGCGCCGATCTTCGTGTTCCGCGAGTTCATGCGCCACCGGACGTTCAGCTACAACGAGGAGAGCGGAAGGTACCGCCGCCTGGAGCCGGTGTTCTACATCCCCGACCCGGAGCGCAAGCTGGTGCAGCAGGGCAAGCCCGGACGGTACGTCTTCGTGGACGGCACGGCCGAGCAGCACAAGCTCGTCGAAGAGGCGACACGCGACGTATGCACCGCCGCCTACGGCGCGTACCTGGAAATGCTCGAAGCGGGGATCGCCCGCGAGGTCGCCCGCGGCGTGCTGCCGGTGTCGATCTACTCGTCGATGTACGCGACGTGCAACGCCCGCGCGCTGATGCACTTCCTGTCGCTGCGCACCAAGCGCGAGGACTCCGCGTACCCGTCGTTCCCGCAGCGGGAGATCGAGATGGTGGCGGAGAAGATGGAAGCCGCGTTCGCCTCCGCGATGCCGCTGACCCACGCCGCCTTCAACCGCAACGGCCGCGTAGCCCCTTGATCCACCCCATCCGCACGCTCCCCTGCGTCCTCCCCGCCCTCACCTATCGTCATAACACCCAATCGGATGAACATGCCCCGTTCGCCCGTATCTCCCCTCGGCTCTGGTCGATAGTCATGGTGGATCCCGTCACCTCCTGGACCCCCGAGCAGGAGGCGACGGGGTCCTTCCATTCCCGCCTCCCCGCCCTCTGCAACGTTCGGGCGCACCAGGTCGGGCCCGACCGGCGTGCAGTTATCCACAGCTTGGGCCCGTGGACCTGACGAGCCTGGTCGCGGCCCGGTAGCTTTATCCCATGGCTGCTCCCGCTTCCTCGCACTACACGCCGTTCGGCCGGATCGTGACCGCGATGGTCACTCCGTTCACCGCCGACGGCGAACTCGACCTGGCTGGCGCGCAAGCGCTCGCCACGTACCTCGTCGAGGCCGGCAACGACGCCCTCGTGCTCAACGGCACGACCGGCGAGGCGCCGACCACCAGCGACGAGGAGAAAGCCGCGCTGGTGCGCGCGATAGTGGAAGCCGTCGGGGATCGCGCGCACGTCATCGCCGGTGTGGGCACCAACGACACCCGGCACACCGTCGAGCAGGCGGTCGCCGCCGAGCGGGCCGGGGCGCATGCCCTGCTCGCCGTGACGCCGTACTACTCGAAGCCGCCGCAAGAGGGCGTCTACCAGCACTTCGTCACCGTCGCGGACGCCACCGGCCTACCGGTGATGCTGTACGACATCCCCGGCCGCACCGGCACGCCGATCGAAACCGAGACCCTCATCCGGCTCGCCGAGCACGAGAACATCGTGGCGGTCAAGGACGCCAAGGGGGACCTGGGCGCGTCCAGCCAGGTGATGGCGCGTACCGATCTGGCGTACTACTGCGGCGAGGACATGCTCAACCTCCCGCTGCTGTCCGTCGGCGCGGTCGGCGTGGTGTCCGTGGTGGGCCATCTGGTCACCCCCGATCTGCGGGCCATGTTCGACGCGTACGCGGCCGGCGAAGTCGCCAAGGCCCGGGACATCCATCGCTCGCTCTTGCCGGTGTACACGGGTGTTTTCCGCACCCAGGGGGTAATCACCACCAAGACGGCACTTCGGCGGCTCGGCCTTCCCGCGGGCCCGCTCCGGCTCCCGCTGGTGGACCTGACGCCGCAACAGTTTGACGTCCTGCGCCGTGACCTGGCCGCGGGCGGCATCGAGATCTAGCCGGATTCCGGCGACTACGCAACACCCTCAATCGAACACCCGGAACACCGGAACACTGGAAACACCGTGCCGGCGCGGGGCCGCAGCGCCACCGCGCCCGCGCTCGACGCGAACTGGAGCCGCCTGATGAGCCACCCGCATCCCGAACTGGGGCAACCGCCGCAGCTGCCGGAAGGCGCACTGCGCGTCACCCCGCTCGGCGGGCTGGGCGAGATCGGCCGGAACATGACCGTGTTCGAGTACGCCGGCAAGCTGCTCATCGTCGATTGCGGCGTGCTGTTCCCGGAGCCCGAACAGCCGGGCGTCGATCTGATCCTGCCGGACTTCACCTCGATCCGGGACCGCTACGACGACGTCGTCGCGGTCATCCTCACCCACGGCCACGAGGACCACATCGGCGCCGTCCCCTACCTGCTCAAGGAACGCCCCGACATCCCCCTGGTCGGCTCGCAGCTCACCCTCGCCCTGATCGAGGCCAAGCTCGCCGAACACCGCATCCGTCCCTACACCCTCGAGGTCAGGGAAGGGCAGAGCGAGCGCATCGGCCCCTTCAACTGCTCGTTCCTCGCCGTCAACCACTCCATCCCCGACGCGCTGGCCGTCATCATCGAGACCGAAGCCGGAACGGTCCTGCACACCGGCGACTTCAAGATGGACCAGCTGCCCCTGGACGGCCGGCTGACCGACCTGACCGGCATCGCCAAGCTCGGCGAGCGCGGCATCGACCTGCTGCTGGTGGACTCGACCAACGCCGAGGTCCCCGGCTTCGTCCCCAGCGAGCGCGAAATCACCCCGGCCCTCGAGCGAGCCTTCGCGCAGGCCACCCGCCGGGTCATCGTGGCCTCGTTCGCCAGCCACGTGCACCGCATCCAGCAGGTGCTCGACATCGCGGTCAAGCACCGGCGCAAAGTGGCCTTCATCGGCCGCTCGATGGTCCGCAACATGGGCGTCGCGCGCGATCTGGGCTACCTCAAGGTGCCGGACGGCCTAGTGGTAGACGCACGTGCCCTCGACGACTACGCCCCCGAGCAAGTGGTCCTGATCTGCACCGGCTCCCAGGGCGAGCCGATGGCGGCGCTCTCCCGGATGGCCAACCGCGACCACCAGATCCGCATCGTCGAGGACGACACGGTGATCCTCGCCTCGTCCCTGATCCCCGGCAACGAGGCGGCGGTCTACCGGGTGATCAACGGCCTCACCCGCTGGGGCGCGAAGGTGGTGCACAAGGGCAACGCGAAGGTGCACGTCTCCGGCCACGCGTCGGCGGGCGAGCTGCTCTACTTCTACAACCTGGCCAGGCCCCGCAACGTGATGCCGGTCCACGGCGAATGGCGCCACCTGCGAGCCAACGGCGAACTGGCCCAGCTCACCGGGGTCCCCGCCGACCGAGTCGTCATCGCGGAAGACGGCGTCACGGTAGACCTGGTGGAAGGCACGGCCAGGATCAGCGGCAAGGTCCCGTGCGGCTACGTGTACGTGGACGGCCTCTCGGTCGGCGACATCACCGAAGCGAGCCTCAAGGACCGGCGCATCCTCGGCGACGAGGGCTTCATCTCCGTCTTCGTGGTAGTAGACGCGGACACCGGCAAGGTCTCCGCCGGCCCCGAGGTCCAGTCGCGCGGCGCCGGCATCGACGACAGCGCACTCGCGGCCGTGACCCCCCTCATCGAGGAGGCGCTGGCCCAAGCCGCCGCAGACGGCGTCGGCGACGCCTACCAGCTCCAGCAGCTGGTACGCCGCACCGTCGGCAAGTGGGTCTCCGACACCTTCCGCCGCCGCCCGATGATCCTGCCCGTCGTCATCGAAGTCTGAGCCGCACTCCGCCGCCGGGCAGCTCCAGCCCCAGCGCACTCCCACACACGCGCTGCGCGCTGTGTGCTTATACGCTGCGCTGCCCGGCTCCGCTGCGCTCCACCTCCACGCCTGCGGCTGGCCCATAACGCCTACGGCTCCCCGCCCGACCCACCCCAAACGCTCCGCACCCTCGCTTGCGCTCGGCCGCTCCGCTACTGGACTGCGTGCTCGCCTACGCCGTCGCATACGTACCAGGGTGCAACTTCACCTGCTCCAAATCGGCCTCGGTGCCGCTCGGCGGGCTGGTGTCGCAGAGGGCTCATTTTCACCGTTCGGGCCCGGGACGGCCGCAGGTGGGTCAGACTACTGATAAGGGGAGCCGGGCGCGGGTCCGCCACGTTGCCACAGCTTTCAGAGTTGCCACCGCTTTCAGAAGAGAAGGATGACCGTTCAGAACGGTTGGCGCTGGTGCAACAAGTGCCAGGGCCTGTTCCTCACCGGCAATCCCAATCTGGGATGGTGCCCCGCCGGGGGTGGCCACGACTACGGGGCAGCGGGAGCTATCAGGTTCAACATGAGTGATCATGAACAGACGCACGCGTTAACCGCTGAGGTCTACGCCGACCCCGAGCCTGCTCGTCGGCCCACGGGTCCACTCACGACCGAGGCTGCCGAAAACCTGCCGTGGGGCGCCCTCTTGCGCAGGTCGCCCGGCCGCCTACTGGTCCAGGTAATGCTCGAGGCCGATGGTCAGGCCGGGGTGTTCGGCGACCTTGCGCACACCGAGCAGGACGCCGGGCATGAAGGAGACCCGGTCGAGCGAGTCGTGGCGGATCGTCAGCGTCTCGCCCTGCGTACCGAGGAGGACCTCCTGGTGGGCGATCAGGCCGCGTAGGCGCACCGAGTGGACGGGCACGCCCTGGACCGTGCCGCCGCGGTGGTGGTCGGCGTCGTGGGCGGTCGCGTCGGGGAAGGGCTTGCTGCCGGCCTTCGAGCGCGCCTGCGCGATCAGTTCGGCGGTGCGTTGGGCGGTGCCGCTGGGGGCGTCGGCCTTGTCGGGGTGGTGCAGTTCGACGATCTCGACCGACTCGAACAGTGGCGCGGCTTGCTGGGCGAACTTCATCATCAGCACGGCGCCGAGGGAGAAGTTCGGGGCGATCAGGACGCCGACACCGACGCCGACGGGAGACTCGTCGAGCCAGGACCTTACCCGCGCGATGCGGTCGGGGGTGAAGCCGCTGGTGCCGACGACGGCGTGGATGCCGTTCTTGACGCAGAACTCGAGGTTGTCGAGGACCGCCCCGGGATGCGTGAAGTCCACGGCGACGGTCGCGCCCGCGGCGATCGCGGCCTTCGGGTCGTCGTCCACGTCGATGCGCGCGACAACCTGCATGCCGTCGGCCTTGGTCACGGCGTCGCAGACCTGCTGACCCATGCGGCCGGCCGCACCGAAGACGGCTACGTTGATCATACGAGGCTCGATCTCTGTTGGACTCGCTCTGTGTCAGGACGTGAAGGCGGACGGGTCCTTGTAGGGGCCGATGACCGCTACGGCGGGGTCCGCGGTGAGCAGGTCGGCGGCGACGGCGCGCACGTCGTCGAGGGTGACTCCGGCGATCAGGTCGAGGACCGCGTCAACCGAGAGGTGCTCGCCGTAGACCAGCTCGCCCTTGCCGATCCGGCTCATCCGCGAGCCGGTGTCCTCGAGGCCGAGGACCATGCCGCCGCGCAGCTGGCCGATGCCGAGGGCCAGTTCGTCGGCGGTGATGCCGGTCGCGACCAGGTTCGCGATCTCGGCCCGGCACAGGTCGAGGACCTCGCGCAGCTTCTTCGGCTGGCAGCCCGCGTACACGCCGAACGCGCCGGCGTCCGCGTACTGCGAGGCGTAGCTGTATACGGAGTACGCCAGGCCCCGCTTCTCGCGCACCTCCTGGAAGAGGCGCGACGACATGCCGCCGCCGAGCACCGCCGCGAGGACGCCGAGGGCCCAGCGGCGGTCGTCGGTGCGGTGTACGCCCGGCATGCCGAGCACCAGGTGCGCCTGCTCGGTCTTGCGGTTGATCAGGCGCGTGCCGGTGCCGGAGGGTGCGGCGGCGGCGAGGCTGCGGGGGCCCGAGGGAATGAGGGAGCTGTCGAGCAGGAGGTGCGAGTCGGCGGTCGAGGCGGCGCGCTGGAAGCCCTGGTAGACGAGTTCGACGACGCGGTCGTGCTCGAGATTGCCCGCCGCCGCGACGACGAGGTTGGGGCCGGTGTAGTGCCGGCGGTAGTGCTCGGCGATCTGGTCGCGCGTCAGGGCCTTGACGGACTGCGCGGTGCCGGCGATCGGGCGGCCGAGCGGGCTGTCGCCGAACAGCGCGAGCGCGAACTCGTCGTGCACCATGTCGCCCGGGTCGTCGTCGGTCATCGCGATCTCTTCGAGGATCACGCCGCGCTCCGACTCCACGTCCTCGGCGCGGATCAGCGCCGCCGCGACGACGTCGGTGATGACGTCGGCGGCGAGCGGCAGGTCCGCGTCGAGGACGCGGACGTAGTAGCAGGTGTACTCCTTCGTGGTGAAGGCGTTGATCTCCCCGCCGACCGCCTCGACCGAGGCCGAGATGTCCAGCGCCGAACGCCGCGCGGTGCCCTTGAACAGCAGGTGTTCCAGGTAGTGGCTGGCACCGGCGGACTGCGGGCCCTCGTCGCGCGAGCCGACGCCGACCCACACGCCGAGGGTCACCGAGCGGACCGACGGCATCGGCTCGGTGACCACGCGGATACCGCCGGGCAGCACGCTCCGGCGGATCTCGCCGGAGCCGTCCTGCCCGGGCAGCAGCGTCTCGGCCGGGCCGGGAAGCAGCGCGCGGCGCACGGTGGCGACGTCGTCCGCGCC
>JBKOWZ010000289.1:0-11416 GCA_046724665.1 Actinomycetota bacterium
CTGCTGTTCGCCGGGGCCGCCCTCGCCGGGCCGGTTGAGCCGGGTGAACGCGCCGCCGATGCCCTCGACCGCCTTGCCCAGCTCGCTGGGCACGATCCACACCTTGTTCGCCTCGCCCTCGGCAAGCTTGGGCAGCATCTGGAGGTACTGGTAGCTGAGCAGCTTCGAGTCGGCGTCGCCCTCGTGGATGGCCTCGAACACCTTCTTGATCGCCATCGCCTCGCCGCCCGCGCGCAGCTCGGCGGCCTTGGCCTCGCCCTCGGCCTTGAGGATCATCGACTGCCGGTCGCCCTCGGCGCGCAGGATCTCGGCCTGCTTGACGCCCTCGGCCTGGAGCACCGTGGCACGCCGCTCGCGCTCGGCGCGCACCTGCTTCTCCATCGCCTCGGTGATGTCGCGGTTCGGCTGGATGGTGCGCAGCTCGACCCGGTTGACCCGGATGCCCCACGGCCCGGTCGCCGAGTCCAGCGCGTCGCGCAGCTCGGTGTTGACCTCGTCGCGGCTGGTGAGCGTGCGCTCGAGGTCCATGCCGCCGACGATATTGCGCAGCGTGGTGGAGACCAGGTACTCGATCGCCTGGACGTAGTTCTGGATCTCGTAGGTGGCCCGGCGCGGGTCGGTGACCTGGTAGTAGACCACCCAGTCGATGTAGACCAGCAGGTTGTCCTCGGTGATGACCTCCTGCGGCGGGAACGGCACGACCTGCTCGCGCATGTCCACCGTGGCGCGGATCGTGTCGGCGACCGGCACCAGGAAGCGCAGGCCCGGCTCCAGGGTGCGGCGGTAGCGGCCGAAGCGCTCCACCACCTGCGCGCTGGCCTGGGGGACGATCTGGACCGACCGGTACAGGAAATAGGTGACCGACAGGACCACGATCAGCACCACGAGAATCGCGGTGACCACGCTCATCCCAGACCTCCCCTGGAGCGCAGCGAAATGTACCAAAGCGTGCGAAGTACGATGAACCGTAAAAGTTAAAGTACTGACGAGCTCACACGATACTGTGATTATGCCCAAACTGTCAGCGCATCAGGCTCGACGCGCGGCATGGAATCGGGGCGGCGAGGGCGGTCACACCACCAGCGCCGTCGCTCCGTCGATTTCCAGGACGTGCACCACGGCTCCGGGCTCGAAGACCGCTTCCGGGTCGTAGGAGCGGGCGGTCCAGGTCTGGCCGCTGAGGCTGATGCGGCCGGTGTACGCGTCCACCCGGCTGGTGACCACCGCGTCGCTGCCGACCAGCGCGGCCGTTCCGGTGCGCAGCCCGGGAAGCTCCTGATGGCGCATCACCGCCGGGCGCAGGAAGGCGATCAGCCCGACGCTGACCAGGACGAAGGCGGGAACCTGGCCGGCCAGCGGCACGCCGAGCACGGACAGCGCCGCGGCGACGGCTGCGCCGATCGCGGCCATGAGGCAGGCGAGCGTGGCAGTCGCGCTCTCGGCCAGCAGCAGCAAGACAGCTGTGACTATCCACCACATCCAGCCCATCTTCGTATGATACTGTCAGCCCTCGCTTTCAAGCAGGCAGCGACGCGTGATTGGCCCTTTTCGGGCGCAGCGCGAAGCAGCCGGGGGCGGGAAGAAAGCGGACCGGTCAGGGACCGGACGAGCCGGCGCCGGAATCAGACGCCGCGGGCGTAGAAGCGGCCGTCGGAGCTCTCCACGGCGAGCGGGATGTTGAAACAGGTCGAGAGGTTCTCCGCGGTCAGCGTGGGTCCGACCGGGCCGGCCGCGACGACGACGCCCTGACGCAGCATCAGCACGTGGGTGAAGCCCGGCGGGATCTCCTCGACGTGGTGGGTGACCAGGATCGTCACCGGGGAGTTCGGGTCGGCGGCGTGGTTCGCCAGCCGGCGCACCAGGTCCTCGCGGCCGGCCAGGTCGAGGCCGGCGGCCGGCTCGTCGAGCAGCAGCAGCTCCGGGTCGGTCATCAGAGCCCTGGCGATCAGCGCGCGCTTGCGCTCGCCGGAGGAGAGGGTGCCGTAGGTGCGTTCGGCGAACCCGTCCATGCCCCACCAGGCGAGCAGGTCGTCCGCGCGCGTGGTGTCCACGTCGTCGTACTGCTCGCGCCAGCGGCCGAGCCGCCCGTAGCTGGCGGTCAGCACGGCGTCGCGGACCTTGGCGGTGCGCCCGATCCGCTGGTCCACCGCGGCCGAGGTCAGGCCGATGCGGGGGCGCAGTTCGAACACGTCCACCCGGCCCAGCGTCTCGCCGAGGACGGCGGCCGCGCCGCCGCTCGGGAAGAGGTTGGCCGCGGCGATCTGAAGGAGCGTGGTCTTCCCGGCGCCGTTCGGGCCGACGACCACCCAGCGTTCGCCCTCGGCGACCCGCCAGTTGATCCCGCTCAGCAGCTTCTTGCCGTCCCGCACGAGCGAGACGTCTACCAGGTCGAGGACGTCCGTCATGTGGCCAAACCTATAGGGTGCGGATGAAGGGCCGGTAGCGTGGGGCCATGCATTCGGAGATCGACGGGGCGTCCGCGCGGCGCTCCGGCCCCGTCACGGACGACGCGCCGACCCTGCTGGTGACGGTCTTCGGCGCGGACCGGCCCGGGGTGACCGCGGCCCTGTTCGAGCAGATCACCAGGTTCGAGGCGCGCACGGGGTACGCCGCGCGGGTCGCGGACGTCGAGCAGATCGTGCTGCGCGGCCGGCTGGTGCTCGGCGTGCTGGTGACCGCGCCCGAGGACCACGAGCACCAGAGCGAGCTGCGGATCGCGCTGCACCGCTGGGCGGCGGCGTGGAAGCTGGACGTGGAGATCACCGAGGGGCGCGGCGACAACCGCAGGCGGCGCGAGGGCCGCAGCCGGGTGACCGTGCTCGGCGCGCCGCTGAGGGCCGCGGCGATGCAGGTGGTGGCCGGGCGCATCGCCGAGGCCGGCGGGAACATCGACCGCATCGTGCGCCTGGCCAAGTACCCGGTCACCGCGCTCGAACTCGACGTGTCCGGGGCCGACCCGGCGCAGCTGCGCGGCGCGCTGGCCACGGCCGCCGCCGAGGCGGGGGTGGACGTCGCGGTGCAGCGCTCCGGGCTGGCGCGCCGGGCCAAGCACCTGGTGGTGATGGACGTCGACTCGACGCTGATCCAGGACGAGGTGATCGAGCTGCTCGCCGCGCACGCCGGCGGCCTGGACGAAGTGCGGCGGATCACCGCGGCGGCGATGCGCGGCGAGCTGGACTTCGCCGCGTCGCTGCACGCGCGGGTCGCGCTGCTGGCCGGGCTGCCGGAGGCGGTGTTCGACAAGGTGCGCGCCGAGGTGCGTTACACGCCGGGCGCCCGCACGCTGGTGCGCACGCTCAAACGGCTCGGCTACCAGGTCGGCATAGTCTCCGGCGGCTTCACGCAGATCACCGACACGTTGGTCGCGCAGCTCGGGCTGGACTTCGCGGCCGCCAACACGCTGGAGGTCGCCGACGGCCGACTGACCGGCCGGGTCGTCGGCGAGGTGGTGGACCGTCCGGGCAAGGCGGCCGCGCTGCGCCGGTTCGCGGCCACCGCCGGGGTGCCGCTGTCGGAGACGGTGGCGATCGGCGACGGCGCGAACGACCTGGACATGCTGGCGGCGGCCGGGCTCGGCGTCGCGTTCAACGCGAAGCCGCTGGTTCAGGCGGCGGCGCACACGGCGGTCAACGTGCCGTTCCTCGACACGATCCTGTTCCTGCTGGGCATCCCGCGCGAGGAGGTCGAGGAACTCGACGAGGTCGAGAAGGTCGAGAAAATCGAGCAGGCCTAACGCTCCGGCTTCGGCCGCACCAGCCACGCCAGCCCGAGCGCGACGATCAGGCCGACCGCCGCGTAGCAGCCGAGCACGTACAGGGGCTGCGCGGTGTGCGCGCCGCCGAAGTAGGCGATCGAGCGCGCGGCGTCCGTGCCCGCGCCCGGCGGCAGAATCGCGCCGATCACCCGCCAGAACGGCGGGATGAGCGCGCGGGCGTAGGCGCCGCCGGCCGCCGGGTTGCCGAGGATCACGAACAGCAGGACCGCGAGGCCGATCCCGACCACGCCGAAAGCGGTCTCCAGTGCCATGGTGACCGCGCCGGCGCCGAACACCAGCAGCGTCCCCGTCGCCACCATCGGCCAGAACGCACCGGGCAGCGCGCCGAGTACGTACTGCACAAGCCATGCCCCGATCACGCCCGCCACACCGGCGCTCAGCGCGAGCGCGGCGAGACGCACGACGGCGCGTATAGGCGTCGCCGGGCGCGTTCCGGCACTGACGCCGAGGATCGAGGCGATCAGGTAGCCGGTGACCGTCCAGCCGACCGCGAGGTAGAACGATGACAGGCCGCCGCTGTCCTCGGCGGAGACCGGAACGACGTCGCGGACGCCGACCGCGCGCTGCCGCGTGGCCTCGACCGAATCGACGATCCTGATGACGGCGTTGGACAGGGACGGCCCTGCGGCGGAGGCGATGTAAAGCGTGTCGGCGCCGCCGGCCGGGTCAACGACGAGCGCGCCGGTGCTGCCGCGGTCCGCGACGCGCGCTCGGGCGGACGCCGCGTCGGGCACCAGTCGGGGCGTGAGCGGCTGGCCGGGCAGCGCGACCAGACCGGTGACCAGGTCGGCCTGCACGTCTGCCGGGGCGACGATGTCGAAGGGCAGGTTCTTCGGCGCCGGGTGATGCAGTCCGCCGACGTAGGACACGATGAAGCTGAGGCCGAGCGCCAGGGTCGCGACGACCAGCAGCGCGGAACGCAGCGTGACGGCGTCCGCAACCTGCGACCACACACCCCGGCCACGTACCCGGCCCACTGCCGTGCGTGCCGTCCGAGGCCGCGCCCCGGCCTGCGACTCCGCGTCCGCGCTCTCGCCGGGGTCCGTCATGCTGCCACTGTGGCCTTACGGCCGGTCAGACGCTCGCGGGGCTACGCCGTCCGAGCCGCGCATGCCGCGCGCGTCAACGGCAGCCGTCGGCAGTCAGCCGTTGCGCGACGCCCAGGTCGCGAGGACGGCGATCAGGACGAAGATCGCGACCATGCCGAGCGCGACGTAGAGGGCCTGCCGCTGACCAGCGGCCCGGCTCGTCTCGCGCCACTGCCGCGGCGGCCACTCCTCCTGCGTTTCCGGCGGCCGTGCGCCGTCCGGCATCCCTGCCTCGCTCATGACGCCA
Source organism: Actinomycetota bacterium (assembly GCA_046724665.1). Classification (GTDB taxonomy): domain Bacteria; phylum Actinomycetota; class Actinomycetes; order Streptomycetales; family Catenulisporaceae; genus Actinocrinis. The sequence continues at coordinate 5,111 of JBKOWZ010000289.1, forward strand.
GTCTCGCACCCGCCGGACCCGCCACCGGTCCCGGGGTGACGACCCCGACATCCGCCGCGCCGCGACGCGTAGCGTCACGCCTCCCGCCGCCGAACCTCCCGAACACGCAGCGGCTCGTCATCCTCCTCCGCGAGCTGCTCCAGCACCGGCAGCGCGGCGACCAGCGTCGCGTACTGCTCGGGGTCCAGCCGCGTGACCCGCTCGGCCAGCAGCGCGGTGCGTTCGCTGCGTACCTTCTCCAGCAGGACCTGCCCGGCCGTGGTGACCACGATGTGGCAGGACCGGCCGTCCTCCGGATCAGGGATCTTGCGCACCAGTCCCGTCTCGATCAGTCCGCCGACCGTGCGGGTCATCGACGGCGCCGCGACCTTCTCGCGCGCGGCGAGCTCGCCCTGCCGGATCGGGCCGTGCTTCTCCACCGTCACCAGCGCGGAGATCTGCGCGAAGGTCAGCTCCCCCGAGGCACGCTGCGCCAGCCGCCGGTGCAGACGGCCGACCGCGACGCGCAAGCGCGTGACGTCCTGCGGATCCGGCAATGTGGTCATCGTCACACCATAGCCCGGACGTGGGGAAATACGCGGCGGGCGAGCGTGCCGGGCGTCCGTGGCCGCCCGGGCGGTCCGAGGAGATAGTTAGCGTGCACTAACTAACCGTAAGCGAAGCCCTCTCCCCCATCAAGTCGCTTCGATCCGGTCAACGAACCGTCAAGTTCCCGCCAATGAGCAGCTAACTCCGGGCCGGAGCGGTCCACGGCCGGTGACAGGTCCACTTGTCGTCTTATAAGTTCATCCGCCAACGCCAGGTCCGGAACGCCGTAGAACAGTCTGTCGATACGTTGACGGACGCAGGCCGCTGACTAGGGAGGTCGGATCCGTCCGTGGGCTCGCATCGCAAGCCGAAGGGGCGCGACGACGGCTACGAGCACAGCAGAGCGCTGACAATGGCCGGCGCGGTAGCCGCGGCCGAGGCCGGCACCGAGCGGCCGTGGACGCGCCGCTACCCGGCGATCACCGCGGCCGCGCTCGCCGGCACCATGGTCGGCGGCCCGGGAGGAGTCGCGGCGGCGATGGCCTTCTCCGACACGAACACCGCTGCCGACGCTCCCGCGAACGTCACGCTGACGGCGACGCCCGTTCCATCGGTAGCCGCGCTGCCAGGGCAGACCGCCTCGGCGACCCCGTCGGCTTCGGCCTCGCCCAGCACGAGCCCGTCGGCATCGGCATCGGCGTCAAACTCACCGAAGCCCTCCCCCAGCCCCACGAAGACCGCGCCGCCCAACCCGTACGCGCACACGACGCTCGCGGAACTGGAGCCGACCGCGCTCTACGGCGACCAGACGACATTCACGCCGACCGCGACGCAGTGGCAGAACGCGCGGATCATCGTCAAGGTCGCCGAGCAGCGCAAGATGCCGCTCTACGCCGCGGTCATCGGGGTCGCGACGGCGATCCAGGAATCACGGCTGACCAACCTGACCACCGCGACAGACGCCGACTCGCTCGGCCTGTTCCAGCAGCGCCCCTCGCAGGGCTGGGGCACGGCGGCGCAGATCACCGACCCGTACTACGCGACGAACGCATTCCTCGCGGCCCTCCAGGTGTATGCGTCGCATTACATGACGATGTACCTGTGGGAGTCCGCGCAGGCCGTGCAGCGCTCGGGTTTCCCCACGGCGTACGCACAGTGGGAGACGCAAGCCGCGCACATGGTGCTCGCCATCGTCAACGGCACCGCGCCTCAGTAGCCCCGCACGGTCGGGGTGTCCCGTTCGCGCAGTGCGCGAAGAGCCTCATGCCTGGTCAGGGCTGGCGCCGAGGGGCACCGGCTCGGGGCGCGCGCACGAACTGGCGATCTCGACGGCGAGGCCTGTCTGCGCCGAGGCGAGCAGCGACTCCATGCCGTCGAGCACGTGGTAGGCCAGTTCGCCGTCGGCGCGATGCGCGGTGCCGGCACCGATGGCTCGCGCCATGTCGGCGACGCCGTACCCTCTCGCGGCGTTCTGGTATCCGCCGCGCTCCGGCAGGTCGGTCCAGCCGTCCTGGCCGGCGCGCGCGATGCGTACCGTGCCGTCGAAGGCGTTCGGGTCCGGGACCGAGAGGCTGCCGTCGGTGCCGTAGAGCTCGATGCGGGGCAGCCGGGCGTGCCAGACGTCGAAGCTCATCATCAGTGTGCTGAGCGCGCCGCCGGTGTGTTCGAGTACGCCGGTGACGTGCGTGGCCGCCTCGACCGGGAAGCGCGTGCCAGCGCGCGGACCGGTGCCGATGACGCGGGTGTCCTGCGGGGCGGCCGACATGCCGATCACCCGGCGGACCGGGCCGAGCAGCGTGACCAGCGCGGTGAGGTAGTAAGGGCCCATATCCAGCAGCGGGCCGCCGCCGGGCTGGTAGTAGAACTCCGGCGCGGGGTGCCAGTGTTCGTGCCCGGGGGTGGTCATGAACGCCGTCGCCGCGACCGGCCGGCCGATCTCGCCCGCGTCGAGCACTGCGCGCGCGGTCTGCACTCCGGTGCCCAGCACGGTGTCCGGCGCGCAGCCGACCCGAACGCCCGCCTGCTCGGCCGCGGCCAGGATCGCGCGGGCCTGATGCGTGTCGAGGGCCAGCGGCTTCTCGCCGTACACTTGCTTGCCCGCGCCGATCGCGGCGAAGGCGACCTGCGCGTGGGCCCGCGGGATGGTCAGGTTGAGTACGAGATCGACGTCATCCGCCGCGTAGAGCTCCTCGGGCGTCACCGCGACCGCACCAGGTGCCTGCTGCACGGCGGCTCGGGCACGTTCGATGTCGATGTCGGCGACCCGGGTCAGCGCCAGGCCGGGCAGGTGCGGCAGCGTACGCAGATACGCGCCGCTGATCTGGCCCGCGCCGACCAGGCCGATCCTCAGCGCGTCGCCCATATCAGCCCCCTGGTGATTGTCTCGTGCGTCTGCGGCACGTCGAAGTCGTCCAGCTTGTGGCCGAGCGTGCTGACGAAGATCCGGCCCTCGCCCCAGGTCTTGGTCCACACGACCGGCATGACCTTTCCGGCGGAGTGCGGGACTTCCGGGTCGTCGATGAAGTCGGTGACGGCGAGCACCTCGACGGACGGATCGACATGCAGGTAGTACTGCTCGGTGTGCACGGGATACGCGGTCAGCCCGTCCACGAGCGGATGCGCCTCGCGCCCCGGGGCGGCGCGGACCTTGTAGTCCACGAATCCGTAGGGATGGTGAATGAACTGGCCGCCGGTTATCAGCTGGTATCCGAGGGCGCCGCGGAAGGCGTCGATCATCCCGCCGTGCCAGCCGGCGAAACCCGTGCCCGCCTTCACCGCCGCGGACAGCCCGGCGAGCTGTTCGTGCGTGATCGTGCCCATGGTCCAGCACTGGACGATCAGGTCGGTATCGGCGAGCAGGGCGGCGTCCAGATAGCTGTCTAAGGACTCTGATTTCGTGATCCGATAGCCCCGGCGTTCGAGCACGGCCGCGAAGCGGTCGGTTGCTTCGACCGGCGCGTGGCCGTCCCATCCGCCGCGCACCATCAGGGCTGATTTCACCGTCACCGCTCGTCCTCGTCCCCGTGATCGCGATCACTGCCGCCGCCATCCTCTCATCGCGCCTCGCGCGTCGGCCATGAGTGACGTATCGATGTTGCAGGAGTACATTCACACCCGTGCTACACCGCTGATCTGTTCATCGGTTCATTGGCGCGGCCAGGCGAGGGAGACGTACTGGCTGGCCGCTGAGGGTGGGGAAAACAAAATATGCGCACTCTCGCGCGTACACGCTTGCGCATGTCGCTCATCGGGCTGGCCGTCGCCGCGCTCACCGCGCTCGGCCTGGCAGCCATCACCGCGACCGCACATGCCGCCGGAGCACCGCCGGCCTTCGTCCAGCAGGCCGCGGCGCACCGTGCCATCGTCGCCTCGGCCGCCGTCGCCACCGCTGCCCCGGTCACCGCCGGGAACCGGCTGGTGGTCGAGGTCGGCGTATGGAACTCGAAGTCGGCGACCACGAGTGCGGTGACCGACTCGGCCGGGAACTCGTACACCGAGCTGATGCACTTCACCGCCTCCGACCACACCGAGATGAGCATCTGGAGCGCACCGATCACCGCGGGCGGCGGGGCGGCCGCGACCGTCACCGCGACGGCCACCTCCGCCGCGGACATCGGAATCGCGGTACTCGAGTACTCCGGGATGGCCACGGCAGCCGACGCCTCGGTCGTGGACGTGCAGACGCACACGTCCGGCACCACCGCGAGCAGCCCCGCGACCGTCGCCTCCGGTGCGACCGCCGCGGCGACGGCGGGCAACGAGCTCGCGCTCGGCTTCTACGTGGACTCCGGCTTCCGCGCCACGCTGTCGGCCGGCGCCGGCTTCACCCAGCGTTCGAACATCTCGGGCGCGTCCGACATGGAACTGGTGGTCGAAGACCAGGCCGCGGCGCAGGGCGCCACGCCGAACGCGACCTTCGGCACCGGCCCGAACACCGTGTGGCTTGCCGCTGCACTGGTGTTCAAGGGCGCGTCATCCAACGCGGCGCCGACGGCTCCCGGCACGCCGGGTGCGGTAACCGCCACCCCGGGCAACGCGTCAGCGACGGTGTTCTGGTCGGCCCCGCCGGACGGTGGCGCCGTAATCACCTCGTACACGGTCACGCCTTACGCCGGCGGGGTCGCGCTGCCGACGACGACGGTCACCGGCACCCCGGCACCGGCCTCGGCCGTGATAGCCGGGCTGACCAACGGCACCAGCTACACCTTCACGGTTACCGCGACCAACGCTGTCGGTACGTCTGCTGCCTCCGCGCCGTCGAACGCCGTGGTGCCGAGCCCGAGTCCGCTCGGCCAGTGGGGGCCGCTGACGGCGTCACCGATGGTCTCCATCCACACCGTGCTGCTCAACAGCGGCAAGCTGCTGCAATGGGACGGCTGGAAGACGCCGACGCAGACCTACCTCTACGACCCGGCCACCGGCTCGTACAGCGAGATCGACGCGCCGTCGAGCATCTTCTGCGGCGGCAACGTGAAGCTGCCGGACGGCCGGGTGCTGGTCGTCGGCGGCTTCGGCGTCGGGGTGACCGGGATGCTCGGCATCGTGGACACCAACGTCTTCAACCCGGCCACCAACACCTGGACACGCGTGGCGGACATGCACCTGCCGCGCTGGTACCCGGACGTGACCGAACTGGCGGACGGCCGGTACGTGGCGATCAGCGGCAACTCCACCGACGCCTCCACCTGGGCCGACACCCCGGAGGTGTACGACCCGGCGACCAACGCCTGGACGCTGCTGTCCGGCATCAGCACGCCGCAGGTGCACGAGGTCGAGTACCCGTTCTCCTACCTCGCGCCGAACGGCAAGATCTTCACCATCGGGCCGTCCGAGGACGTCTCGTACTGGCTCGACGCGAACGCGCAGACCTGGACGCCGGTCGGCCCGAGCGGCGTGGTCAACGGCTCGTCGGTCATGTACCTGCCGGGCAAGGTCCTCTACAGCGGCGGCGCCGCGAGCATCACGGCGAGCCAGCCCGCGCAGGCGAACACCGCGGTGATCGACCTGACCGCGCCGACGCCGGCCTGGCACGCGACCGCGCCGATGAACCTGCCGCGGGTCTACCACACGCTCACGATGCTCGCCGACGGCCGCGTACTCGCGGTCGGCGGCGGCAACACCTCCGACCAGATGCAGATCACCACCGGCGTGATGCCCGCGGAGATCTGGGACCCGGCCACGCAGCAGTGGACGACGATCGGGTCGATCGCCGCCGCGCGCAACTACCACTCGACCGCGGTGCTCCAGGCGGACGGCACGGTGCTGGTGTCCGGCGGCGGGCACCCGGAGACGCTGAACGACCCGGGCCAGTTCAACGCGCAGGTGTATTCACCGTCTTATCTGTTCAACGGACCGCGACCGACGATCACCTCGGCGCCGGTCAGCGCGCAGTACGGCGCGACGATGACCATAGGCACGCCTGACGCCGCGGACATCGGCTCGGTGAACCTGGTCTCGTTCGGCGCCGACACGCACCAGTCGGACATGGGCCAGCACTTCGTGCCGCTGTCGTTCACGGCCGGTTCGGGCGCCCTGTCGGTACAGGCACCCGGCTCTGGGGCAATCGCCCCGCCCGGCGACTACATGCTGTTCATCCTCAACAAGGCCGGTGTGCCATCGATGGCCGCGACCGTGCACATCACCGCAGCGCCGCCGACCGCGCCGGCCGCCCCGACCGGAGTGACCGCGACGCCGGGCAACAACTCGGCGCTGGTGTCGTGGACCGCACCGGCCAACGGCGGCTCGCAGATCAGCTCGTACACCGTCACGCCGTACAAC
>JBKOWZ010000175.1:0-19821 GCA_046724665.1 Actinomycetota bacterium
GGTCCCCGGCCGCGGCGGCGGCCGCGTGTGTTGCGGGCGGTGGTGGCCATGGTGGCCGCCGTGGCGGCGGTGGTCGCGATGGTGTTCGCGGTGCAGCCGGCGTCGGCGCGGTCGGCTTCGCCCGACGCCGTCACGCCGTTCGGCACGCAGCGCGGTCCGGACCCGACGATCCAGAGCATCGAGGCGTCGCGCGGCACCTTCGCGACCGCGCAGATGAACGTCGCGCCGGGCAACGGGTTCAACGGCGGGGTGGTCTACTACCCGACCGACACGAGCCTGGGCACCTGGGGCGCGCTGGCGATCGTGCCCGGCTACACCGCCAAGTGCGCCAACGAGGAGGCCTGGATGGGCCCCTGGCTCTCCTCCTTCGGGTTCGTGGTCATCTGCATCGAGACCAACAGCACCAACGACTACGACGTCGCGCGCGGCCAGCAGCTGCTCGCGGCGCTCACCTGGCTGACCGCCTCCAGCCCGGTCAAGAACGAGATCGACCCGAACCGCCTGGCGGTCATCGGGCACTCGATGGGCGGCGGCGGCGTGGTCTACGCGACCGAGCACCGGCCCTCGCTGCGGGCCGGGGTCGCGCTGGCGCCGTACTCGCCCTCGCAGAACATGTCCACCGACACGGTGCCGACGCTCGTGATCGGGGGACAGAACGACACGGTGGTGACCTCGTCGTATCTGTCCGGGCTCTACGCGACCATGCCGGCCTCGACGCAGTCTGCTTTCGCGCAGATCGCGGGTGCGGACCACGTGTACTACACGCATCCGAACAACGTCGAGATGAAGCTGATCATCCCGTGGCTCAAGATCTTCCTGGACAGTGACGCCCGCTACACGCAGTTCCTGTGCCCGAGCCTGCCGGATCCGTCCACGATCTCGATCTATCAGCCCAAGTGCCCATACGTACCGCCGGGCGGCGGCAGCTCCTCGCCGTCCGCGTCCGCGTCCACATCGGCCTCGCCGTCGCCGAGTGCCAGCTCCGCCTCACCCTCGCCTTCGGCCAGCGCGTCCAGCTCACCGACGACCGGTGCGTGCACGGCGGTGTATCAGACGCAGAATTCATGGCCCGGCGGGTTCCAGGGCCTGGTGACGGTGACCGCGGGCAGCAGGGCGATCAGCTCCTGGACGGTGAAGTGGAACCTGGCCAGCGGCCAGGCCATCACCCAGCTGTGGAACGGCACGCTGTCCACCAGCGGTTCGGCGGTGACGGTGACCAACGCCTCCTACAACGGCTCGGTGGCGGCCGGGGCGTCGACCACCTTCGGCTTCACCGCCAACGGCTCGCCGTCCACGCCGACCCTCAGCTGCACCAGCCCCTGACCCGGTAACCGGACACGAGATCGGCAAGCCGGCGCCGCCCCACGAGACGATGGGGCGGCGCCGGCCTTTCGTGCCGCGCCGAAACCCGCCCCGAGGCCGTCCCCCCGCCACGCTTCGCGGCGGTGCGATGTGCTGTTACGCTGCGGCAACGAGGCGTCGGCGAGTGGGGTTCCGAAGAATGTCGTTGACCGACAGGGCGATCGACCGCATCCGGGAGCTGGTCCTGTCGGGCGAGCTGCCGGCGGGTTCGCGGCTGCCCTCCGAGCCGCATCTGGCGGCGCTGCTGGGTATCTCCCGCAACCTGACGCGCGAAGCGGTCAAGGCGTTGGTCCTCGCGCGGGTGCTGGAGATCCGGCGGGGCGACGGCACGTACGTCACGAGCCTGGAGCCCGCGGTGCTGCTTGAGGGCCTGGGCGCCGCGGTCGAACTGCTCCAGGGCGACACGCTGCTGGAGCTGACCGAGGTGCGCCGCCTGTTCGAGCCGATCGCCAGCGGCCTGGCGGCCTCGCGTATCTCCGCCGCGCAGCTCGCGGCGGTGCAGGGGCATCTCGCCGCGATGCGCGAAGCGCGCGACGACGTCGAGCTGCTGAACAAACACGACGCGGCCTTTCACCGGGCGGTCGTGGAGGCCACCGGCAACATGACCCTCGCGAGCCTGCTTGAGGGGATCTCGAGCCGAACGGTCAGGGCGCGCGTGTGGCGCGGCATGGTCGATGGCAACGCTGCGGAACGCACGCTGGCGGAACACGAGGCGATCTACCAGGCGCTGGCGGCCGGTGACCCGGCGCTGACACAGGCCGCCGCCCTGCTGCACGTGAGTACGACGGAGAAATGGTTGCGCAGGCAGCTGGCAGACGCCGTGGACGCAGAGTCCGACCCGCTTGACGATGCGCACGCACAATGACAACACAGCCGAAATGACCGGTCATGTGTGACACCATGACCGGTCGTCTCGGCTGCTGAGCTCCGCGCGGAGCGATCCGCGCGTGGGCGGCGCTCAGGCAGACATCATCCGAAGGTCCATTGCTGGTTGCTGCCGCCGTTGCAGGACCACAGCTCGACGAGGGTGCCGTTGGCGGTACCGGCTCCGGTCACGTCCAGACAGAGGCCCGACTGCACACCGGTGACGGTGCCGTTCGAGTTGATGTTCCACTGCTGGTTGGTGCCGCCGTTGCAGGACCAGAGATCGACCTTGGTGCCGTTGGTCGTGCCCTTGCCGTAGCCGTCCAGGCACAGCGTCGTGCCGCCGATGGTGACGCTCAGCTGCCCGGACGAGGTCTTGGTCCAGGTCTGGTTGGCGGCGCCGGTGCAGGTGTAGATCTGCATCTGCGTGCCGAGCGTCGTCGCCGAGTTCGGGTCGTCCAGGCACTTGCCCGCACCGACCGCGTGCAGCGCACCGGTGCTGCCGCCACCGGTGTTCCCGCTCGGGTGCATCTGCACCACGACGATCGAGTACGCGGGCACCGTCTGGCTGGTCCCGCTGCCTGTGGCGGCCGAACCGATCGATGTCGCGTTCTTCAGGTACGAGTACACCGTGGGAGCGGCCGAGGCCGGGGTGAACCCGCTGTAGGACAGGGAGACCGTGGTGGAGTTGTTCGGGTCCTTGTTGATGAGCATGACGTCCACGTCGCCGTTGGAGCGCTTGATCGCGTGCGCCGACAGCAGTGACGTGGAGCTGCTCGTCTGCACCAGGGCGTCGCCGGGCGAGGCCAGCTTGCTGACCATCGCGGTGCCCCAGTACGTCGGGAACGGGGTGTTCAACGCAGGCTCGCACGACGCGCCGCTGGAGAGGATCCCGTAGTCGTTGTAGTCCTGCGCGCCTTCGACCGTGGTGACCTGGGTGCAGTCGGTGCCGTTGTGCATGTCCCACCAGTCGACGTTGAACACGCCGTGTTCCATCCAGGTCAGGTAGTCGTCGGGGGCGAACAGGCCGTCGGGCGAGGTGTCGCGGTACTTGTCGCCGTTCACCTCGGTGACCGCGATCCCGACGTTGGGCGCGTTGCTCCCGGTGTACTGGTTGATCAGCGAGTGCAGGGTGTTGACGATGCCCGGGATCTCCTGCTGCGGCTTGCCGAGCATGTCGGCCGCGCTGGTGCCGCCCGGGTAGCTGTGCACGATGACGAAGTCGATCTTCGAGCCGGCGATCGAGAGCACCGTGTGGTTCCAGTCCATCGTGTCGCCGGGGCCGACGATGGCGTCCGGCCAGGATCCCGGCGTGGTGAGCACCGCGCCGATCTTGATGCTCGGATCGGCCGCCTTCATCGCCGAGGCGAACTGCACCAGGTTGTTCGCGTAGGTGGTGGCGCTGTGGCTGGAGTGGGTGTCGTTCTCCCACTTGGCGCCGTACTCGCCGTTGCCGTAGACCTCGTTGCCGACCTCCCAGTACTTGATGCCGTAGCCCTTGGTGGTGTTCGCGTACTTCACCCACGCCGCGGCTTCCTGCGCGGTTCCCGAGCCGTAGTTCACGGTGATGACCGGCTGCGCGCCGGCCGCGCGCACCGTGCCCATGTACGTGTCGAAGTTCGTATTCGCCGCGACGAAGCCACCACCGTCAACCGTGTTGGTCTGCCAGTGATAGGTGTCCGAGTACGAACCGCCCGGGTAGCGCACCGCCTTGATGCCCGCGCTGCTGAGCAGGCCCGGGATCGATGAGCCGTTCATGTTGCCGTCGTAGACCGCGACGTTCGTGCCGACGCCCACGGACGAGAACGTCGCCAGCGTCTGGCCGGCGTTGACCGACACCGACGCCGTGGTCGCGGCCGCCGCCGGCGACGTGGTCGTCGCGATCGCGCCGACGGCGGCGAGCGTCACGGCCGCCGACAACCCCGCGATGCGCGCACGACGCGCGGGCAGGAGCCTTCGCATGACATGCCTCCAGAGATGACGCGTGTGTCGGGGGTCAGCTGTATGAGACCCAGTAGTTGTTGACCTGGAAGTTCATGCCGCCGCTCGACGAGGTGATCTCCCAGCCGAACTGGATGTCGCCGAGGGTGATGTTGCCGATCCAGTGCTGGGTGTACTCGAGCCATTTGAGGATGCTGAGGATGTCTACGCTGCCGCTGGTGGCGCGGCCGGTGTTGAGCAGGCTGTAGACGTTGTTGGCGCCGTTCCAGCCCTTGTAGACGTTCCAGTTGTAGCCGCCGACGCTCACGTTCGTGCTGTAGCTGCCGATCGGGCCGATCGGGCCGGTCTGGTTGAGCCAGAGCATGATCTCGTTGGCGTGGTTGGTGTCCCAGATGTCGTACGCGGTCTCGTACGCGCCGGAGGAGGGTACGGCCACGTTGTAGCCGGAGGTCACCGCGTGCAGGTTGTTGATCGGCGTGCCGACCCGTTTGGTGACGTTCGGGTAGGACTTGATGCCGCCGGTGTTGGGCTGGTCCGACCACACGCCCCAGTTGCTGTACGAGTTGGCCCAGATCGTCTGGGGTCCGGCGCCGCTGCCCCAGACGTCGTTGTAGAGGGTGTAGCCGCCGTTGCTCCAGGACGCCCACCGGTCGGTGGACCACCAGACGGCGGCGTGGGCGGGAGCCGCGGCCAACGCCAGGACCGAGCCTGCCACGAGAACGGCGGTAACCGGGCGGGCGATCCCGCGTTTCAACGCCGTGTTCACACGTTCGAAGAATGAGTGGCTCAAGGTGGTGCCCTCTCCATTGAGGGGTTAATCGAATCGCTTCGATGGTTACGCCGAGGTATACGCAGCGTCAAGCCGTTCATAGCGCGCGGACGGTAAAATGTCCGTCATCGAAGGATCTCTCGGCTGCTTCGACCACTGATTCGACTGCGGGTAAACGTCAAATCGGCGCTGCGGCCGCTACGCCTGGCCGCCGCGGCGCCGGTTGAAGCGCTTCGACAGGCGGGAGGCAGCGCCTGACCTGATTGTTGCGGCCAGAAGAACGACAGGCCTCGCCCGGTACCGCTGAGAATCCGGTCAGACCAGGCGGGTGAAACGCACTGAGACCTTCAGCGAACTGCCCGGGGCGCCGTGGTAGATCCCCTTGTGCGGAAGGACGTCGGCGTAGTCGCGGCCGTGGCCGACGACCACGTGCCGCACACCGGGCACGGTGCGGTTGGTCGCGTCGAGGCCGTGCCAGCCGCCCGCCCAGTACTCCACCCAGGCATGGCTCTGGCCTTCGGCGTCCGCCCCGGGCGCGGCCAGCGGATCGGGGAAGAGATAGCCGGAGACGTACCGGGCGGGCAGGCCGACGGCGCGCATCAGGGCCACGGTCAGGTGTGAGAAGTCCTGGCAGACGCCCTCGCGCTGGTCCCAAGACTCCTGCGCGTTGGTGTGCACGCCCGTCGTCCCGGGCACGTACGCCACGCTCTCGTGCACCCAGGCGGCCAGCGCCTCGGCGGCCGTGTGCGGATCGGCGCTGCGCGTGCGCTCGCGGGCAAGCCGCGCCAGCTCCGGGGTGATCGTGGTGCGGTCGGTCGCGGCGACGAACTCGGCGAGCTGCGCCGACGCGGCCGCGCTCGCCACCGTCGGCCAGTCGCAGGGCGCGGGGCCCGACGCATCAGCAGCCTGATTCGGGCCGCCGCGGGTCTCCACGGTGCTCGCGGCGCGGATCGTCAGGGTGCTGTGCGGCTCCTGGAGGTCGAAGGCGGTCACGCGGGTGCCCCAGTAGTCGGTGTACTGCCACAGGGCCGCCGGCGGATACAGTTCGACGTCGTGGTTCAGCGTCGTCTGCCCGGCGGTGCTCAGCGGGGTCATCCGCAGCTCGTTGTAGGAGGCGCGGGCGGTGCCGTCGTACTCGACCACGGTCTCGTGCAGGATCGCCAGCCGCCAGGGGTTCGTCTCGGCCACCGCCTCAGTCCGTCCTCTCGTTGAGCCAGGTGACCGGCGCGCCGTACTTGAAGTACTCCTCGGCGATCTGGCCGGTCGCCGCCACGCATGCCTCCTGGAGTTCCTTGAGCACGCCGGGCAGCTGTGCCACCAGGTGTTCGGCGTCCACGTACTCGAGCATCGTGCGGGCGCGGCCGATCACCCGGCGGGCGGAGGGGGCGAGCGCGTGCGCACCCCGCGCGCGCTGCGTGCGCGGCCCACCGCTCAGCTGGATCAGGCACTGTTCCGCAGCGCCGAGCGCGAACACGATCGAGCGCGGGAAGCCGGGTTCCAGCACGAGGAAGCGGGCCGCGGACTCGGCAGGGTCGCTGACCCAGCCCTCCATCCGGCGGTACGGCTCGTCGGCGCCGGTGGCCCGCAGCAGCGTCGCCCAGTCCGGTGCGTACTGCGAGGCCAGGACCCGCACCGAGAGCAGCCGGGAGGTCATGTCCACCCGCTCCAGGTTGCGGCCCAGGGTCATGAACAGCCAGCCGTCGTCGCGGCTCATCGTGGAGTCGGCCAGTCCGGAGAACAGCGCCGCCCGCTCGCGCACATACCGCAGGAAGGCGTACGGCCCGACCCGGCCGGCCGCGCGGCGCTGCGCCGGAAGGCCGTTGCGCGTCGCGTTCAGACACTCGAAGGTTTCGGTGGAGATCACCTCGCGCACCCCGCGGGCGTTGTCATGCCCGGCCCGCCAGGCGCCGGCGACCGAGCTGGGACTGTCCGCGTCGAATCCGAGCCGTTCCATCACGGTCTGCGCGTCGCAGACCTCGAGCTCCGCCGGGTCGGCGGGCGCGGCGACGCCCAGGATCGCGAACAGGGCCCGGCAGGCGGCCTCCTCGTCCGTGGCCGGGTCGTCCAGGAGGCGGTGCATGAAGGCGTCGAGGATGCGCGCGGTGTCATCCGCGCGTTCGACGTAGCGGCCGAGCCAGAACAGCGCCTCGGCGATGCGGCTGAGCATGGCGGCTGCCTCCCTTCCTCACTGCTGCTGTTGCTGCTGCTGTTCTTCGGCGGCCGGGCCGCTCTGCTGTTCTGTCACGGACCCGCGCAGGTTGCTCGGCGCCGGCTCGTCCACCGTCGGCCGCACCGCCTCGCGCGGCGCGGGCGCGTGGTGCGCCAGCACCCAGGTGTCCTTCGAGCCGCCGCCCTGGCTTGAGTTGACCACCAGCGCCCCCTCGGGCAGCGCGACCCTGGTCAGCCCGCCCGGCAGCACCCAGACGTCGTCGCCGTCGTTGACGGCGAAGGGGCGCAGGTCGATGTGCCGCGGCGCGAACCGCTCGTCAACGAAGGTCGGCGAGGTGGACAGCGCCACCGGCCGCTGGGCGATCCACCCGCGCGGATTGGCCCGCACCGTCGCGCGCAGCTTGCTCAGCGTCCGCTCATCCGCCTGCGGGCCGATCACGATGCCCTTGCCGCCGGCGCCGTCCACCGGCTTGAGCACGAGCGTGTCGAGCGAGTCGAGCACCCACGCCAGCCGGTCCGGATCGTCCAGCCGGTGCGTCTCGACGTTCTCCAGGACGGGGTCCTCGTCCAGGTAGAACTTGATCAGCTCCGGTATGTACGTGTAGATCAGCTTGTCGTCGGCGGCGCCGCAGCCGACCGCGTTGGCGATGGTCACCCGCCCGGCGCGGGCCGCGTTGAGGATCCCCGGGCAGCCGATCACCGAGTCCGGGCGGAAATGCAGCGGATCGAGGAACTCGTCGTCGATCCGGCGGTAGACCACGTGCACCGGCTGCTCGCCCGCCGTGGTGCGCATCCGCACCCTGTTGCCCGAGCAGATCAGGTCCCTGCCCTCCACCAGCTCGACCCCCATCAGCCGGGCCAGCAGCGCGTGCTCGAAGTAGGCGGAGTTCGCCACACCTGGGGTGAGCACCACGACCACCGGGTCGGCGACCCCGGTCGGCGCGGCGGCCCGCAGCGCGGCCAGCAGCCGCTCCGGGTAGTCGTCCACCGGCCGCACCCGGTGCTCGGCGAACAGACCCGGGAAGGTGCGGGCCATGATCCGCCGGTTCTCCATCACGTAGCTCACCCCGGACGGCACCCGCGCGTTGTCCTCCAGCACCCGGAACCGGCCGTCGGTATCGCGCACCAGGTCGATCCCGGCCACGTGCACCCGCACCCCGTTCACCGGCTCGACCCCGTGCGCGGCCCGGTAGAAGCCGCCGCCGGTCAGCACCACCGTGCGCGGCACGATCCCTTCGGTGAACACCGTCCCCGCGCCGTAAACGTCGGCCAGGAACGCCTCCAGCGCCCGGACCCGCTGGCGTACGCCCCGGTCGATCACGTCCCACTCGGCCGCCGCGATCACCCGCGGCACCAGGTCGAGCGGGAAGGGGCGCTCCTCGCCGCCGAGCGCGAAGGTCACCCCCCGGTCGGTGAACGCCCGCGCCACCTGGTCCACCCGGAAGCGCAGCTCCGCGGGGTCAAGGTGCTCCAAGGCCGCGAACACCGGTTCGTAGGCGCGCCGCGGTATCCCGGGCGCCTCGAACATCTCGTCCCAGGCCACGGAAAGCGTGTACGCGTCAAAAACGTCCGCCATGACCAGAACGTAGGGCACTGTTGTTTCAAAGTTGTCAACCGCCGCGGCGCGCTTGGGCCGCGGCCCGCGACATGCCTGTGCCCGCTCACGGCCGAACGGTCGTGTTCACGGGCCTCGCCTCGCCGCCGCTCTGGCGCGGGCCGGCCGTGTCGGGCTGTCTGAGTCGGGGGAGTACCTCGTGACCGAGGCGGTGATGTTGCGGGTGACGGACGCGGGGTTGCCTGCGCCTTCGACGAAGAGGAGCAGGCGGCTGACTCCGGTGGCGCTGATCGAGGCGCGTAGTGCGGCGATGCAGTAGTCGGGGTCGCCGACGGGGTGGATGGCCAGGAGGTGTTCGGTGTAGGCGTCGGGGTCGCGGGTGGAGTGTGGTGCGCCGTCGAGCCGGGTGTGGGCGGCCAGGCCGTCGCGCAGCCAGCCGGGCATGGTGGCGTGCAGGGTCGCCAGGGCCTGGGCGCGGGAGTCGGCGACGTGTGCGACCGCGACTGCGGTGTGTGCGGCATGCGGGTTGCCGTGGGTGCGGATGAGTTGTGCCTTCTCCTGGTCGGTGGCGTGCATGCCCAGCAGCATGGGCAGGCCGACGCGGGCGGCCAGACGTGCGGAGCGCGGGGAGGTGCAGGCGAGCAGGACAGGTGGTGGCTGGGGTGGGCGGGGCACGACGGGGACGGCGCGGAAGGCGTGGCGCCGACCGTTCCAGCCGAGTGTGCCGTCCTGGCCGCCGGCCAGCCAGCGGGTGAGCAGCTCGAGGGATTCGGGGAAGTGCTCGTCGTACGCGGCCGCGCCGGTGCCGAACACTTCCAGATCGACCCAGGGGCCGCCGCGTCCGACGCCGAGGGTGAAACGGCCCGGGTACAGCAGTGAGAGCATCGCGGCCTGTTCGGCCAGGGCGACCGGGTGGGTGGTGGGCAGCACGCTGACGGCGGTGCCGACGCCGATGCGGTGGGTGGCGCCGAGCAGCGCGGCGGCCAGGGTGATGGCGGAGGGGCAGGTGCCGTAGGGCATGAAGTGGTGTTCGGCGACGAAGACGTCGTCGAAGCCGTGCTGTTCGGCGGCGGCCGCGTAGTGGGGCAGCATGGCGAGGGCCTGTTCGTTGCTGCGGCCGGGGAAGCGGGCGCCGAGCAGGAACAGGCCGATGCGGACGGCGGGTGTGTGAGAGGTCGTCACCGGTCGGCGGCGCTGTCGGCCTGGCACTGCGAGCACAGTCCGGTCAGTTCGACGACGTGTTCGACCTGCGCGAAGCCGAGGTCCGCCGCCGTGGTCTTAGCCCAGCGCTCCAGGGCACGGGAGGCGATCGGGACGTTGAACCCGCAGGAGCGGCAGCGCAGGTAGTGCTGGTGCTCGGTGGTCGGTCGGGCGCGGAACTGCCGGCGTCCCGCCTCGTCGCGCACGGTATCGACGAGTCCTGCTTCGGTCAGCGCGTGCAGGGTGCGGTACACGGTGGTCAGGCCGATGGTCTCGCCCTTCTCGCCCAGGCGCTGGTGCAGGGCTTGGGCGCTGATGAAGTCGGGGTGCTCGGCCAGGGCACCGAGCAGGGCGCGGCGTTGGCGGGTGTTGCGTCCCGCCGACACCCCTTCGGCGGTGTCGCCCGCGCCTGCGGCACGGGTGGCGCGGTGCGCGCTCTTGACCATGGTGGCTCCCGGGTGGCTGCTCAGGGCTGCGCGGTCACTCGTTCCGGATGCGGCGTGGCGCTGCGGGCGGGGGTGTGGTTGCCGCCGCGGCGCTGTCGCAGTCGGTGTGTGGTCAGGGCGGCGGCGTAGCCGACGGCGGCGATGGCGGTGATCGCGAAGCTGGGCGGCAGCCGGGGCGCGTAGTAGGCCAGGGCGAGCCCGGCCCACATCTCGGCCACCGCCAGGCCAGTCGCCAGCGCCATGCCCCGGTACGGACGGTCGGTCAGCAGGTGTGCGCTGCCTGCGGGCGCCGCGATCAGGCCGAGCAGCAGCAGCGCGCCGACCGCCTGGGTCGCCTCGGCGCAGGCCGCGCCGACCAGGACCAGGAAGGCGAAGCCGAGGGCGCGCACCGGCACGCCGCGCGCGGCGGCCACCGCGGGGTCGAGCGAGGCGAACAGCAGCGGCCGCGCGATCACCAGCATCAGGGCTATGACTCCCGCGCCGATCCACAGCGCGAGTGCGGCCTGTGTGCTGGAGAGCCCGAAGATCGAGCCGAACAGGACGCTGACGGTCCCGTTGCCGTTGCCGCCGCCGGAGTGGTTGGTGGTGTACAGGGTCAGGAAGAACACCCCGAGGCCGAGGATCCAGGCGAACACGCTGCCGATCACCACGTCGTCCGCGCGTCCGCGCTCGCCGAGCGCACCGAGCAGCAGCGCGACCAGGACTGCCGCGGCGAACAGGCCGATGCGCAGGTCGATGCCGAACGCGAGGGCGGCCAGCGCTCCGGTGAAGGCGACGTGGGAGAGCGCGTCGCTGGTGAACACCTGCGCGCGCAGGACCAGGAAGTACCCGGTCAGCCCGCACGCCAGCGCGATCCCGGTGCCGGCCAGCAGCGCGTGCACCATGAACGGGTGCTCGAAGATGGTCATGACGTGCTCCCGGCCCGGATCACCCGGGCGAGCGCGGCGGCGCGGCCCGGCACGTGCGCGGCGACATAAGCGGCGAACGCGAACGTGGTGACGTAGAACCCGATCGGATACGGAGTGAAGTAGGCCACCGCGAGCGCCACCCAGGTCACCAGCACCCCGATCAACACGGTGAGCAGCAGGCTGAGGGCCGGGCGCGCGGTGAGCCGCTGGGCGGTGGCGGCGGGCATCACCAGCAGCGCGAACACCAGCAGGGAGCCGGTGATCTGGGAGACCTCGGCCGCCGCGGCGCCCAGCAGGACAAGGAACAGCGCGCCGAGGGCCCGCACCGGCACCCCGCGCGCGGCGGCCACCGCCGGGTCCACCGAGGCGAACAGCAGCGGCCGCCCGATCGCCGCCAGCGCCGCGAGCACCAGCACGGCGACCGCGGCGATGACGGTCACGTCGCCGCTGGTGATGCCGAGGAAGCTGCCGAACAGCAGGCCTTCGACGCCGCCCAGGAACGAGCCGGACAGGGAGACGAACAGCATCCCGCAGGCCAGCGCGAAGGCCTGGACCACGCCGGTCAGCGCCGACTCGTGCGCCAGCCCGCCCTCGCCCGGCCGCGCCAGCAGCGCGATCATCAGCGCGGCGCCGATACAGAACCCGAAGTAGCCGTAGGAGGCGCCGATGCCC
Organism: Actinomycetota bacterium; assembly: GCA_046724665.1. Taxonomy (GTDB): domain Bacteria; phylum Actinomycetota; class Actinomycetes; order Streptomycetales; family Catenulisporaceae; genus Actinocrinis. The sequence continues at coordinate 11,887 of JBKOWZ010000175.1, forward strand.
AGCAGCGCAGCCCCGGCGGCGCCGGGAAAGCCGACCATGGCCACGGTGTGCCCGGCGAAGGTCTGGCGTCGCAGCACCATGAACCAGCCGACCACTCCCGCGACGACGGCCACGACCGCACCGGCCCGGTAGGCGTTGACCATCGACGGCAGCGACCACAGCTGCTGGATGTCCAGGACGGGATTCCAGGACGGGGTGGGATCAGACATCAGCGAGCCCTCCGGTTCCGCTGCTCGTACCGATCGCATGCCGGTCGCTGTGCAGCGCCGGGGCTTCCGGGCCGCCGACCACCACCAGGCGCCCGTCCGAGCTGCGCAGCACCTCCACCGGCGTGCCGTACAGGCGGGTGAGTGTATCGGTCGTGATCACTTCGTCGGGGGAGCCCGCGGCGACGCCGCCCGTGGCGATGTACACCACCCGGTCCAGGTACGGCAGGATCGGGTTCACGTCGTGCGCGACCATGACCACCGCCACGTTCTCCTGGCGGCAGATCCGGTGGATCAGTGCCGCGACGGAGGCCTGATTCGGCAGGTCGAGCGAGTCCAGCGGCTCGTCGAGCAGCAGCAGGCGTGGGCGGCGCACCAGTGCCTGGGCGATCAGCAGCCGCTGCTGCTCGCCGCCGGAGCACTCGCCGATCGGGCGCCGCGCGTAGTGCTCGGCGCCGATCAGGTCGATCACCTCGCGGACCCGCGCTTCGGCCCGGCGGTGTGCGACGCCACGTGGCCCGAAGGTGGGCAGCGGCACGCCCCAGCGGTCCCCGTCCAGGCCCAAGCGCACGACGTCCATGCCGCGGATGCGCAGCGAGGCGTCGAAGCTGCGCCGCTGCGGCAGGTACCCTATCCGCTCCCCGGCGGCGCCCGGCGGGCGGCCCAGCACCGCGACGGAACCGCTCGCGAACGGCATCACGCCCAGCAGGACCTTGATCAGGGTGGACTTGCCGACCCCGTTGGGCCCGAGCACGGCCACGAACTCGCCAACGCCGACCGCCAGGTCCACCCCGCTCCACAGCGTGAGCCCGCCCACGGCCGCCGCGGCGGCGCGCAGCTCGATCACCGGACCCGCATCCACGCCGGAGTGCGTGCCCGCGGGCGGGCCCGTGCCGGTCCCCGAGGTAGCCATTATCGTCACCTGATTCGCCGTCGTCGGTTCGCCGCCGTCTGGTCCGCCGTACCGTGCCGCATCGACGCTACTTACCGGTCGCCTGTGCCAGCGCGGCCTGCAACGCCTGGAGCTCGGCGACCTGCCACTGCTGGAAGGAGGCCCCCGCCGGGGTGAGAGTCTCGGTGACCGTGGCCACCGGGATGCCCTCGGCCTTGGCCTCGGCGACCTGGGCGGAGATGTCCGGGGTGGAGTTCTGCGAGTTGTAGACGTAGACCTTGATCGCCTTGGTCTTGATCTGCCGGTCGATCAGGCTCTTGTCAGCCGCGGTGGGGTCGTTGCCCTGGCTGATGTCCTTGAGGAACGAGTACGGGGTGAGCATCTTCAGCCCCAGGCTGTCGGCCAGCCCCGAGACGATCGACTCCGACGCGCCGATCGGCGTGCCCGCGTACTTGGCCTTGATGTCCGCCTCGAGCTGGTTGTACTGCCCGAGGGTCTGGTTCTCGAACGCGGTCTTCTGCGCGTCGAAGTAGGCTGCGTCGGCCGGGTCAGCCTTCTTGTACGCGGCGGTGATCGCGTCGATCACCTTGTACACGCTGGCACGGGAGTACCACTGGTGCGGGTTGTCGCCGTCCTTGAGCCCGACGATGTCGCCGACCGTGAGCAGCGTGCGGCCCGGGTTCGGGTTGGCGGCCGCCAGCTTCGGCGCCCAGGACGAGTCGTAGCCGAGGCCGTTCTGGATGAAGATCTGCGCCGCGGCGATCGTGCGGGCGTCGGACGCGGTGGCCTCGTAGTCGTGCGGGTCGCTGTCCGGGTTGTCGATGATCGAGGTCTGCGTCACGTGGGCGCCGCCGAGCTGCGCCGCGATCGAGCCCCAGAAGTTCTCGGCGGCCACCACCGCGATCTTCGTCGAGCCGCCGCTGCCGGTGGCGCCCGTGGAGGAGGCGGCCGGGGCGGTGGTGGCGCAGGCCGCCAGCGCGGCCGGGGCGAGGAGCGCTGCCGTGCCGCCCGCGATCCTGCGCATCGTGATCGTCCGCATGCCATACCCCTCGACTGAAGATGAACATCGTTTTCAAGCTGTTGGGTAGAGGATATGAAAATCGTTTTGGTTAGGCAAGCGGCAGCGGGAATGTTTCGCCGCCGCATCGGCATGCGCTGGAAGCGCGGCGCAATACGCGCGCCCGCGCTCGGATCATGGACATAGCCTGCTGAATCGCCTGCCGCGGCGTCCATGTGGAGAGCGCAGGGAGCGTATCAGGGGTCTGTGCGCGCCCTGATTGCGGCGTGGCGCCCTGGAATGTGTCGGCGAGTCGTATTCCTACATGCGAACTTTGCCATATATTGATGTATCGCTGGATGAAGCCGTCCATACGCCCACCCGGGGCGCGGACGGCGGCGCGCGAAAAGGAGAAGGGGGAGCGTCAGATGTCTGTCGCCACCGAGCACAGCCCGCACACCGACCACCCGCACGCGCACGGCGAGGGCTGCGGCCACGTCGCCTTTGCGCACGGCGACCACGTCGACTACGCCCACGACGGACACGTGCACCGCGTCCACGAGGACCACGCGGACGAGTGCGGCACGGCGCAGCACTCCGAGCACGGGCACGAGCACGCGCCGGACTGCGGGCACGTGGCCGTCCCGCACGAGGACCACACCGACTACGTGCACGACGGCCACCGGCACGCCGCCCACGCCGGGCACTGGGACGAGCACTAGAACCGGCCCGCCCCGGCGGCGTCAGCACAGGTCGGGCAGCGCACGCTCGAACCAATATCGGGAACGGTTGCCACATGCTAATCTCTGCATGTGGCAACCGTTCCCGCCATCGACCGGCCGCGCCCCGATCTTCAGGCCGCCAGCGAGCTGCTCAAGGCGCTCGCCTCCCCGGTGCGCCTCGGCGTCGTCAGCGAACTGTCGCACGGCGGCAAGCGGGTGCACGAACTGGTCGCCGCGCTCGGCGTCAGCCAGCCCCTGGTCTCCCAGCACCTGCGCGTGCTGCGGGCCTACGGCATAGTCTCCACCCGCCGCCAAGCCCGCGAGATCGAATACTCACTCGCCGACGAACACGTCGCACACATCCTGCTCGACGCCATCCGCCACGCCGAAGCACCCACCCGCCCCTGAGACGGCCAGTCGGCCGCACCAGCGCCGTCGAACTCCCGGCGCCTCCGACAGCGCGGCATCGGCGCCTCTGTAGCAGCGACCGGGACCTCGCCACTCGACTGACGCACACCCTCCAGCGATTGCGGCGCGTCACGCGCAGGCCGGCTTGACCCGGCCGTATCATTCAACCATCATTGACTCAATGAGCACTGAGTGGTCTTCTTCGCTGGCGGCCCGAGCCCGGGTGCACGCGGCCCTGGGCGAACCCGCGCGCCTGGCGATCGTGGACCGGCTGTTGCTGGCCGACGCCTCGCCCGCGGAGCTCGGCCGGGCGCTGGACATCTCCAGCAACCTGCTGGCCCACCACCTGAGCCTGCTCGAACGCGCCGGGCTGCTGACCCGCTCCCGTTCCGAGGCCGACCAGCGGCGCACCTACCTGCACCTGAACCCCGGCGCCCTGGCCGGGTTGGTGCCCGCCGCCGCGCGGACCGCGCCGCGGGTGGTGTTCGTGTGCACCCACAACTCGGCCCGTTCCCAGCTGGCTGCGGCCCTGTGGCAGCGTCGCAGCGCCCTGCCGGTCACCTCCGCCGGAACCGTGCCTGCCGCCCGCGTGCACCCCGGCGCCGTCAGCGCCGCGCGCCGCCACGGGCTGACGCTCGCGCACGCCCGTACCCGGCACGTCGAGCAGGTCCTGCAACCGGACGACCTGGTCGTCGCCGTGTGCGACAACGCCCACGAACACCTCGGCGCACAGGTGCAGGACCGTCTGCACTGGGCGGTCGCGGACCCCGCGCCTGTCGGCACCGAGGCCGCGTTCGACGCCGCCGTGGTCGAGCTGTCCGAGCGCATCGACCGACTCGCCCCGCTCGTACGCCTCCCTGGAGCAGACGATGACTGACCCCGTGCGGCCGGACCTGAGCATCGACCAGCAGCTCGCGCTGCGCACCGCCGCGGCCAACCTGCGCTCCGCGTTCGACGGGATATTCGCCGCCGAGACCATCGAGCGGTTCCTGCATTCGAGCTGTACGAGAGCAGCCTGATCGACTCACAGCGGCGCGCCACCTGGACCTACTACCGCATCCGCCCCGACGCCCTCACCCGCCCGACGACCTACTCACTCCCGCAGGAGCCACCGCGTGAACCCGAACCTGGCCCGCCGCGCCCTGGCCGAATTCCTCGGCACCGCCCTGCTGGTCGCCATCGTCGTCGGCTCCGGCATCATGGCCCAACGCCTCTCCCCGAACGACACGGGGCTGCAACTGCTGGAGAACTCCACCGCCACCGCACTCGGCCTGGCCGCGATCATCCTGATCTTCGGCCCGGTCTGCGGCGCACACTTCAACCCCGTGGTCACCCTCGCCGATTACGTGCTCAGCCGCCGCACTGCCACCGGCCTGGACGTGCGCACCGCCGTGCTGTTCCTCCCGGCGCAGATCGCGGGCGGCATCGCCGGTGCGGTCCTGGCCAACCTGATGTTCGCCCTCCCGGCCGCGACCGCGTCCACGCACACCCGCTCGGCCGGACACCTGTGGCTCGGCGAGGTCGTCGCGACCGCCGGGCTGATCCTGCTGATCTTCAGCCTCGGCCGCACCGGCCGCGGACACCTGGGACCGGCCGCGGTCGGCGGGTACATCGGCGCCGCCTACTGGTTCACCTCCTCCACCAGCTTCGCCAACCCCGCCGTGACCATCGCGCGCGCGTTCAGCGACACGTTCGCCGGAATCGCCCCCGGCTCCGTCGCGGGGTTCATCGCCGCCCAACTGCTCGGCGCCGGGGTGGGGGTCGCGCTGGTCGCCGTGCTCTACCCCGCCGGCCGCCCCGAGGCCGCCGCGCCGCTGGACATCAACACCGACCGGGACGGCGCCAACCCCGAGCGGCCCGCGCACCCCTTGCCCGCGGCGCACCGATGAGCGTCCCGCCCGACCAGCCGCCCCGCCTGCTCGGCGTGCCCGAGACGCTCGCCGCGATCAGCGACCGGCTCGCCGCCAGATTCAGCGGGACCTTCACCCGCGCCACCGTCGAGCGCTGCGTGCACGAGTCCTACCGGGCCCTGGCCGCTACCTCCAAGATCCCGCAGATCGTGCCCGCACTGGCCGACCGGTTCGCAGCCGACCGGTTCGCAGCCGACCGCCTCGGCGCGCTCGCCCGCACCCGGCAGCTGCGGGCCAAGCCGGTGCCCGAGGTGCTGTTCGTGTGCGACCGCAACGCCGCACGCTCCCAAATGGCCGCCGCCCTGCTGACCCTTCGCGCAGCCGGTCGGGTACGGGCGCACAGCGCGGGCACCCGCCCCGCCGCCGAACTCGAACTGCGCATCGTCGAAGCCCTGGGCGAGATCGGCGCAGACCTCTCGGCCGAATACCCCAAGCCGTTGACCGACGAGATCGTCCAAGCCTGCGACATCGTGGTCACGGTCGGCTGCGACGACGCCTGCCCCGTGATCCCCGGCCGGCGCTACCTGGACTGGACCGTGCCGGACCCCGAGGGGCGAAGCGCCGAAGAGGTACGCCGCATCCGCGACGAGATCGATCTGCTCGTCGCCGACCTGCTCACCGACCTGACCCCGCAAGCCTCCACCCCGACGAAGGACCAGCCGAGATGACCTACAAGCCCAGCGTGCTGTTCGTGTGCGTACACAACGCCGGACGTTCCCAAATGGCCGCCGGATACCTCACCCACCTCGCCGCCGGCCGCATCGAGGTGCGCTCCGCCGGATCCGCCCCCGCCGACCAGGTCAACCCCGCCGCCGTCGAGGCCATGAAGGAGGTCGGCATCGACATCTCCGACCAGACCCCCAAGATCCTCACTCTCGACGCGGTCAAAGCCAGCGACGTGTGCATCACCATGGGTTGCGGCGACGCCTGCCCGGTCTTCCCCGGCAAGCGCTACCTGGACTGGGAACTCGACGACCCCGCGGGCCAAGGAGTCGAAGCCGTCCGCCCCATCCGCGACGAAATCGAGAAGCGAGTACGCGCCCTGATCGACGAACTCCTGCCCGAAGGCGCGGCCTGAGACCGTCACCGAGGCGGCGTCATAACAGAGCCCTGATCAGAACTCCCGCCACCGTGGCCCGCCCACTACGCCAAGATCTCGGAACGCAGTACATGAATGATCTTTACGAGTCTTGCGAAACCTATATCGCTAGTACGGAAGCTGCGACACACTGTTAGCAGGGTGGGTCGGCGTTCCTGTGGAGGTGGGGGTAGGTATCCGTTCCGTTTGGGCTCACGCCTGCGAGCGGTGGATTGGCTCTGCACACTGATGCCGCTGCGGACAGTACCGCGGATCTCGCTGTCGAACACGCGCTTGGCGACTGAGCGTCCCAGCGCCGTGCACAGATACGCCGGATGCCAACTCGCAGCATCTGCGCTCGAATCTCGCTCCTCGCTCCACCGGCTTTGACGTCCCGCACCGGGGCACCCTTCTCGACGGCCACAGTGGGAGAGCTCATGAATCGGCCTGGAACACCAGCGTCCATGACCCCGTACGACGCCAAGGCCTGGATCCAGGTTCAGGAGTGGAAGCAGCGGCAACTGACGGCCAAGGCGCGTCGGCTGGTACCCGGTGTGGTCAGGAAGCAGGCTGCCGTGGCCGGTGCGGCTGTTCACCGCGGTGCACTCAAGGTGCCAGGTGCTCAATCGTTTGAGGACAGCTTCTCCCAGGCGCTGGAAGCCGTCATCAGGCACGGGCTGGACATTTCGGCGGCCTCCGTCCGCACCAACGCGGTACTCGCCGCGTATCGCAAGGCCGGCTTCGAGGTGGCGGAGATCTCAGATATCAGGAGCCTGACACTTGAGGTGATCGACAAGGTCATGCCGCGGCTGGGGCTCGCCTACACCTCCGCGGCGCTCTTCGAGGGAATCGGAACCGGACTCGCGGTCACAGGCGGCGAGTTAACCACGCCGTTAGGCGGTCCTGCGCTGGTCGTCGGCGCCCTGGCGACCGATATCGCGACGATGCTGCTCGGCAGCCTGCGCATGGTGGCTCATATAGCGGTCTACTACGGCTTTGACGCGCCCGGCGACCCGGAAGAACTGCTCAAGGCGACGGCCGTGCTCGGTGTGGGCGCGGCGGTCGGCTCCGCCCGCAGCGGCATGGCTGCATACGAGGAACTGAGCCGTGTCACCCAGCAACTGGCGCAAGACGGCAAGATGGCGCGGTTCTTCGACCGCAATTTCGGCGTCGGGCGCAAGATCCCCGACAGCCCGGTCAGCGACCTGATCGTCAAGATCCTGGCACGCCTCGGCATCCCGTTGACGGCCACCAACGTGGAGAAACTGCTACCACTGGTGGGAGTCGCGTTCGGGGCCGGGAAGAACACCGCCTTCTTCCGCCGCGTCGCGACGAGCGCGGACCGGCTGTACCGCGAGCGCTGGCTGATGGAGCGCTATGGACTGACGATGCATGCAGACTCGGCACCGTCGGCGGGCAGCGCCATTGGAATCAGCACACTGATCGATGAATTCGAGGCCGGCCTGGAGTGAGAGCGCCTCACGGTGGAAGAATATCCCTAATGCATAGCTTTAACTCGAAGACGAAGTATGGCCATGGTCGTGTGGGGGCGGAACATGCCGGGTATTGATGATCTTCATGAGACCTGACTTAGCTCACGATTCCGGGTTCCTGGTTGGCTCGACGCTGTGACGTGCGTGTTCCCGGTTCGTGAGGTGGAAGGTGCGCACTAATCCGGGGTCGTAGAGTGGCGGCGTGCCGTACGTACGCACGGTGAAGACC
>JBKOWZ010000254.1:0-5343 GCA_046724665.1 Actinomycetota bacterium
GTGGCCGAGACCGCGCTGCTGGCCGCGCGGCTGGCCTTCTTCGACCTGCGCCAGCCGCTGCTGGCCGACGGCTACTTCACCCTCGCGCTCGACGCCGCCGGGGAGTCGGCGGACGGGGCGCTGACCGGGGCCGTGCTGGCGCACCTCGCCTTCGCCCCGGCCTTCGCCGGGCAGGCGCGGCGGGCGCGGGACCTGATCGCCGAGGCGCACCGGCAGGCTCGGGGCGCGGCCGGGGCGTTGCAGCGCTCGTGGATGTACGCGGTCGAATCAGAGGTCGAGGCGCGGGTCGGCGGGGGACTCGCGGCGAACGATCTGATCGCGCGCGCGGAGGGCGAGCTGGCCGGGCTCGGCGGCGCCGGCCTGGCCGGGGTCGAGCCGGAGTGGCTCGACTACTACGACGCCTCGCGGCTGGCCGGGTTCAAGGGCTACTGCGAGCTGACCACCGGGCGCAACGGCGACGCCGCGGCCTCGCTGGAGCGCACCCTGCGCACGCTGTCCTCCTCGGGGGCGAAGCAGCGTTCGATCGTGCTCGCCGACCTGGCGCGGGCGCGCGCGCAGCAGGGCGAGCTCGAGGAGTCGGCGCGGCTGCTCGGCGGCGCCATCGCGCAGCTGCACCGCTCCTGGTACGCCACAGGGCTCGACCGGGTGGACGCGGTGCGGCGCAGGCTCGCCGCCGTGAACACCCCGGTCAAGGTCCTGGCTCCGGTGGAAGAGGCCAGACACGCCCTGGAGGTGGCAAGGCCCTGAAAGTCCGCTCGACGTCCGGTCCGAGACCGGTCGCGGACCTCTTGATCAAGGTAGCGCGCCGAGGCCGGGCCGTGCCAACGTAGCTACTCGTCACAAGCCGGATCCGCCCGGTCGCACCTGGTGAGCGGGCGGATCACGGATGGTTCCGGTCCGGAGGGACGTACGCGCGGCAATGGCCCCGAAGTCTTCGATGTCGCAGACCGGCGGTACGGGCGGTTGGAGCGGAGAGGAGACCGGAACGGCCACGGCGGCGGTGCCGTCGCCGCGGCGCGCGTACCCCGAAGCGGATCCGAACTCGAACTCTCGGGCGTACGGCCAGCGCTGCCCGGTGCAGCACGGCGCGCCGCACCAGCTGCCGCCGGGCGCCGTGCCCGCACCGCGGCACGACTCCATGGCTCCGGTCGATCCGGCGCAGGCTGAGGAGTTCCTCGCCCTCTACCACGGCGAGACCGGCCGTCCCGGGCTGGCCCCGCGGGTCGCCGAGGTACGTACGCAGATAGCCCGGTACGGCACGTATCAGCACACTGAGGAAGAGCTCGAGTTCGGTGCGCGCGCCGCCTGGCGCAACGCCAACCGGTGCATCGGCCGCCTCTACTGGAGGTCGCTGCGTATCAGGGACCGGCGGCACGTCGGCACGCCCGAGGGCATCGCCGCGCAGTGCGCCGAGCACCTGCGCGAGGCCTGGAACCAGGGCCGTATCCGGCCGGTGATCACGATCTTCGCCCCGGACACCCCGCAGCGCCGCGGCCCGCGCATCCACAACGACCAGCTGATCCGGTACGCGGGCCACCTGCGCGCGGACGGCGCGGTACTCGGCGACCCGATGAACGTCGCGCGCACGGTGCAGGCCCGCTCGCTCGGCTGGTCCGTCGGGCAGCCCACCGCGTTCGACGTACTGCCGCTGATCATCAGCGGGGCGTGCGACGCGGACGCGGCGCCGGCCGAGCCGCGCGCGTTTCCGCTGCCGCCCGAGTCCGTGCACGAGGTCGAACTGAGCCATCCGGAGCTGCCGTGGTTCGCCGAACTCGGCCTGCGCTGGCACGCGGTGCCCGCGGTCAGCGACATGTGCCTGGAGATCGGCGGGGTCTGCTACCGGGCCGCGCCGTTCAACGGCTGGTATCTGGGCACTGAGATCGGCGCCCGCAACCTGGCCGACGAGGACCGCTACGACCTGCTGCCGGAACTCGCCAAGCGGCTCGGCCTCGACGTGGCCAACGAGCGCTCGCTGTGGCGCGACCGCGCGCTGGTCGAGCTCAACCTGGCGGTCCTGCACTCCTTCGACCTGGCCGGGGTCACCGTGGCCGACCACCACAGCGAGTCGCACCGCTTCCTCAACCATCTCCAGCGCGAGGAGCGCGCCGGGCGCGTGGTACCCGCGGACTGGACGTGGATCGTTCCCCCGATATCAGGCGGCTGCACCGCGGTCTTCCACCGCTACTACGACAACTCGGACCTGCGCCCGGCGTACGTGCGGCACACCGAACCCTGAATCCCGGGCCCTGAATCGCCGAAATCGGCGCCGTAAGGGGCGATCATGCGCTATCGTCTCGACGCCGGTGCGGCGGCATCGCCGGGGAGTGCCGCCGCACCGCGCTCGAACTCAGGACCCGGACCCGGGTGTACGAGCCCGCGCACTCATCGCGAATTCGAGGGCTCAGGCCTCACGAGTGGCGCCAGGTGCACGAGAACGACGTCCCGCTGCTGGAGATCGCGCTGACCGTCGCCTTCGTGATCGTGCCGGAGGCCATGGTGATGGACGTCGGGCTCGACGCGGCCAGCGTGCCGCCGTTCACCGTCGAGCTGTTGAACGTGACCGTGCCGAAGTTCGCCAGCGGCAGCACTCCGGAGGACGACGACGGCGCCTCGGCGATCACCTCGGCCGACGAGCGGGCCAGCGAGGAGTTGGTCTGGTTGATCGTGTGGCTCCAACCGCGGGTCGTGTCGGCCAGGTAGAGCGTGAACGCGCCCGACGAGGTGGCGGTGACCCGGGAGACCATCGTGTCGCCGGCGGTGATGGTGTTGTTGAAGTACACCGGGGCGGCCGGGTACATCTCGTACCAGGCGAACTGGTACGGGGTGCCGCCGTAGCACTCGACCAGGGTGCCGGTCTGCTCGACGGAGCCGCTGGCGTAGCCGTCGAGGCCGGTCCAGAACGAGGCGTAGGTCGTGCTGGAACCGCACGACGCGCTCGGCTCGACCCAGGTCGAGGTGACCGAGGTGTAGGTGGTGGAGTGCGCGGCGTAGCCGGCCCAGTTGGTGCTGGTCGCGAACTTCACGTCGGTGGCGCCCTGCGCGTGCAGCCGGGCGCCGTGCGCGTACGGGTTGAAGTCGAGCCCGACCGGGAACGGCAAGGCGTTCCCGGCGGCCGCGGCCGGCGCGGCGAGCAGGGCGGTGGTGCCGAGCAGCACGGCGGACAGCGCCGCCTTCGCCGAGCGGCGCGGATGAGGGATGCGAAGCAGAAGCAGACGCATGTGTGCTCCCTGTGGGTGAGGAGCGCGAATCGCGGGCGGCGCGGTCGCCGCCTCTGTCGTTCACGCGGCTGCATTCGACGTTAACTCAGAACACGATGACCGGAAAGGCCGGTTGGCCCGATTTCCGTATTGCATCGGGAAAACCCTGCTTGATCAGCTGCTCACGTCAATGGGCTGACGGTCCTGTGATCCCATCTGACGGTTGCGTCGCCGTCGTTCGTGGTAGGGCCCTTCGAGCCGTATTCGTGGGCTGATTCCAACTTGCGCACCGACTCGCCGCGGCTCCGCCTCAGGTGCCTCTTGACTCACTCGCGTTAACTCGAACGTGTGTAAAAATCTGGAATATCGCTCCGGTGGCTGATCGGATCGCTAGGCTCGCCGCCCGGCGAAGGGCTTGCACATGCGACCGCATGTGCCGATGGTTCACTTGACCAGCCTCAGGAGTTCGACCGTGTCCACGTCCGTACGTCCGCTACCGCTGTCCGAGGGCCCGATCCCGGCCGGCCGGTCCCGCTCGATCGAGGCAGTGGTCTTCGACGTCGGCGAGACCCTGCTGGACGAGACCGTCGAGTACCACGCCTGGGCCGACTGGCTCGGCGTGCCGCGGCACACCTTTTCCGCCGTGTTCGGCGCGGTGATCGGCGCGGGGCGCGACCACCGCGAGGTGTTCGAGTACTTCCGCGCCGGCTTCGACCTGGACGCCGAGCGCGAGCTGCGCGCCGCGGCCGGGCGGCCCGAGGGCTACGGCGAACAGGACCTCTACCCGGACGCCAGGCCTGCGCTCGCGGCGCTGCACGCGGCCGGGTATCTCGTGGTCATCGCGGCGAACCAGACGAAGCGGTCGCACCGCATACTCGACTCGCTGCGGCTGCCGGTGGACCTGGTGACCACGTCCGACACCTGGGGCGTGGCGAAACCGGACCCGGGCTTCTTCGAGAAGGTCATCGAGGTCTGCCGCGGGCTGCGCCCGACCGCGACGCCGGAGCGGATCTGCTACGTCGGCGACCGGCTGGACAACGACATGCGGCCCGCCTGGGACGCCGGGCTGCGCACCGCGCACATACGCCGCGGCCCCTGGGGGCATCTCGTGGCGAGTGACTGCGATCTGGTCGCCAAGGCCGATTTCCAGCTCGCCACGCTCACCGAACTGCCCGGGCTGCTCGCCGAGACGTGATCGCGCCTCCCGCGCCTGCCGTGGTTGCCAGACGCCGTGGGCGATCCAGCGCACCGATTCGGTATCGCTCGGCGTCCAGCGCGTGCACCACAACCGCGCCGCGCACAATACGCTGGCTAACGTGGTGGCCATGGTCTTCCCCGCGTTCGGCCCGCCGACCCGTGAGGCGGTCGACGCGGAGCTCGCACGGCTTGGGCAGGACGCCGCGCGCGTCTCCGAGGCTCTGCTCGAACTGGCCGACCACTCCGGCTACAAGCTGCTCGACAGCGCCCCGCTGTCCGGCGTCACCGCGCAGCGCTGGCAGCGCGCCGCGGCCCGGATCGCCGCGCTGTGGGACAACTACACCGCTTTCCAGGACGTGCTCAACCGCGCCGCTGAGATCCGCGGCCGGCGCGCGAAGCCGCGCTTCGAGGAGCTGAACGCGATCGCCGAGCTGCTGCGCGGCAAGTCGATCACGCTGTCCACCAAGGCGGTCGCGCTCTCCGAGCGCACCCTGCTCGGGCCGAGCACCGTCACCGAGAAGGTGACGCTCGCCGAGGCGCTGAACCTGATGAACAGCGACTTCCAGCTGGCCGCCGACTTCGTCACGGCCGCCGACTCCGCCTGGAACCGGCTGTTCGAGCAGGCCGATCCGGTGCAGGCGCGGCTCAAGGAGGTCATCGCCGCCGTCCGGGAGATCGGCGACCGGGCGCTGGGCACGGCGGTCGCCGGGATCGGCGACGAGTACACCAAGCTGCGCCGGGAGATCTTCGCCGACCCGATCGGCCAGGCCGCGCCGAAGTCCGACTTCCCGCGGCGGCTCGCCCGCGTCCGCGAGGACCTCGAGGCGCTCGCCGCGACCGTGAGCGGGGCGGCCGACCTGCGCGCCGACTTCGAGCGCCGGGCCGGGCAGCTGGCCCGGCTGATCGACCGGATCGCGGACGTCGAGGACGCGCAGCGCCTGGCCGAGGC
>JBKOWZ010000055.1:0-22963 GCA_046724665.1 Actinomycetota bacterium
GCCCATCGAGCCGTAGGAGGATCCTGAGACGTTGGATGCGTAGACGATGTGCTTGCCGTTGTAGACGACGTTGGTGAAGTCCTTGAGCGAGACCCAGCCGTTGGCCGGCTGCGCCAGGACACCCGAAGACGTCCAGTGGTAGGATGAGGGAAGGGTGCAGCCGCTTCCCCCGGTCGAGGTCGGGCTCGCGCTCGGGCTCGGTGACGAGGACGTCAGGCCCGTCCACTTCTGGTTGCTGCCGCCGTTGCACGTCCAGATCTCGACCGCGGTGCCGTTGGCCGTGCCGGCGCCGGTGACGTCCAGGCAGAGCCCGGACTGCACTCCGACCACCGTGCCGTCGGCATTGATCTGCCACTGCTGGTTGGCTCCGCCGTTGCAGGTCCAGATCTGCACCCGGGTACCGGCGGTGGTCGAGCGGTTGGGCACGTCCAGGCACTTGCTGCCGTACACCGTCAACTGGCCGCTGGCCGTGGACGTCCACTGCTGGTTCGTGCCGCCCCAGCAGTCGTAGATCTGCAAGAGGGTACCGTCGGTCTGGCTGGAGTTCGGCACGTCCAGGCATCGACCCGAACCGACCCCGCGCAGCGCGCCGGTGACGTCGGCCATGGCCGGACTGGCCCCCAGCGTCACGGGCAACGCCACCACGGCTGCCGCCGCGGCGGCGAGTACGGCGATCATGGCTCGTCGCCCGCGGCTGATCCTTCCTCTGTTCATCGTGACCTTCTCCCCGGTCAACTTCGGACTATTTCTGGTTGCTCCCGCGGCTACGCGTCCGGCACCGGTATTACCATCAGGGAGACGGTTTGTTATCGCTAACATGTTGTTACCGCTAACATGCGCCGTATCAGCGTCGGTGCCGAGGCGATGATTGTCAATCCTTACGCGCGAGTACCCCGGTCCCCGGGCGCCGGGCCGAACGGACCAGTGTCTCGGTAGCCTGCATTCGCCCAGTTCACCGCCCCGTGACGGCCTATCTCGCTGGCGCGCGAAGGCAGGCCGCCGAGGCACTGGCCGTCTCATGGCACGATCCATGTCCACCGGGGACAGTTGGATGTTGAAAGTTACCGACGCCGCACGAGCAGGGCTCCCCGCCTACAGCGTGCGCACGGCCATCAGCTCTCTAAGGTGCTCGCGGCAGTACCGCGACACGTGTCGCACCTGCCGCGCCCGCGCCGTGGCAGTCTAAATCAAGCTTCTTATGACGGTACCGAGGCACTGGTCCCGTCAACACCCATATGATCGATATATGGCCAGGAATGCGGGCTTTACGACCGTGGCAAGTGGCTGGCGCCGCCGGTGTCGGCGTCGAACAAGGGAGGCGCGCATTCGACGGCGGCTTGAATTGACCGGAGCGCGAGCCGACAGTGGCACCCCCGAGTCGGGCGAATACGGTGTGCGCGGCCGCGTGGACTGGTACCTTGCATTATCGAGCTCTGAGATAGTGCTGATCTCTGCTCTGCGAGTCCGGCCTGCACGGAACTTCGGGGTCCGTTGTCTGCTGACGGCTTGACGCTGACGGCTTGGGGAGCTGCGCCGTGGGTTCCGAGAACTGAACGATCAAGTATTCGATTCTGTCCATAAGAACTCTCATACAGCGACGATCGGCGCGGTGGTCTGCGCCCGTGGGAACGGCCTCGGGGCCGGTTCCTCACCGTGTCGCTGCCTGACTCGGGGAAGGACAATAGCTGATGGCAAACACCCGTGTACTGGTCACCTGCGCCGGGGGCAAGGTGGGCAACGCGGTCGCCCTGCAACTGCTGGAGAAGGGCGTCGCGACCCGCGCCCTGGTCCATCGCGAGGACCAGCGCAGCGCCCGCCTCCGGGAGCTCGGCGCGCAGGTCGTCGTCGCCAACATGATGGACTACCGGCAGGTCCAGGACGCGATGGCCGGAGTCGATCGGGTCTACTTCCATCCCATCTTCGACCCGCACGCGCTGGACAGCACGGTCATCTTCGCCATCGCCGCCCGCAACGCCCGCGTGGAGGCGATCGTCCACATGGGGCAGTGGGTGGCCAGCCCCGACCACCCCTCGCTCGGCACCCGGCACGCCTGGCTCTCCGACCGGCTCTTCCGGCTGCTGCCGGACACCGCCCATGTCGCCGTCATGCCGGGCTACTTCGCCGACAACTACCTCCAGCTGATCCCGCTGGCCTCTCAGCTGGGCCTGTTCCCGTTCCCGACCGGCGCCGGCCTCAACGCGCCCCCCTCCAACGAGGACATCGCGCGAGTCGCGGTGGCCGCACTGCTCGACCCGCACCGCCACGACGGCAAGGCCTACCGCCCCACCGGCCCGAAGCTGCTGTCCGCCAAGGACATCGCCGCCGCGATGGGCGAGGCGCTCGGCCGCAAGGTCGTCCACATCGACGCCCCGATCTGGCTGTTCATGAAGGCAGTGCGCGTGGCCGCCAAGCGCGTCGGAGCCGACATGTTCTACCAGTCCACCCTGCGCCACACCCTGCCGGAGCAGAAGCTGGGCAGCTGGGAGCTCGGCGCGCCGACCACCCACGTCCGGGACGTCGCCGGCGTCGAGCCCGAGGACTTCCTGACCATCGCCCGCCGCTACGCGCAGAGCCCGCTCGCCCGGCGCACCCCCGCCAACTTCACCCGTCAGCTCGGCGAGTTCATGGTCGCTCCGCTCCTGCCGCTGCACCGGTTCGACCGGTTCGACCGCAAGCAGCAGCACCCGCGCACCGCGCACCCCCTGTTCGCCGGCCAGTCCGAAGTCTGGCGCAACGAGATCAACACCTGGTGGGGCCGCGCAGCCGCCGCCGAGACAGCGACACAGACCGAGGCCGATACGAACCAGCCCACCGCCCGCGAAGAGGTCACAGCAAGCAGCATCTGACTAAGCCCCCTGAGGCCGCCCTGAAACCCTGGCATGTCCCACGGCGGCGGAACCTTCTTCGACCCCTGATCTCTCAGGGGGCCTCACCGGGGAGGTTCCGCCGCCGCGAGGCATTCGCCCAGAGCCCGCCGCCGTCGTCGGACTGCGCTGATTCGCCCGCTTCGCGGTCGAATCTTGTGAATAGAGCCGTCCGGATCGACAGGGGATGCTACTTGTCAGAGATCTTATTTGCTGCGATACTTCCGCCGGAAGATCTGTGGGTTGACGCCTCGGGTGTCGGCCGCCGGCGCACGCGCGTGCCCGCTCGCGCGTATGGGCAATTCAGCCGGATCGCGCTATCCGCTCCCGTCCTAGGTCTGGAGGAGTCCGTGAAGCCAGGACCGACCGCAGCGTCGAGCCGCTACGACCTGTGCGTCGTCGGCGCAGGCGTGGCCGGTGCCAACGCGTTGTTCGTCGCCGGCCAGTATCTGCCGGCCGGAGCCAGGGTCCTGCTGCTGGACAAGCATCCGCGGCCGGGCGGGATGTGGAACGAGACCTACTCCTACGTCCGCCTGCACCAGCCGCACCGGCTGTTCACCGTCGGCAACCTGCGCTGGAAGCTGGACCAGCCGCCGGAGTACCTCGCCACCCGCGACGAGATCATGGCCCACCTCGGCCGG
Source organism: Actinomycetota bacterium (assembly GCA_046724665.1). Taxonomy (GTDB): domain Bacteria; phylum Actinomycetota; class Actinomycetes; order Streptomycetales; family Catenulisporaceae; genus Actinocrinis. The sequence goes on from JBKOWZ010000055.1 coordinate 3,506, forward strand.
TGCTTCGACACGATGCGCAAGCGTCTCGACATCGACGCCCGGTGGGGCTGGACGTTCCAGTCCCACGATGAGGACGCCGGGGGAGTGTCCATCACCGCGGGCGACCCGGACGGCGCCACGCACACGTTCACCGCCGAACGGCTCATCGACGCGCGCGGCTACGACTTCGAGGTCAACACCCCGCTCGAGGTGTCCAGCACACAGGTGCGCTCGACGGTGCCGCAGCACCTGGTCGACTCGGGCCTCCTGAACGACGCGGACGCGGCCCCGGTCTGGGTGATCGGCGGCGGCAAGACCGCGATGGACACCGTGAACACGCTGCTGGAAGCCAATCCCCGGCGCTTCGTGGGAATGGTCGCCGGCACGGGCACGCACTTCTTCGACCGCGACCAGATCTTTCCGGCGGGATCGCGCCGCTGGACCTCCGGCATCCGGTTCAACGCCTACCTCGCCGAAATCGCCCGGCGCTTCGACGGCACGAACGCCGACGCGATCAACCAGTGGACGCGGTCCCGAGCGAACATCTCATTGGTCGAACCAGCACCGCACACCATCTACGGATTCATCTCGCCGGCCGAGGCGGCGAGCGTCCGAGCCGGGCTCAGCGAGCTGATAAGCGACCACGTCCTGGACATCGTTGACGACCCGGCCGGTCCCGGTCCCGGTCCCGCGATGGTCCTGCGCAGCGGCGCCCGACAGCCGATCGAAGCCGGCAGCTGGGTGGTGAACTGTAGCGGCCACTTCGCCCCCCGCGCCGCCGGGCACACGCCGTGCATATCGAGCGCCGGTCGCGTGCTGTCAGTCAACCCGACGTCAATGGTCTTGTTCCCCCTGAGCACGTTCTCGGCCTACTTCCTACCCCACTTGTTCTTCCGGGGCCGCCTCGCCGACGCGCCGCTGTACGAGCTGGACTTCTACGGACTGCGCCGCACCGCGCCCGAGGCCCTCACAGCCGTCGCGGCCGCGCTGATCATGCATAACCTCAGCGTCATCTTCGAACGAGTCCCCGCGAGGGTCTTCCAACAGAACGGCCTCGACTTCGACCGCTGGTACCCCGTGCCGCGACGCCTCGTGGGACAAGTCCAGTTCATGTTCGCCCACAAGCGCAACCGGAGGCACAGCCAGCAGGCGCTGGATGCCTTCAGCCGCGCCACCGGCGTCCGGTGCGCTCCCCTGAACCGAACACAGACCCGGCGTGAAGAACCCGAGCAGACCAAGCCGTCGGACCTGCTCGAGCGGGCGGCAGAGCGAATCGGCGCGTCTACCGACTGACAGCCGCACCTGACCGCGACGGGACGCTCGCCAGGACGCGTCTGCGGGGACCGGTCCCTGACCGGTCGCCCTACCTTCTCACCAAGGCAGATACGCCGAGGATGAGCGAGGTGGTCTGATGGGCGAGCGTTGCGGCGCAGCGCCTGCCGCGTTTCGATCATGGCTCCGCGGAAGCGAGCTGCGACAAGCCGGCGAGGTCATACACGGTGATCGTGCGGTACGCGGTGCCGATGACGCCCGTTTCGCGGAGGGTACGCAGCGCCTTGCGCACGGCACTTTCCGAGGCTCCGACCAGCGTCGCCAGTTCTGGCTGGGACAGGGGTGCGCCAATGACTCGGACGGAGTCAAGCCGGCCGGGGTAAGTGAGCGCCAGGTAGCGGAGCATGCGTGCAAGGCGGGTCAAGACGTCGCAGCCTGCGAAGTCGACGATGCGGCCGGTGGCGGTGCGCATCTTGGCGACGACGGCCTCGTTGACCGCTATCGCGATGGATGGATGCCGTTTCAGGCACTCCAGGAAGTCGCTGCGCCGCACGTGCCTCGCCAACACTCTCCCGCACGCGGTCACCGTGGCCGACCGCGGCTTGCCGTCGATGCCTGCGAACTCGCCGACCAAGTCCCCGGCCATGCGGACAGCCAGCAGCGCCTCGCGTCCGTCCAGGGCGTGCGCGGTGACCTTGACCGTGCCTCCCAGCAGAAGCAGGACGAACTCGGGATCCTCCGCTTCACGCATCAATGTGTTGCCGGCCTGATAACGCACACTGCGACCCAGGCCGATCAGCGTGGCGCGGTCAGCATCGGCCGTGCGGCCCAGCAGACTCGCTGGCGGCCAGCGGGGACCGCCGGCGGCGGATGCGGTGGCCGGGCTCGCAGTGGTCACGGCGCCTCCTTCGGCCGGCGCGCAGGCAGTGAGAGGTCTGCCACGCCTCTTGCCGTCCCCGCCACCGAGGGTAGCGCGATATGCCGAACCCCGTACTTGTACCGGGTCTTCTCCGCGGCTCTTTGAAACCATTTTTCCGCTGGATCGGTGCGGGCGACGTCACGAAGTCTTCGTCCTCGATTCCCGATCCGATCTTCACCGCCACCTCCCAGGAGGGGAAATGAAGCCAGTTCGCGACTACCGGACCCTGCTCGCGTGCGACATCGCATCGTCGGCAGGCCGCGGCGAAACCGCGCTGCAACAGATCCGCAGTGTGCTCGGTACTGCGTTCCGCGAGTCCTTCCGGTCGGCGGCCTTGGATTGGAGCCGCTGCCGCTTCGCGGACAGCGGCGACGGATTCCAACTCGTCTTGCCGCAGGCGGTGCCCAAGTCGGTGCTGCTTCATCCGCTGCTGTCCGAGGTCGCCGCTGCACTCCACGCGCACAATCGGGGGGCGAGTGAGGTGTTGCGGATTCGAGCGCGGGTCGCGCTGCACGCCGGAGAAATCCAGCTGGATCCGGGCGGCGGGGCGTCGGGATCACCCTTCGAGGTGCTGGCCCGGCTGTTGAACGCGGCGGCCGTCCGCGACGCGCTTCGGGAGGCTCCCAGTGGAGCGCCCGTCGCCGCAATCCTTTCCCAGCATTTTCACGACGAGACGGTAGGCCACGGGTACGACGGTATCGACGCAGACGCCTTCACTGAGGTCGGCGTGCAGGAGAAGGAGTATTCGGCGCGCGCCTGGCTCTGCTATCCGGGCAGTCCGGTTGGTCCGCGCCCGCACTCCGAGCGCACTGCGCAGGTTTCGCTGATCCCTCAGGTGGCCGAGCAGCCGCAAGAGCTGTCGCCGCAAAACGTCGGCGACGGCGGCGCGCAGAGCAACCAGGCGAAGGGCCACGCCAAGATCTACGCCGTTCACAGTGGCACTCTCCACGTCAACGACGGGAGGTCCGCCTGATGCTGTCCGCGGACGAAGAATTCACGGAACCGGCAGCCACCGCCGCCGCCTCGATGGTTTCCGCCATGGGGACGGACCTGTGGCCGGCGACGATCTACGCGAGCCAGTTCGGAGCCCTGCACATCCACCGCTCACGCTGCGCTCCCCTCGGGGAGACGCGGTGAGCCGCCGCCGGGAAAACCCGGAGACCGATCGCCTGCTCGATCGGGTCGAGGGGTTCCTCATCGCCGCAGTCTCTGCCGGGGCGTTCGTCGAAGTGGCCAATCCGCCACAGGCACACCGGTGGCTCGTGGACCTGTTCGCGATGACCGCGGTAGCAGCAGTGGGCGCGGCGATCGCCACCAATTCGGCCTCCTCGTCTTCGGATGCGTATTCGCCACACCCTGCGGATGAGCAGGATCCGCCGGGCTGGGCGCGGACGATCGCAACACCCAGATTCGTCCTCCCGCAAGAGCCGGACCCTACGATCGCCCCGATCAGTTCTCGGCATCGCGCCACGCAAGCGCGGTTGCGGCTGCTACCTTCCCCGCGGCCGAACCAGCTGGACGAGCCACCGCGGTTCTTCGGCGGCGGCGCCGCACACGCACTGCCGTGGCATATCCCGCACCGGTCCGCGCAGAACGGGATCGCCGCAGATCAGGTGCGGGTCGGCGCGTTCGACATCCGTGCGGCGTCCGTCGTGGGGCCAGGCCATCGCTGCGAGTCCGACAGCGCCGCGCCGCGGCAGGACGCCTATCGCATCGGCCGCACGAGAGACAATCTGTATGCCGTCATCGCCGTCGCGGACGGGCTGTCCAGCGCGCGCCTGTCCGATCTCGGTGCGAACGCCGCCGCCAGCCACGCGGTGCGTATCCTGCGGGAACAGCTCGACCAGCGGGCCAGGATCGCAGACCTCGACGCCGCAGCCGTGTTCGCCGAGATCGCGCAGCACCTTGTCAAAGAGGCGCGCAACCGGAACGCGTCGGCCGCTGATCTGGCGACGGTCCTGATCACGGCGGTACTGCAACAGCCGGCCGGTGACGACGCAGCCGCCCGGGGCTGGGTCGCCTGGATCGGCGACAGTTCCGGTTGGGTGCTCGAACCAGAAGCCAGGCTGTGGATCCAGCGCTTCGGCGAAGCGAAGAACGAGGGCGAATACGCGTCGAACGCGGTGTCCGGCGCGCTTCCGGACGCGCCGCAGCTCGTGCGGCAGTCGGAATTCCGCCTGGGCCCGGGCGACGTCTTCGTCCTCGCCACAGATGGCATGGCGGATGCGTGGTCTGCCGATCAGCGCGTCAACGGTTTCTTCGCAGAGCGTTGGCGAAGTCCACAGCAGGCTCCTTACTTCGTCAACGATGTCGGGTACGACGCCCCGCAGCGCAACGACGATCGGACCGCTGTGGCCATTTGGAATGAGGTAAAGCAGCGGTGAGTAGCGTACCGGCGTGGCCGTTGCGGCAGGCGGTCAGCCGAGCCGACCTCGGTCGCCTCGGCCCTGCGATCAGCGAGAACACCGGCCAGAGCCTGAGCATCCAGCCATTGCAGGACCACCCCGGATGGCTGGCCAAGATCTATCGGCAGCCTCGGCCGCCGCAGGAGGCCGACCGTCTCGACTGGCTCGTCTCGGCGCCGCAGTCGCTGTCCGACTCCGATCGCACAACCCTGCTGTCGGGCTCGTCGTGGCCTGCCGCGCGGATCTTCGAACCGGGCAAGCCGACGGTCGGGTGCGTCATCCCGGCCGCGCCGGATCGCTTCAAGACGAAACTGACCGTAGCCGCCACGACGGTCGTGAGGTACACGGAACTCGACTGGCTGGCGAAGGCCGACGAATCCATGCAGCGCGTCGGCATCGCATCGCCCGGTCACAGCGGCCGGCTCGCGGTCTGCGCGAGCGTGACCGCGGTGGCCGCCGTGCTGGAGAAGCTCGGCCTGGTCTATTCGGACTGGTCGTACTCGAACACCTTCTGGTCCCCGGCGGACCATTCGGCCTTCGTCATCGACATCGACGGCTGTCAGCCAGGCAAGATGCCCAACATCCGACAGCCTCAATGGATCGATCCGCTCACCTCGGACGGCGGTGAGGCGGACTGCTTCACCGACCGCTACCGGCTCGCACTACTCGTGGCGCGCTGCCTGACCAGCCAACGCGACGGCAGGGCGGCGGTCAGCCTCGTAGCCGACAACCCGTCTGGAGCCTGGCAACCCGCGTTGCAGGACCTCCTGCTCGACATGCTGCTGGCCACGGATCGCGAGCGGCGGCCAACCGTTGCGCAACTACATCTGGCACTGACATACGGCCCCTATGTGCGGCCGCAGCCGAAGCCTGCGCGTATGCCCGTGCCGGTTCTGGTTCTTACTCCCACGCATGGCACGAACCAGGTGTCGGCGACAGGCATCCCGAACCCAGCTGCCCGCGACGCAGCCCAGGACGGGAGCATGGCAGCGCGCGTGGTGCTCTTCGTGCTGCTCATCGTCGCCATCCCGATCCTGATCGCCATCTTCGCTTCTTCGCACTGAGACTGGAGGCCATCCCGCAATGTACGAACAGCAAAGTGTCTCAACCGTCGAGGCTGAAGCCGGCCAGCACCTGGCGCTGACCTGCCTGCCGACGTATCTGGTCATCGACGCTTCCTCGTCGATGACGTCGCATCAGGGCGTCCTCAACGCGACTCTGGCGCGGCTGCACCGGAATCTGGCGATGAACCCGAGGGTCTCGGAGTTCGCGCACATCTGTGTGATCGCCTTCTCAACCGACCCGCACCTGGTCATCCCGATGACCGAGATGGATCGTGTGCCGGTGATGCCCGAGGTTATCTGTGCGGGCAGCACCGAGTATGGCAAGGCCTTCGACCTCGTGCGCCAGTGCATCGAGACCGATGTCAGCGCTCTGCGGGCGGCCGGGTGGCGGGTGTTGCGCCCGGTGGTGTTCTTCCTCACCGATGGCGCGCCGACCGACCGGAACTGGAAGGCCCGCTTCGATCGGCTCGTCGAGCCCGCCTGGAGCCGGCGGCCGCATGTCATCGCCTACGGATTCGGCGCCGCCAATCCCGAGGTGCTGCGGCAGGTCTACACCAAGGTCGCGTTTCTGGCCGACGGATCGGACTCCGACGCGGCGCTGAGCGAGGCGATCACCAGCCTGCTGAACACACTGATCAGCTCGTCAGACCGCGGCCAGCTCGTGATTCCAGCTCAAGCCAGCGGTTTCAGGTCCATCGCCATCGACACGGAGTACATGGACTGAGATGAACGTGCCGGAAAACCCAAGGCGCGAGGCCACGCGCGCATCGACGCTCCTGCTCCTGCTCTCGCTCCTTCTCGTGGTAGCGGGGGCGGCAACGGCGCTGACGATCGGATCTCCGCAGGACGCATCGCCCCCGCAGCCGAAGCCGAAGCCGACTGTGGTGTCCGTGAGCCCCTCGACGAGGCCTACCCCTTCGGTTCGGTCCGTGCCGACGGACAGGGCCAAGCAGCCGGCCACATCGACTTCCGCATTCCTGACGCCGGGTCCGACCGGCACGTTCGACAGTACGGTGCCACAGCCTCCTTACACCACCGGATGCCGGGTTCCGTCACAGCCGACCTGCGAATCCGGACCAGAATGAGGAGATTGCCATGACGTGTCCCCGCTGCGGCAGCGTCTACAACGACCAATACGACACCTGCACCACCTGCGGCGCCTCCAGGGTTGTAGCCGCGCCGGTGATGTCGTCGTCCAAACCTGCCGCGAGCGCTGCCGCGGCAGCTGCTACGACCATCTCGATCGCCGCCCCGACCACGACTGCGCCTGCCGTCGGCGAGGCGAGGAATGGGCTGGCCCCGCCGCCGCGAACGTCGATGCGCGTGGCGACCGTTCCCGCTGAGCAGAGCGACCATTCAGGCGCGGTCCGGCCGGCCGGCGTTGCCTCTCCGGCCTTCGCCCGTGACACCACCCGCTACCTGTGTGCGGCGGTGGTGAGCGACTCGACCCTCAACAACGCCGTTATCAGAGATCTGATCAACGACAAGCATCAGGCACTCGCCTTCTCCCCGGGCGTCGATACCGCGGCGGTTCTGAAGTATGCGCTCGCTGCGCGGTTCCGTAGGCGGGCCGTTGACGGGCTGCTCGGCGTCGAGGTGCTGATCTTCCTGTATTTCATGCGTCACGACGGTTTGCCGGCGCTGTTCTGGGGAGCCGCCGTGACTTGGCTCACCGTCCACGTCGAAATGTGGGATCTGCGTCGCCGTGTGCGGACCAGACTGCGCCGAGCCGTCTACGACCACAGAGAGGCACCGGAGCCGACGAACCCGAGGCTGCGTGCCCGAGTCGAAGCGCTGGTCAGCCTCAACGCTCACGAGAACGTCAGCGTTGGAACACCAGAGCGTCCGTTCCCCGGCTTCGGCGCGGTGGATCTGGAGCGTTCATCGGCGATTGACATCACTGTCAAGGTTCCGGGCCGCGACGCGAGGTCGTTCAGCGTCCACGAACTGTATGAGCGCGTCGAACGCGACCTGCGTGCGCTCGACCTGCCGGGAGTCCACGTCGCGCCCCGGGTGGTGCTCGACGGACGCGATCTCCACCATATGGCCGCGAACGGTTTCGAGGCGCTGCTTCCGGACCCGGCCGGGCCTCCAGCCACTCATGCCGACGAGCACGTCATTCGGGCGCTGCGCGAGGCTCCGGCCGACCGCGCCCGCGCCTACCTGGCGATCCGGGTGACCGGCTGGAGTGGCGAGGTGGTGGTCACTTACTTCGTGCGATTCCAACACCTGGCGTCCGACGGTCTCTTGTTCGTCGAGCTCAGCCGCACCGCGCTCGCACCGCTGCGCGAGGAGTTCCATCAATTCGACCGCGACCAGAGCGTTCTTCAGTTGATGCGTGCGTCGCTGCGCCGAACGCCTCGTGACGCGTTCGGCTCCCTGCTCCGTCTGACGATGTTGGGCGGGCGCTGGGCCCTGCTTCCTTTGCGGCACTGGCTTGAAGCCGATGCCATAAGGCGTAAGGACTTCGCTTACCCGGCGCGTGTCTGTGCCCGGGAACTCGCCGCGCTCCCGCCTGTGGGAGTCCCTGCACAACTCGTCCAAGCCGTACGCGTCCGTCGGCATCACCGCCGGTTCCAGGACGTCGATCGGGAGATGTACGACACGCTCATCGAGAGCAAGCTCGGCGTCGTGATCGCGGACTTCCTCGCCGAACACGGCGTCGCGGTCACCGGCTTGGCCGTCTGACGGGCTCCGTGATCCGAGGTGCGACATGACTGAGCAGCACGCCGTGTCCGGCGGTAGGACGACGGTGACGACCGGCATCGATGTCGCCGGCGACAACCGCGGCATCATCGTGGTGGGCGACCACGCCGTGCTGAACGTGAGCATCGATGCTCAGCACGGCTCCCGGGTGTCCGATTTCCGGGGAACGCTGCCCACCCTCGTGCGGCGCGAACGGATCAGCCTGCTGCCGCGACGCGGCGGCGGCGTGATCGGCCGCGATCAGGAACTGTCGGACCTGCGCACGGCACTCGGCACCAATGGCCTGATCCAGCTGTGCGGACCGGCCGGAATCGGCAAGAGCGCCCTGCTGAGATACGCGGCCCGCAGTCTCGAGCCGGGACCTGACGGCGTCGTATATCTGCACGCCGGGGACCGCGAGGCCGCGGAGATCGCCAGGGAGATCTTCAAGGCCTGCTACGTCGCTCCAGACTACGTTCCCTCCGCCGTCGAAATGCAGCATTATCTGCAACACCTGCGTCTGCGGATCTACGTCGACGACCCGCGATTCTCCGAGACCGGACTGAAGCAGCTCATGGACATCGTCCAGAACTCGGCGCTGGTGTTCACCGCCGAGCAGCGGATCGCCGGGACGGCTGTTCGGACCGTGCCGGTCGGCGGACTCGACGAGTCGGCGTCCATTAACCTGCTGGCACACCACCTCAACCGGTCGCTACGCGATGACGAGCGTCCCGCCGCCGTCGCGCTTTGCGCGGCCGCGAACGGAAGCCCCTTGCAGCTGCGCCGGTTCGCGGCTTCGGGCAAGGCCGGGCTCCCGGCGCCGAAGCCGTTGCCGTCGCTCCTGCCAGCGCTCCTGCGGCAGCAGTCGCCGGAAGCCGGAGACGTACTGCACCTGATGGCCTCGGTCGGCGGCAATGAGATCGCGCCGGCCCACCTTGACGCGCTGCTGGGCCGAGGTGACTGCGAGCAGCTGTGCCGGGAACTGGCCCGGACCGGTCTGGTCGTCGAGACCGATATCGGATATCGGTGCCCGGCCGACGTCGTCGGCGAAGTACTCAAGAGCCGAGGGGTCTGGTACCCGACGGAGAAGCTTTGCGGGTATCTCACCGCGTGGGCCGCCGACACCGCTACGAGTCCCGACGCGGTCGCCGATCACCACCGCGTTCTCGACGTCGTGGTGCTACGCGCCGAGCGCAACGGATACCCGGACCTCGGCGTCGCACTCGCTCGTGCCGCCTCGCCGAAGCTTGAACGGTCCTTGCACTTCAGTGCATGGGGCACGCTGCTGGGGGCAGGCTGGCGCGCTGCCGAGGCAGCCAACGACAAGTCCGCCAAGGCCTACTTCCTGAACGAAGAAGGCATCCGGTGTGTGGTGACCGGCAAGCTCACCCTGGCGGCCCTGCTGCTGGGCCAAGCCGTGCTGCTGTGGCAGGAGTTGGGGATCCTGCACAAGATCCAGGCAGCCCATCAGTCGGCGCAGTTCGCGGCTTCCGGCTCGTTCCCCGCGATCGGGGCGCACAGTTCGGCCACTGTGGCGGCACAGGCGAACGGTCATATGGCGGCCATAGCGCCGCACCATCTAACGCCTGCCTTGGTCCATACCTCGACGGCGACTCATACCGTCGTTCCCACCGCCAGCTCACTGATCAGTCCAGGCAGTCCCGTTTTCACCCCGCCGCCTATTACACTGCCGGTGACGCCGTCGCACGCTACTCTCGTAGCGCAGCCAAGGCCGACGTACCACATGCCCGGTTCCGGCTCCGTCACGCACACGGCGCAGCCGGCGCATGGAGTCGGCCAATCGGCGAGCACGGCGCATCACCATGGACAGGTAATCGATCTCAGGCATCATTTGCCGAGCCACAGTGCGTCTGCGCCAGGCGGACACCTGGGCACCAACGCTTCAGTCCATCATCAGCACGTCATGCAGGCACATCACACTGCCAATGCCGGTGCGGGCGGCCACGGTGTCGTGTCCACTACTGTCGCCAAGATGGTCACAGCGCTGGTGATCAGCGGCACTGTCTACGGCGCAGTCGCTTTGGCGCACCACCATCAGACGAGCGCCTTACCATCTCGGGATCTAGCATGCCAAAGCGCCGTACCCGCGATTGCGCGGGCTGTCTATTCCACCAACGGTGCGCTTGAAAATCTTGAATTCACACTCGACTACTACAAGGCGGCTGTCAACGCAGGTGGGCAAGGAGACTTCGATTCTGTCCAGAGCGCTGACGACGAACTGATCAGTGACCTGCATCGCGTACAGAGCGCCATCCAGTCCACACGCTATGCGGCCACTACGTCCGCGGTCGGCTCGGCGCTCGACACGATGGACGCCTCGATCAGCGGCCACATCAGCACATTTCAAAGCTTGAGCGAATCAACCTATGATTTCGATACGCACGCACTGGCCGACCAGTTCAACAGTGCGTGGCGACAGTTGGCAGAAGTATGCGGAGAGTGATCAGGTGAGCGAACAGTCGGAGGTGAGGATCACCGTCGGCGGGGACCAGAACGGTCAGATCGTCGTCGGAGACAACGCCACTGTGAACAATGGAGCCACGACGGCTGACCAGCCCACCCAGCGCAATACCGCCAGTGGTGAAGCCTCGGTCTACTCGGTCGGGCATGGTGAGATGCACGTCCATCACCACGATCGCCAGAACGCCGACTGAGCGAGCGGCGTTGCGGATGCGGCACGCCCTCAGTGCGTGTTCATGCCCTGGATCGAGGGTCGGGAACGAGCGTGGACGCGCTGATCAAGACCTTCCTGTGGCACGCGCGGAAGCAGCCGTCGGATTTCGGCCTCGACGGTTCCTTCGGCGAATACGTCGCTTTCCTCAACGGGCTGGACATGGGCGCGGGCGGACGTGTCCTGGACGGGTTCGGCGAGTGGGTCTCCCGACGTGCCGACCACGAGGGATGGGATCTCATCTGGCCGCTTCTGGTCTTGCGTGAAGCGGGTGTCGAGCCTTCGGCCGGCGCCTGGCACCGGCTGGCAGCCGCTGAAGATGATCGTGCCGTGGTAGCGCTCTTCCTGCTTCTCGGCGAGTTCGTGCGAGAACGCCCATGAGCGGCATCGGCCGTCGTCGCTTCAACGGTTCCAAAGCCTTGACCCACGGCGGAATGCGGCCATTCCGATTCCGGCGAGTACCACCAGGCCGCCGAGCCAAATCGTCCAGTCGATCCCTCCTGCGTTTGAGGGCTTGGAGTCGGCTGGGCGTGTCGGCTGCATCGGTGGAGTGGTGGCCGCGGCGATGCCCACGTCCGTCGCGGCCGAGGTCGAAGGGCGTGAGCTTGGGCTTAAGGATGAGTGGCTCGTCGGCGTCGAGTCGGGATCGGCGGTCGCGAAGTTCGATGACGTCCGGCTCGGCGCGCCGGTGATGGTGAACGAAGCCGCGACCTCGTTCTGCCCGGGATTCAGGGTGCAGGGAACGGTCATCTCACCGAGTGATGTGAGGTTTCCGCTGGAATCCCGAGGGACGAGGTGCATGGTCAAATCGCCGACGACGATCTCGGCCCTACCCGGCTCGCTGAAGGTCACCTCCGGCATACCGCCGGTTGCGGTGCCGGTGAACGAGCTGAAGGCCGGGATGGTGATCTTGTCGATGTCGAAATGCACAGTCTGCGCGAGGTCGCCTTGTGGGGCTTTGACATATGCTCGCCCCTCCGCGGTGCCGGTGATGGTCGAAACGCCGGCGAGGCGCAGGCCCAGGGCCAGTTCCCACGGTGCGGTCGCCGAGGCGTGGACAACGTAGCGCTCAGTTGACTGGCCGACCGCGATCGAGTCCGGGATGCTCGAGTCGATCTGGACCGGTGCAGACTGGTCACCGATCACCGGAAAGGCGCACGTGTACGTCGGAGCGAGGCTGACTCGTTGCGTCGCGCCGGCCGTGGTCGGGTCGAACACGGTGATCGCGGCGGTGATCGCCAAGGCCGTCGCGCCTCTCAGCAGGATGATCGGCCTACCGTGCCCGTTCATGGTCGTCCCCCCTCGCGAGCTCGCTGCGTCGAGAGTCTGAGAACTTCTCGGCCAGATGGATCTGGACCCTGGCATGGCGGAACTGGTACACGGCGCCAGCCTGGCGTAGCACACCTCGCTGATAGGCGTCTTCCAGGAAGGCGATTGTGTTCCACGGCGCCTGCCCGCGCAGCGGCAGCCAGATGCGTGCCAAGAGCACCCAGCGTCCCCAAGCGGTCATGGTGCCGAGCCCTAGCGCGACGATGAGGCCGGCGGCCAGGCCGGGCGCCGGCCCGAGGACGGCTCCGTACCCGGTGCCGATCACGACCGCCACTGTGAGCAGTTGGGTGAGTACATTGATTCTGTTGTTGGTCAACAGCGCTGCGGGGCGGGCGGCCTGCTCCTTCTCGCTGACGGCCTCGAGCCCGGAGCCGATCGCGGCGACGAGTCCGATCGCGACGCCGAGGCCGGTGCCGAGGACGAGGTCGTTGCGCACTTCGATGGGGACGGCGGTCTCTGAGCTGTCCGGAAAGGCCGCCGAATAGAGCGCGCTTCCGGTCGCCCACAGCGCCCCGAACAGCGCTCCGCCAACGAGCCCGCCCGATACTCTGGGCCAGAAGCCCTCCAGTAGCCTCTTCCTCGCTCCGCGGCGCAGCTGTATCCGCATGTGCGAGGGTTCGAACACCGGGCCGCCGGTCTTCAGGTTCGAGGCGAAACCGTGCATGAGGCCGAAGGTCAGGCCCGCGCCGAGCCCGTTCATGATTCCATCGACGATCGCTGTCCTCAATCCGCTCGCCAGTCCGCTCGTGAGCGCGGCCGCGAACCCATACACGAGCCCGGCCACAAGCCCGGACGTGACTGCCATGGTGACTGCGACCACGAGCATGAGCGCACGCCGCCCCATCACGGTGCCGAGTTCCCACCAGGCGAGATCGTGCCGACCCTGCTCTTCCATGTGCCAGGCGAGGTAGCCGAGCCAGTGCTCGGCACGCTCGCTGCTCCACGGCCGGGGCATGCGCGGGCGAGACGTTGACACGATCCCGGCGTCGGCGGGCAGCGGACGGTACCTGGCCGAAACGAATTCGGCCAGAAGGTGCTTCTGTACGGCTTCCACGGTGGGAAATCGGTCCGTGCTCAGCAGTTCGGTGGGATAACTGCCCGAGACGTCGCTATAAACGGCGCGGGCCAAGGAAACCATCAGCGGAGTGTCGAAGGCGCCGATGACGTTAGCCACCCCCCTGCTGCTCGGCACTGCCCGCAATTGCTCCAGAACCGGTTCCCACACGGTGCGTGGTGTCGGACCCGCTTCCGGCCGACTGGCGCGTGTCAGATATTCGTCCACGTCCTTGAGTGCAAGCGTCTCCAGTTCGATACATGCGGCGGCGGAGAGCACGTCATTCGTCATCCGAACGGCTCTGGAGTACTCGTCCGACCGGCTGGTGAGAAGCAAGGGCCCGGTGTAATCGTTGAGCGCGGCGAGCGCTATGTCCTGAAGGCCGCGTGCGATCTCATCGAATCCGTCGAGAACTGGCAAGATGTGGTGGGTGTCGATCAGCGCGGTGGCCTTGCTCCCGCGGGCGGCGGGAGCCTCCAGGAAGTTGTAGTCGCGCACGAGTTGACTGCACATCCAGTCGTGGAGCGAGACGGCGGAGGGGTCCCAGGAACCCACTCTGAAGATCACCGGTACGCGCTCGCCCGGGGAGTGCGCGCTCAATCGGTCGAGGACGAATCGCAGGGCCAGGATCGTCTTTCCCGATCCTGCCTGACCAAGCACCACGAGCCGTTGCGACGGGATCGACTGGTAGACGGCCCCGACCTCGTCCAAATCCCCGGCGAGCGCAAGAGGCCCAGGGTTTGACCCACGCCCGGTCTTGCGGATATTCACCCAATGGTCGAACAGGCCCGGTTGGGCGCACACGAAGCGTACGGGCAGAGGATAGGGGTCGTGTACACGCCGCGCCCGCTCCTCCCGCTCCCACTGTTCGCGCACCTTGAACGCCAGTTCCTCCGCCGCAGCGTACAGCTGGGTATCACCACGCGTGGGCTGCCGTCGGTCCAGGCTCGCGTCCGGCCGCGTCTGCGGGATCGGCCGGGGATCCGCAGTCGGTTTGGGTGGAACCGTGTCCAGCTTGCGCGCCGGCGTCGCAGCGAACCTTCGCCGTGCCTCGATCCGCTCGGCGACAAGCGTTGGCCAGGACACCTCGCCGTCGGCCAAAAGCCCGCGGGCCGACGCGACGAGCTGGGCTGCGGTGGGCCGCATGGCCGGGGCCATGGCCAGACAGAACTTGATGATCGCGGTCAGTTCGGCGTCGGTCTCGAGCAGCGGCGCGATGTCGGGTGTGTCTTCAGGCTCATGTCCTGAAGCCGCGAACAGCAATACGGCGCCGAGGGAGTACACGTCCGCGGACGAGGCCACGTTCGAGTCTCCGTCTTCCTGCTCCGGAGCCGAAAACCCTCGCGTGCCGTAGCTCGCGCCACTCCTGGTGAGCCGTGGAAGGTCGGCGGCCCGGGCGATACCGAAATCGATCAGCCTGACACCATCGCGTACGAGCATGAGGTTGGCGGGCTTGAGATCGCGGTGCACGATCGCGGCCGCGTGTACCGCGTGCAGCGCGCCGACGGTTTCAGCCATCAGCAGTCGCAGGGCGTCTGACGGCAGCGGGCCGTGCTGCCGGACCGCGTCGTGCAGGGTGAATCCGGGGACATACTCGGTCGCGAACCATGGATGCTCAGCAGTGCTGTCATGCGCCAGCACACGAGGCGCGATGCCTAGAGGCACTCGAGACAGGACAGCGACCTCACGCTCGAAGCGCTCCTGGGAAACTCTGCGAGGCCGAACTCGCTTGACAGCGACATAACCCGGACCGCGCGAACCGAGGTAGACCTCTCCCATGCCACCGACCCCAAGCCGACCTAGGAGGGGAAACGGGCCGATCTCGCGGGGATCGTTGACACCGAGCGGCTCGGCGATGGTGATATCCATATGCGTGTTATGCGCCACTCGCGTTCACGCGCGACGGGGTATTGAGTACGTCCTCACCGTGCGCTTCCGGGAAACCATTCAGTCTGGCACTCTGCACGGAGGACCGGTCCTCGCAGAGTCCTCATACGGTAGCAGAAACCAGACGGAGGTCCGTGAAATGTCATCCGGAAACTTCCCGCCTCAGGTACTGCCGCCGGGCAGCCCAGCCGACAAGGTGCCGGCGCCGCCGCGCACGATCTTTGTGCTGGGACCGGAAGGCGGGTACGCCGTACCGCCGCGCAAATACACCCTTCTGTTCGGGCGCGACCGCGAGAATGTGCACGTGCCGGTCGGTGTTGACGATCCGGCTGTCAGCCGTCGGCACGGGAGATTCACCTGCACCGGGCCGAACGGCGACTGGCGGCTGCGCAATACCGGGAAGCTGCCGATCGAGCTTCCGGATGGCACCCTGATGCTCACCGGCCACTCGCATGTCATCGAGCTGGGATACACACCGCTTGTAATCAACAGTTCGAAGTCGCGCGCTCACCTGGTGGAGGTCCGTCTGGCGGACGAAGATGACCGCCAGACTCGCGCCACGGCGAAAGGGAAGACGGTGGAACCCGGGACTGCCTATGAACTCTCCACGCAAGAACGTCTCGTGC
Source organism: Actinomycetota bacterium (assembly GCA_046724665.1). Lineage (GTDB taxonomy): Bacteria > Actinomycetota > Actinomycetes > Streptomycetales > Catenulisporaceae > Actinocrinis. Next base: position 19,418 of record JBKOWZ010000055.1, read on the forward strand.
TCACTGCGCTCGCCAAGTGCTACCTGGACGGGCACGAGAGCTATCCGCAACCCATGACGTGGCAGGATACCGCCCGGCTCGTCAACGCGTCCCCGTATTCGACGAAGATCTGGACTCACAAGTCGGTTGCGAACAGCGTCGAGGATGTGCGCGACCGTCTTCACTGCCGTGGTGTACGAGGCCTGCTCCGCGACGAGGTCGGCGCGAACGTCGGCGCGACGCTAAGCGTCAACCTGATCCGTGAACTGCTCAAGACCGCGACGCTCACCGCCCAGGATCTGGAACTACTGGGTGAGCGCGACTGAGGGAAAATCACGCCAGAAGCGGCCGGCTCGCCCTGCACTTTCAGGCAGTGCGGCCGGCCGATCGTGCATACCTCGCGCGTTGTGGGTTCACAGAGCTGATCAACGCTCGCATTCTGGCGGTGTCGCGCGTCGGCCGTGCGACGGATCTGAGCGAGGAGTGCGCAATGAGCGACGACGACCTGCCCCGGCCCCCAGCCGCTCGCGAGCGGGCCATCTCCCGTGAGACAGCGTCCGAAGATCTTGCGGAAGGGCTGGAGAACGAGAGCCTGACGCCGCGTCAGATGGAGTCGGTGCAGCTGATCGAGGACGAGTACGGCCGGGAGGCGATCTCCGAGTTCCGCGAGACCGGCAGCTGGCCCGAAGGCGTCAGCATCGAGAACAGCCACATGCCGAGCATCGAGGCCGAACCCGAACTCGCGACGCACCCCGGCGATCTGGTGCCGCAGGAATTCCACCGGTACGGCGTGCACGGCGGCGACACGAATGAGCCGCTTGAGATGGATCCACTGGATCCCGAGTACGCCGAGCGCAGTGGGTATCAGATCCTGGACGAGGAGGGCAACGCCATCGGCCAGACCGGTACCGCAGAGGTCGAGGAAACCGGCTTCGAGCTGGGCGAGCTGGGCAGCAGCGAGGCTGGGGCGGCTGCGGCCGAGGCCGGAACCGAGGGCCTGGCGATGGCCGGGGCGGAGACGGCGGCGACCGTCGGGACCGAGGCCGTGGCCGGTGAGGGACTGGCGGCCGGGCTGACCGCCGTCGGCGAAGGCATCCTGGCTGTGGAGGCCGCCGGTGGCGCCGAGGTCGAGGCCGCTACCGGACCCGTCGGCTGGGTGGTCGGTGGCGCGGCTCTGCTCGTCGCCGGCGCGGCGCTCGGCGCAGGCTACCTGTTGAGCGGCGACGATGACTCGTCCACGGCCCAGTCCTCGACGGATGACGAGCCGGCCCCTGAACCCGAGGCCTCAGACGACGCCTACAACCAGGGTGAGTACGAGGCCTAGAACCGAGGTACTAAACGAAACTGCTGCCCGTGCCGGTGGTGCGGGTGGAGGGCATGGCACCGTCCTTCAAAGTCTGATCACTGATTCAGTGGGGGTCGCGTCTTACCTGGGTAGGTAGCCTGCGCCCCGACACCTGCGACACCGTTGCGTCTGCTCGGTCATCTCAAACCGGCCCCTGCCGAGACAATCCGGGCACCGTCGGTGCTGCCGCGAGCTGCTGCGTTTGGGTCGCTGACGCCGCACCTCGTGTCAGTCCCCGAGGATGTCCAGGACGTGGCAGTGCCGGCACGGCTTGCGGTCGTGCCACCTCAGCACGCTGTGACGCTCGCCCCGATCCTGGCGCGGGCGGCCCGCTCGCGTCCGCCGCGGGTTTGAAGCCGTCGCCGCGGTCGCCGCAGCGTGCGCGGCAGGCGCGGGCGTGTCAGCACGCGTAATCGCCGAGGCGCGGTAGGTGATCCCGCTGCGTCCGTCCCGCACCCACGGGACCGCCGTCAGGTCGTGCACCCTCACCCGCTCGTTCTCGATGAGGCCCGTCGGCACCCCGGGCACCTGGACCGTGAGCGCATACGCCTCCCGCGTCCCGATCAGCCGCACGTTGATGGCGACCTGATACAGGGGCAGGCCAGTCTCCCGGTCCGTGCACGCCTCACCCGTGACCCGATCCACGATCGGCTCCGGCGGCAGCGCGCAGGTGAAGCCGGACAGCTGCCCCAGATCGACGGGAATGGCCCGCATCGTCATAGTGATCATCTCCTCACACTCGTCTAGATCACCCTAGCTAGTCACTAGGTCGAGTCTGACGGTAGCACTGTTGGCGCTAGTGAGACCAGCAACTATCCTGAACTAACACTGACGTCCAGTCAGGACCGAACACAGCCCATCCGGCCCGCCACCTGCTACGACGGGCCGCAGACGGGAGGCAGCGAGTGCCGTCGAAGAGCGCCGTCCACCCCCGAGGCGAGGTGCTCGCCGAACGCATCGCCCGCGAGCTTCGCGACGCGATCGACGGCGGCGATTACCTCCCCGGCGCGCTGCTCCCCGGCGAGAAAGCCCTCGCCGACTCGTTCAAAGCCTCCGTAGCCAGCGTGCGCCTCGGCCTCGCCCTGCTCAGCGCTGAGGGACGCGTCCAGACCGTCAACGGCCAGGGCACCCTCGTACGCCCCGCGCCACTGCCGCGCTACCTGATCGAGTTCGACCCCGCCGACCCGCTGCGCGGCCTGACCTTCACCACCGAACCCACGCCCCGGCACGACGTGGCCAACGCACGCACCGCCGCTCTCCTCCAGCTACCCCCGCGCACCTTCATCCACATCCTCACCCAAGGCGCCGTCCACGAAAGCGGCGCACGGGTGAGCGTCACCCGCATCCTGCCGCACACCACCTACGACGGCATGGACCGCTACCCCGACCCCGTCGGCCCCCGTGAGCCGATCATCAAGGCCCTCACGCAGCACCACGGCCCGCTGTGGTATTGCGACCGCCACGGCACCGTCACCCCCACCCCCGACGACCGCGCCAACCTGAAGACCCCCACGATCGGCGCCACGGTCAACTTCGCCGCTACCGCCACCTGCACGCAGGACAACCGGCGACTGATGCTCGACACGCTGCGTTACAACGCCGACGAGACCGAGGTCACCACCATCCATCACGACGACTAGAACACACAGCAAGACAGCAAGGACGTCGAGGCCCACCAGAACGGGGGACTACTCCTTCGTGCGGGCTGGCCGGGCCGCCGATGCGGAGCGTACAGGGCAGCGCTCGAACACCTTCTGCAACTGCGATGTGCCCGATGCTTTGCGCCACGGCACACGTACGAGATCCCACATGGCTAACCTGCCGCGCGACACCCGTCCACCACGCCGGGCCGCCACGGATCGGGCCGCCCACCTGCGCCATATCAACGGATGCAACTCGACGCCCACGTACGGCTCGCCCTCGGGTGTGTGCCACGCCCACGTCACCACCCGTGCCCCTGGCCAAGCTAGACGGCGCACGACATGCCGGACCAGCTGCTCAGCAGACTCGGCCTCACGCATCGCGGCCGTGTAATCCACTCCTGGTACGTGCCGCGATGCCTCCCGGCAGCGTTCGCAGCCACCTGCCCCGAACACACCCCAGCTGCCCGAGTCCTCGCGTAGGACTTCGTCGTCAGCAGCCCAACCCGGCACGTCGCCAGACCCAAACATGATCCAATCAACCCCTCCCGCCCGTGCAACCCGCGATCGTGCATCCTGGGC
>JBKOWZ010000232.1:0-7280 GCA_046724665.1 Actinomycetota bacterium
GTCCACAACCTGTGGGACACCCTCAAGGCCGCAGCCAGCACATATTGGGCCGAACTGTCCGCCGACGTACGCGTTCGCGGCCTGCTCACCACCCTTGCCACCCGCGCAGCCCGCGCGATCGCCAACCTCGCCAACGCAGCCGCAACGCACCTCGAACAGCGTGGTACGCAGCAGCAGTACGGTGTCGAAACGAAGGCACCGGGCTTGCGCGAGACCTACATCAACGCCCGCAACCACGTACGCGCCCATGCCGCCACGCACGAATGGCAGCGCATCACCGCCCTATGGGGCACCGTCAACACCCTCGCCCGCCAGGCCGAAGACCCCGGCATCCGCGCCGTCATCGCCCGCAGCGCGGATGCGATCTCCGACTACGCGGACGCTCTCGGCCGCAAGACCAGCCAATACGGCCACACCGACGCGGCTGACGCACTCACCGCACTCGCAGCCGCAGCCGAACGGCACGCCGCAAGCCTCCGCAGCCATGAGAACCACCCGACGCCGCACCTCCAGCCTCGGCCAGCCGATACCGAAACGAAGTCCGCCGAGCGGCCCGGTAGCGCGCCGGAGACACAGCAGGGCACGGAAGCACAGCTGCTTCAAGCAAGGGCCCGCCAGGTCGCCCAGCACGCCCAAGCCCGGCTCAGCCAGACCCCTCACACGGCCGCTGCCGCTCCGCGTCACGCGCGGTGCACCGCGAACACGCGGAACCAGAACCACCCGATGCGGCCCACTCAGCCAAGTCCTCCACGCGAACCGGCGCACATTCGCCTTCGGTAGCACGAGCCGAGAAGCGCGAATCTGCTCTGCCGGGAGTTGCGCGAACGGAAAAGAGAGGGATGGTTCCGTCTATGAGTAGCGAGAGCGCGGCGCAGCGCGAGAAGTGTGAGCGGCTGCGTCTGGAGGCCGCAGCGCGACCGCGCCGTAGGCCCGGCGGGACCGGGACCGGACCTACCCATGCGCCAACCGCCGCCGCAACTCTCGCCCGGTTGTATCAAACGGCCTCGGCAACAGCGCCACCACATCGCGCAGCCGCGGCTTCACCGAGTGAAGCTCCAATGCCTCAGCCAACTCTAGCGCATCTCGTGCGTGCTCAGCAGCCCGTTCGGTGCCGCCGAGGTATGCCAGCGTGTAGGCCACTTGTGCAAGGGTGACGGCGCGTGTCTTAGTGCGGTTGCTGCCGAGCGTGCTGTACGCACGTACCGCAGCTTCGTAGGCGTTGTCCAGATCGCCGATGCAGGTAAGCACGTCAGCCGCCATCGCCCACAGGTACGCCCGATCGACGAACCGCGCCCATGGTGGTGTGGCATCGCTAGGTGCAGGCGGCGGCCCGATTTCCAACGCCCATTCCCGAGCCAGCTTCAGACTGGCTTCTGCTGAGGCGATATCGCCAAGCCGGGCCACGGCCTGCGCAGCACGCAGATTCATCCAGGCTTGGGCGTGCGGTTCTTCTCCGGCATGTTCGGTCGCCGTATAGGCCAGCTGCCACGCGGCGTTGTAGTCGTCGCGCTCCAGCGCGGCGTAGGAGAGGTAGGTTAGGACGCACGCCAACAGTGGACTATTGGCTGTGCTCTGGGCGGCAGCCATAGCGCTGTTCCAGTAGCGGTGTGCAGCTGCGACATCGCCTGTTTCCAGCGCCAGCCACCCCGCCAGTGCCGCGGCCTCACCGCCATGCGCTACCAACCGTCCCCGCAACCCGTGGTCAGCCGCACCGCGCAGCAGACCGGCAATATCGTCGAGCTGGCGGCCAACGGTCGGTAGCAGCACGCGGGCCGGGGTGTGGTGTTCGAGGTCGAAGAGTTTGGCGACGGTCGTCTGCGCCAGAGCGACCGTCGCGGTATCGGCAGTCGTCGGCACGGCCAGGGCGTACCGGAAGTGGTCACTCGGGTTGTTCCCGATGGCGTCGCTGACTGGTGCGGTCTCGGCTGCATGAGTGCTCCACTCATCCTTGAAGCCAAGCTGGCCGTATGGCCTGCCGGTGGCTTCTTGCAGTGCGCGCCGGTAGTTGGCGCGGCACGTGGCGTAGGTACCGGATTCCCACTTCTGGACAAGGCGAGCGGTGCAGCCGTTCGGCTCGCCGAGGTCGTCCCCAGCCCGACGGATGAGCCCGGCGAACTCGTTCTGGCTGAGGCGCATTGCGATGCGGACGGCACGCAAGGCGTGGTTGGGCTGACGAGCAGCATGAGGCGTGGTCACGATAAGACGGATGCTTTCTAAGGTTGTTGAAACAGCAGCGAGCACGGAAGCCGCGGGTTCATCGGCAGCCCGCTGCCCGAAGGCCAACACCATGTAAAGGTGCTCACGAGCTATGCCTTGCCGGCGGACGACGTGGCGGCGAGATGCGACAGCACCAAACGATTCGGTTCGGCGGCCTGAAGCGGCGCGCTTCCCGCTGGTAGTGCGAGCTCGGCCCACACCACCTTCCCGCCAACCTTCGGGAAGTAAGTGCCCCACTGAGCACTAAGCATTTGCACAAGGAACAGACCGCGACCATCTACGGCGTCGTCCCGCTGCTGCTGGAGCACCGGCGGCTTTTGGCTGTTGTCCCATACCTCGATCAAGAGCCTGCCGCGTCGGATACTGAGCCGTACCTGGAGGATCGACACCTGAGCAAGCGCGGCGTAGCCGGGATGCGGGTCGGTGTTGCCGGTCGCCCGGACGGCGTTGGTGACGAGCTCCGATGCGATGAGCACGGCGTCGTCGCTGACAGCCGAGACTTGCCATCCGCTGAGCGTCTGCTCGACGAACATGCGAGCGCAGCCGACGGCAGTCGGCACGGCAGCGAATCGAAGTGAGCTAACGAATGGTCCTGATGGTTGTGCACTGGACATTGCAAGGTCACCACCTGCGGCGTTGACGGGATGACCTAAGCTTGCAATCAGAGGACTACGCTGAGCGATAGGGCGCAGCTCTACAGGTGGGCTTGTAGAACCGGAAGGCGGACAGCGCGATGGCGGCACCGCTCGAACTCGATCCCTCGTCATCGGTGCTGGCCTACTTTGGCAGCGAGTTGCGTCGCTATCGCACGGCAGCAGGGCTTAGCCAGGAACGCCTCGGCGAGATCGTCATCTACAGCGGGGCGCTTGTCGGCCTCGTGGAGACGGCCAAGCGCGTACCGACCCGCGACTTCGCCGAACGCTGCGACGCAGCGTTAGAGACAGACGGGGCGCTTGCTCGGCTGTGGCCGCTAGTCAACCGCAGCAACTTTCCGAGTTGGTTTCGGGGGTACGTGGAGCTGGAGGCCACGGCTACCAGCATCCGGACATTCGAGCCGCAGAACGTACCAGGACTGCTTCAGACCGATGGCTACGCCCGCGCCCTGATGGAAGCGTGTTGGACGGAGGCCGTCGATGAACGGGTCGCCGCCCGTCTCGATCGGCAACGCTTGCTTGAGCAGGCACCGCCGCAGTTCTGGGCCATCTTGGACGAGGCGGTACTTCGCCGGCCGATTGGTGGGCGCGAGGTCATGCGCGGCCAACTCGCCAGACTCATGGGGCTGGTGGCCTCACGGCGCATTGTGCTTCAAGTGTTGCCGTACGACGTTGGCGCTCATGCCTGCTCAGATGGGGCGATGAGTGTCCTGAGTTTCAGCGAGGGGCCTGATCTCGTCTACGTCGAAGTCCACGGCAGTGGCCACCTCATCGAGCAAGCAGAAGCCGTGCGTGCCGCACAGCTTCGGTACGATCTCACGCGTGCTGCCGCGCTGTCTCCCGAAGCGTCAGTGGCCATGATCGAGGCAGTGATGGAGGAGCTATGAAGCACGAACCCGACTCGACTGGCCTCGTCTGGCGGAAGTCTTCGCACAGCGGCGGGCAGGGTGGCAACTGCGTGGAGGTTGCCGAGCTGCCGGATGGTGGTATGGCGGTGCGCGACTCAAAGGACCAACAAGGGCCAGTGCTGCGATTCACGGCGGCGGAGTGGGCGGCGTTCGTGGCGGGGGTGCGGGACGGGGAGTTTTAATTGCAAGGGCGCCTGTCCAGTGGGCGTTTCAGACGCATGACGGCGGCGTTCACAGGCGGGCTCGCAATAGTCCTCGACCGATGCTTGGCGAACCGCAGGTTACGCGGAGCGCGTATTCTCGCACCTTGAGGAGTTTCACCATATCGGGCGAATTCGAGCCGCATTTCGTCGTCGCCCCGCAGGAGGCCCGTGGCGGGGTACGAATCGCGCGTATGATCAGCTGCACAACTGAACAGCAAGGACCCCGGCCGGTGCTACCAACACCGCCGGGGCATGGCACCAGGAGATTGAGGCTCCCGAATGCACATCCATCGTACTGCGCGTAAGCGTTTTTTCACGACTCTCGGCAACGAGGTGTTGCGTGACAGCCGTTTGAGCTTCTGTGCTCGCGGCATCCTCGGCCACCTGCTTTCCTTGCCCGAGGGCCAGCGTGGCGACATCCGGACTCTGGCTGAGCGCACCCCGGAGGGGCGTGAGCGCGTGGCTTCCGCGTTGCGGGAGCTGGAGCGCTTCGGCTATCTCAAGCGCGCAGTCAAGCGGACCGCGCAGGGCCGTATCTACACCGAGGTAGACGTGTTCGACACCTCGGACAGAGCGTCATCTCAGGTCACACCGGATGCAGGGTTCCCGAACTCCGGTGGCTCGGCCGCCTGCACAGACGGCGATCACCCCGCGAATGAACGGGTCGAAGAACCCACCCTCCCGGCTCCGCCTGCTCAGCGCACAGGTAATGAACGGGAGGGGGATGGCGACGAAGAGACAAGGGCAAGCGCTGAGGTTCTTGCGCGGGTCGCGCGTGCTGAGCCGAAGTTGTCCTTGGGGCGTCGTGAGGCGCTGCGGCTGGCGCCTTTGGTGACCGAGTGGCGGCGGCGCGGCGCGTCTGAGCTGCACGTCATCGGTTCGCTGACGGCTGGTCTGCCGCGTGGCGGTGTGTACCACCCGGCCCGTTTCATCGAGTCACGATTGGTGGCGAAAATGCCCGCCAAGCGGTGCGCCGTGCCGGTGAAGCCCGAGTGCGACGAGTGCGGCGTGCCGATCCTCGTGCCCGGCGTGTGCCGGTGCTGCCGGGGCATCGAACCGGTTGACGTCCCGGCTGCGGCAGATGTCGGCCACGTGCGGACGCGTGGTGCCGCGATGGCTCGTGCGGCGCTGCGAGGTCTCTCCTTCGACTCGATGATGCCTGCGCTCGCCTAAGCGCTCACCGGCCCGGCCGGAGTCCACGTAGTCGTTCCGGTGGGACCTGGGGCGGTCGCTGGATGGGCGTCTTCGCCCGACGCTTGGGTATCTCGGTACGACCTATCTCCGTCTCCGGCTGCGGGCGCAGATGTGCCTTGCGGCTCTGGTGCTCCTGCCGTTGCCCGGTACGAGCCGAGGCATTCGGGCTCTGGGACACCTGTACGGCGGCCGCCTGGGAAGCGTGCTTGTCCAGGTGGCCGTGCTCGACGAGGAGGGCGGCGAGGTGGCCGCGGTATAGCGGCTGGTCGGCGTCGGCGGCCGGGTCGCGCATGTCGCCGAGCCAGTCCTTGCCGAGTCGTTCGGCCAGTTCGGTGGCGATGCGGGCCTGCTCTTCGGATGTCAGGGTGCGGTAGAGGTCGGCGGCCAGTCGTCCACGGGCGCGGTCGGTATCCATGCGGGTTGCGCGCAGGGCGAGCAGGGAGGCGGCGGCGATCCAGTAGGCGCGGTGGCCGACCCTTCCGCGAGCCGGGTACGGGCCGAGCGGGTGTTCGGGGTCCTCGTCCGTGACCTGGTACTGGTCGCGGTAGGCGGCGATGGCGGAGAGGTGGCGCAGCCATTGCCCGTGCTGCGCCGGGTCGGTGGGCTCGTCGCCGAGTTGCGCGGCCCATGCCGGTCGGGTGGTGGCGGCGGCGTGGGTGAGGGCGTCGACGCGGCTGCGGATCAGTTCGGCGCGGGTGTCCAGGTAGGGCCGCCGTTGCGGGTCGTCGACGTGTTGGACGGTGCGCAGCCAGGCGGGCAGGCGCGAGTCCTCGAGTCGCTGCTCGGCGAGACGCAGCTGCTCTGCCACGGCCGTGAGGGTCGGCTGTTCGGGACCGGCCTCGATGGCCGTGAGGGCGTGGCCGAGTGCTTCGGCGGAGTCGGTGCCCGCGCTCCCCAGCCGGCTGAGCAAGCGCAGAATCCGGGGCCACGCGGCGGCGGAATCGTGTGGCACCGCGCCGGTTCGGGCGTCTAGGAAGCGGTGGACGTGCACGGCGACGCACTGGGCCACGGACGTGGTTGTCCGAACGCTCCTGCGGTCCACGGCGTCGACGAGGACGTCGGCCGGATCGAATCCGAGGTCGTCGACGCGGCGCAGTGCCAGCAGCAGCGCGAGCCAGGCAGGATCACGGCGGGCCCGGTTGACGCGCACGGTGCCCAGCACTCTGTGCAGTGCGCGCACGTAGTCGCGCTCCCGATCCGGGCCGGTGTCTTCACGGGCGGCAGGCGCCGCGGGGGCAGGCTCCATACTGATCTGCGCCGCCAGCGTCGGGGCGAGCCCGTCCAGGATGGCGCGGTAGCGCAGCGCCTCGGCCGGGGTGGGTCCGGGTCCGGCCGTGGGCGGCTGCTCGTTGTCGATGACCCGGCGCAGCCGCCAGGAGAGTACCTGCGCGAGGGATTGCGCGCTGGCCAGTTCGCGGCTGCGCGTCACGTTCGCCAGCAGGGCCGGCGCGTCCCATCCGCCGGCTTCGGCGTCGCGCAACGCCCGCTGCACCGCGTGCCATGCCGGGTCCTCGGTGATCTCCCACGCGAGGCCGGGCAACCCCTGTTGCACGAGCCGGCGGTAGCGGGCATCGGTGGCGACGTCGAGCGCGTGCTCGTAGCGGGGCACGAGCGTGCTCAGCGATTCAGCCTCAGCATAGGAGGCGGCGATCTGCTCGCTCGCCGAGAGCTCGGCGCTCTGCCGGGCCACGACGTGTTCGAGGATTTCGCGGGCGGCGTAGGCATCGGCGTCGAAGCGCACGGCGTCCACGTGCTCGTCGTGGTTGAGGCTCGCGAGCTCGTGTGTCGCGACATAGAGAGCGGTGTTGGCGCGGGCGCGGGCGATGATGACGTAGAAGTTCTCCCGGCTCATCTCCTCGGTGATCAGGGCGTGGCACGCGTCCACGGTCGAGCCCTGGGCGCGATGCGCGGTGGTCGCATAGAGCAGCTCGACGTTCGCCGCGACGTACTGCGCGGGGAGCAGCACGCGGCCGTGGTGCTCCAGATGCCGGACGGTTAGCGCCCCGTTCTCGTGGCGCTCGACGACCTGCCATCCGTCCCCGTTCTTGACGAAATCCCGGACCCCGGCCCGCAGCCGACGGTTGTTATCGCGCGTGACGATCAGG
>JBKOWZ010000162.1:0-22254 GCA_046724665.1 Actinomycetota bacterium
GACCATGCCGGTGACGCGCGAGACGACGGTGCCCAGCGCCATGATGCGGCTGGCCCGCGAGACGCTGGTGGCCGGCGCGGCGGGCCGCTCGCCTACCGCCGTGGCGCCGTCCGGGGCGGCGGGCTCGGGGCTCCACGGCTCGAACGGGCCGAGCGCGTCCGGCCGGGTCGCCGGGCCCTGGACCTGGCTGCGGCGCGGCGGGAGCAGCTGCTCGATCGCCGAGGGGTCGAGGAACGAGGTGCCGAACACCGGCAGGTTGAACCGGGTGGCGTCCACCGCCTCGGCGTAGGCGGCGCGGCGGGCCGCGCGCTCGTCCGGGGCCTCGTCTTCAGGTATGGCCGGGTACCACAGGTCCTGCTGGGGGGCCTGCGTGCGGGTGCCGCGCGGTCGGTCGTCTTCTGGCCAGCGTGCCATCGCTCCGGTCCTCGGTACCCTTCATCGCGCGGGCCGACCCGCTGTCAGCTCACCCAGCTCATCATTGTTCCCGTTATTGTCGCCGTTCCGACTCGGCAGCGGCGGTGTTGTCCGGGGACGCGCCGGGCGCGTCGGGCACGGCCTGCGCGGCGTGACTCCGTCTGCCTCTATAGATACGCAACCCTACAGCGACGACCAGCAGCGCAGCCGACAAACCGAAGATGACGAGGGTGATCGAGCCGATGGAGGAAACGGTCACCTGGAGCGACTGCGGCCGACCGTATTCCGCGCCTTCGGGCGTGACCAGTTGAGCGGTAACGGTGACGCGCGTGCCTGAGACCGCGGAGCTCACGTGCACGTTGACGGTGGTTGACCCCTGCGGCACGGTTTGCAGGGTCAAGTGCTGGACGGTGAGGCCGGCGTGGTCGGTGGTGATCCTGATGCCCACGCGGACCGGATCGCTGAACCGGTTCTCGACGGTGAACGGGATGACGCCGCTCTTGCCGGAGAGCGTCAGATCCGACTTCTGCACCAGGCTGACCAGGCTCGTCGTCGTCGCCAGCCGACTGCGCACGGCGCCCGCGAACGCCGTCTGATCCGCCGCCGCCAAGCGCCACGAGGTGGAGGCGGTGCGCAGCATCGCGGGGGTGAACAGGTCTATCGCCGGTTCGGGCCGGGTCAGGATCGCGGAGAGCGCCCGGAGCGAGTCGCTCAGTGCCGCGGTGGTGGCCAACTGACCGGTGTTCAGGTCGGACCGGACGGTGGCCGCATCACGCTCCAGCGGGCCGACCTGCGCGTGCGTGTCCGGATGCGTGTTCAGCAGCGTCGAGAGGCCGACGGTCTTTATCCACGTGGCAGCACTGAGCGCGGTGAGCAGCTTCGCGTCGGGTACGGCGTTGCGCGGTGCGGTAACCATCACGGTGCGCGGTGAGCGCAGGTTGGGGCGCTCCAGCGCGATCAGGGCGCTCTCGGCGAGGAAGCGCTGCGACGCGAGCAGCGGCTGGTCAGAGCCCTTCCAGGCCGCGTCGGCGGCGTCACCGGCGAGAATCGCGTCGAGGGATGCGTCGCTGACCGCGAGTTGCTGGCCGTTCGACGTCGCGCGCCCGGTCGGCGTGTAGCTCTCCAGCGGCGTATGCAGATTGACCGAGTCCGAACGGGTGATGACGGCGCTCGGGTTGACCGTCTTCGCCAGGTTCAGCGTCGCCGGGTCCACTTGCCCGTCCGCGGGCCAGGCGAGCGTGCCCTGCGGAGCGCGGCCGACAAGGTTGGCGACGGTGGTTCCGGAGCTCGCGGCGGCGCTCGTGATCGTGCGGTTGGCCAAGACGGGGTTCGCGCGGGCGAGCGAGCCGAGGTCCGGATCCGTCGCCGGAAGCTGCCAGAGCTCGCTGGCGCCGCTGAGCGTGGTCTTGGCCGCGGCGAGCCACGTTGACGCGTTCTGCGCGCCGCTGCCCGAGGTCCCGTTCGGGTAGAGCGAGTAGCCGTGGCTCTCACTGCTCGCCGTGGTCAGCAGATCGGGATCGACCGCCCACGATACGGTGACGTTCTTGGCCGCGGCCGCCGCGCTCAGCGTCCTGCTCAGCCGGCCGTTGGGCGCGAACTGTGCGGAGAGATTGTCGCTGACCGCCTCAGGCACGTCCTTGTCGGACTGCCCGTCCAACGCCGGTGCTGCGGTAATCGGCCACAGCACCACCATCTGCGTCGGATGGAAGCTTGAGTCGCCGGTCATGGCATAAGGCAGATAGGTGCGCATGACGCCGATCCGCTCGCCGTCCGAGTACGCCCCGATGTCGAGCGCGTAGATGCTCTGGCTCGTCGGCGAGAGCGCCGAGACAGGCATTGTCAGGGACCACGTCTCGGTCGCGCCGGCCGCCAGCGACCCGACGTCGTCGTCGTGGCCGTAGACGAGCCGCGAACCGACTCCCGCCTTGGTGCCCATGTCGGACCTGACCTGCATATCGGCCACCGCGAGCCGGATGCTCACGTCCGAGCGGTCCACCGATCCGCCGATCACCTTGCCGCTCAGGCGCAGTGTGTCGCCCTTGACCGCGACGGACGGGCTGAGCGAGGTGAGCGCGACCGTGACGGCCTTGGAACCGGAACTCGCCGCGGCCGCCGACGCCGGACGGCCCGCCACCAGGACCGCGCCCAGCACGAACATGCTGACGATCAGGAACCGCGGGGCACGGTGCGAACTCACGGGCGGAATCCTAGTGCTGTGGCAGCGAACGGCTGGACGCCGTCGGGGACAGGTCGGTGGAGCGGAGCACGTACCCTTGGATGACGTGTCTACCTCTCCTTCGGATGCCGACCTGCCCGCGCCTTCCAACGCCACGGCCGACGCCGCGCGGCTGCTGAAGCTCGCCCCGGTGGCGGACGACCTGGCCGTCCGGTTCACCGCGGCGGGCCACGCGCTCGCGCTGGTCGGCGGTTCCGTGCGGGACGGTCTGCTCGGCCGGCTGGGAGAGGATCTGGACTTCACCACCGACGCCCGCCCCGAGCAGGTGCTCAAGCTGGTCAAGGGGTGGGCTGAAGCGGTCTGGGACGTGGGGATCGCCTTCGGCACCGTCGGCTGCCAGAAGGACGGCTACAAGCTGGAGATCACCACGTACCGCAGCGAGGCGTACGACCGGACGTCGCGTAAGCCGGCCGTCTCCTACGGCGAGACGCTCGAAGACGACCTCGTGCGGCGTGACTTCACCGTCAACGCGATGGCGCTGCGGCTACCCGAGCGGGAGTTCGTTGACCTCTTCGGCGGATTGCGTGACTTGGCGACGCGGACGCTGCGTACACCGGCGACGCCGCAGGAGTCCTTCTCCGACGATCCGCTGCGTATGCTGCGCGCCGCGCGTTTCGCCGCGCAGCTGGGTTTCACGGTCGCGCCTGAAGTCGTCGTCGCGCTGCGGGAGATGGCCGACCGGATCAAGATCGTGTCAGCGGAGCGGATCCGCGACGAGCTGACCAAGCTGCTGCTCGCCCCCGACCCGCACGTCGGCCTCGGCCTGCTGACCGACACCGGCCTGGCCGACCACATGCTGCCGGAGCTGCCGAAGCTGCGCCTGGAGATCGACGAGCACCATCGGCACAAGGACGTCTACGAGCACACGCTCACCGTCGTCGATCAGGCCGTCGCGCTCGAGGACGAGGGCCCCGACCTGGTGCTGCGCCTGGCCGCTCTGCTGCACGACGTCGGCAAGCCGCGCACCCGGCGGTTCGAGCCCGGCGGCGGGGTCTCCTTCCACCACCACGAGCTGGTCGGCGCGAAGATGGCCAAGAAGCGTCTTCGCGAGCTGAAGTACCCGAACGACGTGGTGGACGACGTGGCCCGGCTGGTCGAGCTGCACCTGCGCTTCCACGGCTACGGCGAGGGCGAGTGGACCGACTCGGCGGTGCGCCGGTACGTGCGCGACGCCGGGCCGCTGCTGCCGAGGCTGCACAAGCTGACCCGCTCTGACTGCACCACGCGCAACCGCCGCCGGGCCGCCGAGCTCGCCGCGGCCTACGACGCGCTGGAGGCGCGGATCGAGCGGCTGCGGGAGCAGGAGGAGCTCGACTCGATTCGGCCGGACCTCGACGGCAACCAGATCATGGAGCTGCTCGGCGTCGCCCCGGGCCCGGTGGTCGGCCGCGCATACAAGCACCTGTTGGAGCTGCGCCTCGACCAGGGGCCGCTCGAGCCCGAGGCCGCGGTCAGCGCACTGCTGGAGTGGTGGGCGCAGCAGCCGGAGAGTCGGAGTCAGGCTCCGGGGAGCCGGGACCCGGAGAACCGGGGTCTGGAGAGCTAGAGCCCCGCGGCTGGCTGATCGGGCCGCCCCGCAACGACTTGAACGCGTACCAGAGCCCTACGACCGCGTAGCAGGCCGCGACGATGATGAGCACGACGTACGACTTGCCGCTTGCCGGGAGAGTGGCCGCGGCGAAGGCGGCGGCGAGCACGAAGGCGCCGTTGTAGACCATGTCGTAGAACACGAAGACCCGGCCGCGGAACTCGTCGTCCACGCTGCGCTGCGCCAGCGTGTCGGTGCAGATCTTCTGGCCCTGCGAGAAGACTCCCAGCAGCAGCGCGCCGATCAGCAGCGGAACCGGGGAGAACGGCAGGCCGAAGAGCAGCTCGGCGGCCGCGGCGCCGAGCAGGCAGACGGTGATCCACGCCTCGAGCCGGATCCGCCGGGTCACCAGCGGGGTGATCACCGCGCTCAGCCCGAAGCCGAGCCCTGACATGCCGACCGCGAAGGCGAAGCCGGCCAGTCCGCGCTCCGGCTGGCCGGGGTCGTTGAACAGGTTGCGGTACAGCAGCAGGGTCGTGATGGTGACCACCGCGTAGCAGAACCGCGCCGCGGTCACCGCGAGCAGCGCGCGCCCCGCGACCGGCCGCGACGCGATGTGCCTGGCGCCCTCGGCGACGCCCCGGGCCACCGTGCGTATCGCCTCCCAGGCGCCGTCCCGCGGCACCTGCGTCGGCCCGAGGCCGCCGCGTCCGATGCCGAGCGGGAACAGCGCCGCGACGACGTAGAGCCCTGAGACGACGATCAGCTCGCCGATCGTGCCGCCGTTGCCGGAGCCCAGCACCGCGTGGATCACCAGGCCGCCCGCGCCGCCGAGCGTGGCCGCCAGCGTCCCCGCGGTCGGCAGCACCGAGTTGGCGGTCACCAGCTGGGACGCGCGCACGGTGTGCGGCAGCCCGGCCGAGAGCCCGGCCAGGATGAACCGGTTCGCGGACAGCACGCCGAGGGCGCCGACGTACAGCACCGCGTTCGGCACGCGCAGCCCGACCAGCACGGCCACCCCGACCACCATCGCGGCGCGCAGCAGGTTCGCCCAGACCAGCACCTGGCGGCGCGGCCAGCGGTCGAGGAACACCCCGGCGAACGGCCCGACCACGGTGAACGGCAGCAGCACGACGGCGAAGGCCTGCGCGACCTGCCCGGCGGTCGCCTGCTTCTCCGGGGAGAAGATCACGTACGAGGCCAGCGCCACCTGGAACGCCCCGTCGCCGAGCTGCCCGACCAGCCGGGTGGCGAACAACAGCCGGAAGGCGCGCAGGTGCGTTCCGGTCATCACCCTGCGCAGCCCGCTCAGCAGATCGCCGAATCGCACGCCCGAAGTGCGGTCGCCATCCTTCGGCCCCGGCGCCATAACAGCCACCTGAGCAGCCTAGAAGGATTGATGGTGCCGCGCATCGGCTTAGAGGCGTAGGCGGGACGTAGCCGAGCGGGCTACGTCAAGGTGTGGAATACGACCTCAGGCGTCGTCAGGCGTCGACGTATTCGTCGGCGACGCTCAACGCCTTGTCGATCGCGGCCAGACCCTCCCGCGCCTCGGCCTCGCTCATGTTCAGCGGCGGAGTGAGCTGTAGCCGGTTGAAGTGCGTGAACGGCCAGGTGCCGTGCTTCTTGCACTCGGCCAGCACCGCGTTCATCGGCACCGCCGCCGCGCCGCTCGCGGCGTAGGGCACGAGCATCTCCCGGGTCTGCCGGTTCTTGACCAGGTCCAGCGCCCAGAACGCGCCGATGCCGCGCGCCTCGCCCACCGACGGGTGCCGCTCGGCGAACTCGCGCAGCGTCGGGCCGAACACGTTCTCGCCGAGCCACGCGGCGTTCTCCACGATCCGCTCCTCGCGCATCGCGTTGATCGTCGCGACCGCCGCCGCGCAGGCCAGCGGGTGGCCCGAGTAGGTGAGGCCGCCGGGGAAGGCCTTCTGGCGGAAGGTGTCGTGGATCGCGTCCGAGATGATCACGCCGCCGAGCGGCACGTAGCCGGAGTTGACGCCCTTGGCGAACGCGATCAGGTCGGGGGTCACGTTCCAGTGGTCCACCGCGAACCACGCGCCGGTCCTGCCGAAGCCCGCCATCACCTCGTCGGCGATGTAGACGATGCCGTACTTGTCACACAGCGCGCGCAGGCCGGCCAGGTAGCCGGGCGGCGGCACCAGGATGCCGTTGGTGCCCACCACGGTCTCCAGGATGATCGCGGCGATCGTCCCGGGGCCCTCGAACGCGATGGTCTGCTCCAGGTGCGCGAGCGCTCGCTCGCTCTCCTCGGCCTCGGTGCTCGCGTAGAAGTGTGAGCGGTACAGGTACGGGCCGAAGAAGTGCGCGACGGAGCCGTCGTGGTGCCCGGCGAGCTCGTTGCCCCACCGGCGCGGATCACCGGTCATGGTGATCGCGGTCGCCGTGTTGCCGTGGTACGACCGGTACGCCGTCAATACCTTCGGCCGACCGGTGTGGATACGCGCCATACGCACCGCGTTCTCGATCGCGTCCGCGCCGCCGTTGGTGAAGAAGACGCGGTTCAGACCCTCGGGCGCGTACGAGGTGATCAGCTCGGCCGCCTCGGCGCGCTTGTCGTTGCCGAACGCCGGGGAGATGGTGCACAGCCGCGCGGCCTGCTCCTGGATCGCGGCGACCACCTTCGGGTGCTGGTGCCCGATGTTGGTGAACACCAGCTGGCTGGCGAAGTCGAGATAGACGTTGCCGTCGTAGTCCCAGAAGCGGGAGCCGGCGGCGCCGGCGATCGGCACCGGGGCGATCTGATCCTGCGCGGACCAGGAGTGGAAGACGTGCGCCCGGTCGCGCTCGAACACCGCCTTCCCCAGGTCCGGGTCGGGTGCGGGAGACGGGGGCGCGGCGGGCGCGGTATCGGTCATGGCACCCAGCGTAGGAAACGCCGATCGGGCCGCTCCATCGGCACTGTGTACGACGGCGCGACCCGATCGGGTCAGTTTGTCTGGTGAAAGCTCCTAGACACCGAGCTACTCCAGGAAGCTGCGCACCTGGATCGTGGCGTCCCGGGCCGGGCCGACCCCGATCGCGGAGATCGGCGCGCCCGACATCTGCTCCAGCGTCCGCACGTAGTTCTGCGCGTTCGTCGGCAGGTCGGAGAACTCCCTGGCCTTGGTGATGTCCTCGTCCCAGCCGGGCAGGAACTCGTAGATCGGCTTGGCGTGGTGGAAGTCCGTCTGCGTCATCGGCATCTCGTCGTAACGCACGCCGTCCACGTCGTACGCCACGCACACCGGAATCCGCTCCCAGCCGGTCAGGATGTCCAGCTTGGTGAGGAAGAAGTCGGTCAGACCGTTCACCCGGGTCGCGTAACGCGCGATCACCGCGTCGAACCAGCCGCACCGCCGGTCACGCCCCGTCGTCACGCCGCGCTCGTGGCCCTTGGTCCGCAGCGCGTCGCCGTCCGCGTCGAAAAGCTCGGTCGGGAACGGACCGGAGCCGACCCGGGTCGTGTACGCCTTGAGGATGCCGATCGAGCGGGAGATCTTGGTCGGGCCGATGCCCGAGCCCGCGCACGCGCCGCCGGACGTCGGGTTCGACGACGTCACGAACGGATACGTCCCGTGGTCCACGTCCAGCAGGGTGCCCTGAGAACCCTCCAGCAGGACGACCTTGCCCTCGTCGAGCGCGTCGTTCAGCAGCAGGGACGTGTCCGCGACGTACGGACGCAGCCGCTCCGCGTAGCCGAGGTACTCCTCGACGATGGCGTCCGCGGCGATCGCCCGCCGGTTGTACAGCTTGACCAGCATCTGGTTGCGGTCGCGCAGCGCCGACTCGACCTTCTTGGCCAGGATGCCCGGGTCGAACAGGTCCTGTACCCGGATGCCCATGCGGGAGATCTTGTCCGCGTACGTCGGGCCGATGCCGCGTCCGGTGGTGCCGATCCGGTTGTTGCCGAGGAACCGCTCGGTGACCTTGTCGATCGTCCGGTGGTACGGGGTGATCAGGTGCGCGTTCGCCGAGATGATCAGCTTGGACGTGTCCACGCCGCGGGCGTTCAGGCCGTCGAGCTCCTGAAGCAGCACCGCCGGGTCGATGACGACGCCGTTGCCGATCACCGGTACACAGCCCGGGGTCAGGATTCCGGAAGGCAGCAGGTGCAGAGCGTAGGACTGGTCTGCGATGACGACGGTGTGACCCGCGTTGTTGCCGCCCTGGTAGCGGACGACGTAGTCCACCGAGCCGCCGAGCAGGTCGGTGGCCTTGCCCTTTCCTTCGTCGCCCCACTGGGCGCCGACGAGCACGAGCGCTGGCATTCCGGATACACCTCTTCCCGGACATAGTTAAGGCCCGGTGCAAGCGCGACCGGGCCTCTTGCATCAAGAGACTACCTGAGCCGGTCCCCGCTGGCCACTTCGGCGGGACGCCGGGATGAACAAGCCCCTCATGAAATCCGGCGTTGCATCCGGCGTCCCGCCGTCTGGTCCGTGCGGTCCACGGCGCGGATACCCGTGGCGGCTGCCGCGGCTACTTGATCTTCGTGCCGGCGGAGCGCAGGTCCTGGCAGGCGGTGACCACGCGGGCGGCCATGCCGGCCTCGGCGGACTTGCCGTACGAGCGCGGGTCGTAGGCCTTCTTGTTGCCGACCTCGCCGTCGATCTTCAGCACGCCGTCGTAGTTCTTGAAGACGTGGTCCACGATCGGCCGGGTGAAGGCGTACTGGGTGTCCGTGTCCACGTTCATCTTCACCACGCCGTAGTCCAGCGCCTCGCGGATCTCGGAGAGCAGCGAGCCGGAGCCGCCGTGGAAGACCAGATCGAACGGCTTGTCCTTGCCGTACTTGGCGCCGACCGCGTCCTGGATCTCCTTGAGGATCGACGGGCGCAGCTTGACGTTGCCCGGCTTGTAGACGCCGTGCACGTTGCCGAAGGTGGCGGCCAGCAGGTAGCGGCCCTTCTCGCCGATGCCCAGCGCCTCGGCGGTCTTCAACACGTCCTCGGCGGTGGTGTACAGCTTCTCGTTGATCTCGTTGGCGACGCCGTCCTCCTCGCCGCCGACCACGCCGATCTCGATCTCCAGGATGGTGCGCGCCTTGGTGGTCTGCTCCAGCAGCTCGGCGGCGATCACCAGGTTCTCGTCCAGCGGGACCGCGGAGCCGTCCCACATGTGCGACTGGAACAGCGGCTCGAGACCCTTGGCGACCCGCTCCTGGGAGATGGCCACCAGCGGGCGCATGAAGCCGTCGAGCTTGTCCTTCGGACAGTGGTCGGTGTGCAGCGCCACGTTCACGTCGTACTTGGCCGCGACCACGTGCGCGTACTCCGCCAGCGCCACCGCGCCCGAGACCATGTCCTTGACCGTGGAGCCGGACAGGAACTCGGCGCCACCGGTGGAGACCTGGACGATGCCGTCGCTCTGCGCCTCGGCGAAGCCGCGCAGCGCGGCGTTGAGCGTCTGCGACGAGGTCACGTTGATGGCGGGGTACGCGAACCGGCCGGCCTTCGCCCGGTCGATCATCTCCGCGTAGACCTCAGGTGTTGCGATGGGCATGTGGACTCCTCTGCGATCGTTGCACTGGCCGTCGCCAGTTTCGCAGACGGGTGCCGCGGAATGTTAAAGCGATCATGCCGTGGACACACGTTCCACGACATGACCGCTCGGTGACACGATTCACGGCCGACGGCCCAGGGGCGGCCCCGGCTGGCGGTTACTTCTTGTGGCGGCCGCCTGTTCCGCCGGTGGATACCGGCTTGCGCAGCGGCGCGGACTCGTGCCGCTGCTCGCCGTAGCCGTCGTACTCGTCGTATCCGCCGCCGTGCCCGTTGGGGGCGCCGCCGCCCTGGCGCTTGGACTTGTGCGCCGCGAGCACCTCCTTGATCACCGGGATCGCCGAGACCAGCACGATGAGCAGGGTGATCGGGATGATGTAGGTGTCCACCTTCGACGCCGGGACGCTCTTGCCGACCAGGTGCCCGGCGACCAGCACGCTCTCGGTCCAGGCCAGGCCGCCGACCGCGTTGTAGACGAAGAACTTGCGCGCCGGGACCTCGAGCACGCCCGCGACCGGGTTCATGAAGGTGCGCACGATCGGGATGAAGCGGGCCAGGATGATCGCCTTCGCCGCGCCGTAGTCGTTGAAGTAGTACTCGGCCCGCTCGACGTACTCCTGCTTGAACAGCCGGGAGTCCGGCTTGTCGAACAGCCTGCGGCCGAACCGCGCGCCGAGGTAGTGGCCGAGCTGCGCGCCGGCGATGGCGCAGATCGGCGCGCCGATCAGCAGCGGCGCGAAGGCCAGGTGGTGCGCCGCGTTCGGCAGCGTCAGGAAGCCGGCGATGAACAGCAGCGAGTCGCCGGGCAGGAAGAAGCCGATGAGCAGACCGGTCTCGGCGAAGGTGATCGCCAGGACGCCGAGAACCGCGTAGGTGCCGAAGGCGGTGATGTAGTCCTCGGCGTTAAGCGGGTTGAAGGCCAGCAAATGTGTCACGCGCGCAAGCGTAACCGGGCATCGACCTTGATGGCCGGATGCGAGCGCTCTGTTGCCCAGCTGCTACGCGAGCCCGAGGTCAGCGAGGCTGTAAGCGGCGTAATAGGGCAATGCCGCCGCCTCGACCGCCTGCTGCGCGCCGCGCTCGACGATCACCGCCACCGCGACCACCTCCGCACCCGCCTCGCGCGCCGCCGCCACGGCCGTGAGCGGCGAGTTGCCGGTGGTCGAGGTGTCCTCGACGATCAGTACCCTGCGGCCGGCGATGTCCGGACCCTCGATCCGGCGCTGGAGGCCGTGCGCCTTCTCGGACTTGCGGACCACGAAGGCGTCGAGCTTGCGGCCGCCGACCAGCTCCGGGTGCGCGGCGGCGGCGTGCAGCATCGCGGCGGCGACCGGGTCCGCGCCGAGGGTGAGCCCGCCGACCGCGTCGAAGTCCAGGTCTCGCACCAGTTCGAGCATGACCCGGCCGACCAGCGGCGCGGCCGAGCCGTCCAGGCCGACCCGGCGCAGGTCGATGTAGAAGTCGGCCTCCCGCCCCGAACTGAGCACCACCCGGCCGTGCACCACCGCCTTCGCCCGGATCTGGGCGAGCAGTTCGGTGCGGTCCGGGCTCTGCGGGGCGAAGGTGATCGGCATCGCGGAGCATCCTTCCGGTCGGGGCGTCGCACACAGGATACGGATCACGTCCGCCCCAACCTGGAGGAGGCCTACGTCAGAGCAGCGAGCGCGTCCCGCTGCCGACGCCGGCCATCGGTGGCCGTACGTCAACGCCGGTACGGCGCATCAACGCAGGCGTGCGCAGCGAGGGCTGGCTCGGTAGCACCGGAGGCGGCGCGGTGGTGCCCGCGCTGGTCGCGCTCTGCTGCGCCGACAGGCTCTCGATACCGCCGCCCGACTCGTTACCGCGCACGATGCGTGCGTAAAGGCGCTCGGCGAATTCCTGGGTCTTCGTCATGGCGGCCAACTCCTCGTCCGCCTGGGCTAACGCTTCGGGCGTGGGGACGTCGATCGTCTCCACGACGCAGCGCGCCACCTCGTTGCCGGAGGACTCGGCGAGGATCCTGCCGAACTGGTGCGCCGCCTCGCGGTACGCGGACGCGTCGCCCGCCGCGGTGTCGCTCGGCAGCGCCGCTCGCATGCGGCTCATCGCGATGTCGAGCCGGTCGCGCTGCTCTGGCTCGATGCGCTGCGCGGCCAGGTCCGCCATCAGCAGGTGCAGCGCGGTGCGTACCTCGTCGAGCTCCGTCGCGAGGGTGGCCGAGCCGCCGTACTCCAGCAGCACCGAGAGCACCAGCGGGTCGAGGATGTTCCAGTCCGACTTCGGCCGCACCGTGGTGCCCCGGCCGTGCCGGATGCGCAGCACCCGCTTCTCCTCGAGCGCCTTCAGTGCCTCGCGCAGGATCGTGCGGCTGACCGCGAACTCCTGCGCCAGCGCCGCCTCGGGCGGCAGGTCGCCGCCGGGCTGGAACTCGCCGTCCAGTATCCGCAGCAGCAGCCGCTCGATCACCGCGTTGGCCAGGCGGCTGGGCCGGACGACCCGGTGGACGTTCCACCCTTCGACGTACATACGCTTCGGCTCCTGACTTGCAGTGCGCGTCCGATTGCGCACAGAACGTGATGCACACAGTAGGAGCAGCGCCGAAATGTTGCCGCCGATTCAGCCGACAACCACTCGATCCGATGACAAGACTCACTCTCCGGGGAAAGTGCGCGGGAAGCCGCCTCGGCGGCGAATGCGGCGTAACGCCGTCAAAAGGACGATCAGCGCGGCGAGCGTGGCCGTCGCCGCCCCGATCAGGAACGGGATCCACGGCGGCAGGCTGCGGTCGCGCAGCTTGCTCCAGATGTCCTCGGGCTCCGGTTCGCGCGCGGTCTCGTCGGCTTCCGGCAGCAGTTCCGCGTCGGCGGCGTCCACCTCCGCGTCCGGTTCGCCGTCCGGATCGGAATTCGGCGCCGGAACCGGGTCGTCGTCCGGGCTTTCCGGCGTCTCGTCCGGCTGCGGCGGAGTCACCAGGCGCAGCGGCGCCGGAGCGGAGGCCGGGGCGGTGTTCGCGGTGCCCGAATCCACCGGCAGGTCCTGGCCGACGTCTCGTACGACGGCCAAGGACGCACGCTCCGGCGGGCGCGTCGGCTCCGGAGCGGATTGATCATCAGTTCGCTCGCGGCGGGCGGCCGGGGAGGTCTCGGCCAGCACCGTGAACCAGCGCTGTACGACCCGCCGGAACGCCGCGTCCAGGGACTCGGCCGGCAGCGGCGCGGCGCCGGTCGTGATGTCCAGGCGGCTGTCCACGATCACGCGCGTGCCCGAGCCGGACTTGCGCAGCACGATCTCGACCAGCCCCTCGACCGAGCCGCCGGCCCGGCCGAAGACCGCCTCGACCTCGAGCGAGACGCGCAGCGCGGTCGGCACCACCTCGACGATCCGGGCGACCCCGCGGAAGGTGACGGTCTGCTCGCGGGTGCGTACCCGCAGCCGCCCGGCCACGCCCTGGGCCCCGGCGGCGTCGATCGTGACGTTCGGCAGCGCGCCGAGCAGCCGCTCGGCATCGGTGACAGCGGGCCACAACAGTCGGCGGTGGACCGGGACCGCGGCCTCGTACGGCATCGACACCCTCGCTGCTAACCCCTGCGCCACGGCGACCGGCCGCCGTGCTCGCAGGCCAGCGTACGCCGCCGCGTGACGCTGGGCATCGCCGCGGTTAACTTTCGAGGGTTAAGTAACGCGCACGCGCAGCACACGCACCCGTCGGTGGATCTCATCCGAGCCCGCTCCCGTCTCACTGCGCGCTCAGCAGGCTCAGCGTGGTCGCGATCTGGTGGTCCTGAGGATAGGTGTGCCAGGTGGTCCACCACAGGCCGGCCCGCCACGGCCGGATGACGATCGCGGTCAGCGCCCCCGGCAGCCCGGGGTACCGGCCGGCCAGCCCCTGCGTCGCGCACCGCTCGATCTCGGCGACCCGCAGGGCGAACTCCGGCGCCGAGCAGGTGCGCACGTCGGACTCGATCGTGTACCGCCAGCCGCGCAGCTCGCACTCGGCCGTCTGGGGCAGCGGGACCGTGTGCTCAGGCAGGCAGGCCACCGTCTCGACGAGCAGCGGCTCTATGACCAGCGGCTCGGTGAACCGCGGATCGGCGCCGTCGGACGGCCAGAGGGCGATCTGGTGCGAGGCGCCGAGCAGCCGCAGCTCCGCGCGGAACGGCGGCAGCTCCACCAGCCGGCTCGCCAGCGCGGGCTGCGGGCCGAGCCGCAGCGACCAGCCGAGCTCGGCGGCGCTGGTCTCGTAGTATCCCGCGGTCAACTCGACCAGCATCGATCGGCACCGTCCCAGACCGTAGGCTTCTTCCTTGGCGCGGGTCGGCATTCATAAGACAACCGGCCCGCAGGGGCAACGACTGGAGGACGCGTGAGTCATCACGCCACGCCCGGGACAGATCACCCGAAAGTGTTGTCTAACGGTCAGGCCGGCGGCGACGCCCGGCCAGGCGGCCCGCGTCCGGTGCTGGCGACCAGACTGCACGGGCTCGGCACGACGATCTTCGCCGAGATGTCCGCGCTGGCCACGGCCACCGCCTCGATCAACCTCGGGCAGGGCTTCCCGGACACCGACGGGCCGGCTTCGGTCGCCGAGGCGGCGGCCCGCGCGATCACCGAGGGCCGGGGCAACCAGTATCCGCCGGGCCCGGGCATCCCGGAGCTGCGCCGCGCCGTCGCCGATCACCAGGCCGAGTGGTACGGCCTGGGCTTCGACCCGGACACCGAGGTGCTCGTCACGGCCGGCGCCACCGAGGGCATCGCCGCGGCGCTGCTCGCTCTGGTCAACCCCGGCGACGAGGTGATCGCGCTCGAGCCCTACTACGACTCGTACGCCGCCTGCATCGCCATGGCCGGCGGCGTGCGCGTACCGGCCACGCTGCGCCCGCCGACCCCGGACCGGCCGCGCTGGCATCCCGACCTCGACGCGCTCGCCGCGTCGGTCACCGGCCGCACCCGCGTCCTGCTGCTCAACTCGCCGCACAACCCGACTGGCATGGTCCTCGACGAGGCCGAGCTGCGCCGCCTCGCCGAACTCGCCGTGGCGCACGACCTCATCGTGATCACCGACGAAGTGTACGAACACCTCGTCTTCGAAGGCTCACATCTGCCGATCGCGACGCTGCCGGGCATGCGTGATCGAACCGTGACGATCTCCTCCTGCGGCAAGACCTTCTCCTTCACCGGCTGGAAGATCGGCTGGGTCACCGCGGCGCCGCAGCTTGTCTCGGCGGTGCGCACGGCGAAGCAGTTCCTGACCTACGTCAACGGCGGGCCGTTCCAGTACGCGGTCGCCGAGGCGCTCAAGCTGCCGCGCGACTACTACGCAGAGCTGCGCGAGAGCCTGCGCACGCGCCGCGACCTGCTGGCCGGCGGCCTGGCGGACATCGGCTTCGGCGTCTCGGTGACTGAGGGCACGTACTTCATCACCACGGACATCCGCCCGCTCGGCGAGCAGGACGGCCTCGCCTTCTGCCGCGCGCTGCCCGAGCGCTGCGGCGTGGTCGCCATCCCCAACGCAGTCTTCTACGACGACAAGCAGGCCGGGGCGCCGTTCGTGCGCTTCACCTTCTGCAAGAAGCCTGAGGTGCTCGAAGCCGCGCTGGACCGCCTGTCTGCTCTCAGATCCGCAGCTGCCTAAGCAGTCTGAGAAGCCGCGGCGACCGACAACCCGTCCTCGGTGTCCGACACGTCAACGCGCACGGTCTCGCCGTCGCGCACCTCGCCGGACAGGATCGCCTTCGCCAGCTGGTCGCCGATCGCCGACTGGACAAGGCGGCGCAGCGGACGCGCGCCGTACGCCGGGTCGTAGCCGGTCAGCACCAGCCAGTCGCGCGCCGAGGCGGTGACGTTCAGCGTCAGCCTGCGGTCGGCCAGCCGCCGCTGGAGCCGGTCCACCTGCTGCTCGACGATCTGGCCGAGCTCCTCGGTGCCGAGGGCGTCGAAGAGCACGATGTCGTCGAGCCGGTTGAGGAACTCCGGCTTGAAGGTCGCCCGCACCAGGTTCATCACCAGGTCGCGCTTCTTGTCCTCCTCGAGCGAGGGGTCCACCAGGAACTGGGAGCCCAGGTTCGAGGTCAGGATCAGGATCGTGTTCCGCAGGTCCACCGTGCGGCCCTGGCCGTCGGTGAGCCGGCCGTCGTCGAGCACCTGGAGCAGGATGTCGAAGACCTCGGGGTGCGCCTTCTCCACCTCGTCGAGCAGCACGACGGTGTAGGGGCGCCGGCGCACCGCCTCGGTGAGCTGGCCGCCCTCCTCGTAGCCGACGTAGCCCGGGGGAGCGCCGACCAGGCGGGCCACCGAGTGCTTCTCGCCGTACTCGGACATGTCGATGCGGACCATCGCGTGCTCGTCGTCGAACAGGAAGTCCGCCAGCGACTTGGCCAGCTCGGTCTTGCCGACGCCGGTGGGGCCGAGGAACAGGAACGAGCCGGTCGGCCGGTCCGGGTCGGAGATCCCGGCGCGGGCGCGGCGCACCGCGTCGGAGACCGCGCGCACCGCCGCGTGCTGGCCGATCAGCCGCCGGCCGAGCTCCTGCTCCATCCGCAGCAGCTTCGCGGTCTCGCCCTCCAGCAGCCGCCCGGCCGGGATGCCGGTCCACGCGGCCACCACCTCGGCCACGTCGTCCGGGCCGACCTCCTCCTTGACCATGCTCTCCCGGGAGTTCGAGTCCTGCGACGCCTCGGCCAGCTCCCGCTCGGCGGCCGGGATCTCGGCGTACATCAGCCGCGAGGCCGCCTCGAAGTCGCCGTCGCGCTGCGCGCGGTCGGCCTGGCCGCGCAGGTCGTCGAGCCGCTTCTTCAGCTCGCCGACCCGGTTCAGGCCCGACTTCTCCCGCTCCCAGCGGGCGTTGAGCGCGTTGAGCTGCTCCTGACGGTCCGCCAGTTCCCGGCGGATGCGTTCGAGCCGTTCCCGCGACGCGGCGTCGGACTCCTTGCCCAGCGCCATCTCCTCCATGCGCAGCCGGTCCACCGCGCGCTGCGACTCGTCGATCTCCACCGGCCGCGAGTCGATCTCCATCCGCAGCCGCGACGCGGCCTCGTCGATCAGGTCGATCGCCTTGTCCGGCAGGAAGCGCGCGGTGATGTACCGCTCCGACAGCGTGGCGGCGGCCACCAGCGCGCCGTCCGAGATCTGCACCTGGTGGTGCGCCTCGTAGCGGCCCTTGAGCCCGCGCAGGATCGCCACCGTGTCCTCGGCCGACGGCTCGCCGATCAGCACCTGCTGGAAGCGCCGCTCCAGCGCCGCGTCCTTCTCGATGTGCTCGCGGTACTCGTCGAGCGTGGTCGCGCCGACCATCCGCAGCTCGCCGCGGGCCAGCATCGGCTTGAGCATGTTGCCGGCGTCCATGGCCGACTCGCCGGTCGCCCCGGCGCCGACCACCGTGTGCAGCTCGTCGATGAAGGTGACGACCTGGCCGCCGGACTCGCGGATCTCGCCGAGCACCGCCTTGAGGCGCTCCTCGAACTCGCCGCGGTACTTCGCCCCGGCCACCATCGCGCCGAGGTCCAGCGACACCAGCCGCTTGCCGCGCAGCGATTCGGGCACGTCGCCGGCCACGATCCGCTGCGCCAGGCCCTCGACCACGGCGGTCTTGCCGACGCCGGGCTCGCCGATCAGCACCGGGTTGTTCTTGGTGCGCCGGGAGAGCACCTGCACCACGCGGCGGATCTCGGTGTCCCGGCCGATCACCGGGTCCAGCCTGCCCTCGCGGGCCAGCGCGGTCAGATCGACGCTGTACTTCTCCAGCGCCTGGAAGGTCGCCTCGGGGTCCGGCGAGGTGACGCGGGCGCTGCCGCGCACCTTGGTGAACGCGTCACGCAGCGTCTGCCGCGTCGCCCCGGCGTCGCGCAGCAGGGCCGCAGTGCTGTCGTTGCCGGAGGCGAGGGCGACCAGGATGTGCTCGGTCGAGACGTACTCGTCGTCGAGCCGGCGCGCCTCGTCGGCCGCCTGGTTCAGCGCGGTGATCGCGGCGCGGGCCAGTTCGGGCGCGGCGACGGTGGAGCCGGAGGCCGTCGGCAGCGACTTGACCAGCCGCTCGGCGGCTGCGGTGAGCCGGGCCCGGTCGGCGCCGACCGCCTCGAGCAGCGGCCGGGCGGTGCCGTCAGCCTGCGCCAGCAGCGCGAGGAGCAGGTGCGCCGTCTCGACCTGCGGGTTACCCGCGGCTGCCGCCGATCGGACCGCGACCGACAAGGCCTCCTGCGAACGCGTCGTCAGCTTGTATGGCTCCATCACCCACTCCTCGTCCGGCCAGCTCCGCTACGTCGGTGGACCTGCGGGTCCTCAGCGCCGCTGCGGCTTCCAGACCACCAGGGCCGTGGACGTGCCGAAGGCCGGGATCGCGGGCAGCAGGTCCGGCCGGTACAGCGGGTTCGCCGCCGGCTCCGGCACGTCGGCGCCGTGTCCCTGAGCCGCGTGGCCCGGCTGCGTCGGCAGCGCCACCGGGATCGTGGTGGCCCGGGCGACCGCCAGGTTCGCCTCCAGCTCGGCGACCCGCGCGCGCAGCTCCTCGACCTCGTCCTGCAACTCGCGGATGCGCTTGATCCCGGCCAGGTTCACCCCCTCGTCCTGGGAGAGCCGCTGCACCTCGCGCAGCAGCTCGATGTCCCGGGCCGAGTAGCGCCGGCCGCGCCCCGGGGCGCGGTCCGGGCTGACCAGGCCGAGCCGGTCGTACTGGCGCAGGGTCTGCGGGTGCAGGCCGGACAGCTGCGCCGCGACGGAGATCACGTACATCGCGGCGTTGTCGGCCGACCGGCGGCCGCGGTTCGCGTCATTCGGCGACGACATCTCAGGAGTCTCCCTTCGCTGCGGCCAGCAGGTCGGCGCGCACGTCGTGGTCGGCGGTCGCTTCCCGGTACTTCTCCAGCGCCGCGCTGGCGGCCTCGCTCAGCTTGGTCGGCACCGCCACCTCGAAGGTGACCAGCAGGTCGCCCCGGGTGCCGTCCTTGCGCGGGGCACCCTTGCCGCGCACCCGCAGCTGCCGGCCGTTCGCGCTGCCGGGCGGCAGCTTCACGGTGACCGGCGTGCCGCCGAGCACCGGCACCTTGACCTCCGCGCCGAGCACCGCCTCGGGGTAGGTCACCGGCACGGTGACGGTCAGGTTGTCCGCGTCCCTGCCGAAGATCTGATGCGGTTTCACATGCACCACCACGTAGAGGTCACCCGCCGGTCCGCCGCGCTCGCCGGGCGCGCCCTTGCCCTTGAGCCGGATCCGCATCCCGTCGCGCACGCCCGAGGGGATGCGTGCCTGGAGCGTGCGGGTCGAGGCGGCGCGGCCGGAGCCGTGGCAGGTGGGGCACGGGTCGTCCACCACCAGGCCGCGGCCCTTGCACTCGCGGCAGGGCTCGGAGAAGGCGAAGCCGCCCTGGTTGCGGCTGATCTGCCCGGTCCCGGAACAGGTCGGGCACACCCGCGGGGTGGTGCCGGCCTTCGCCCCGGTGCCCGCGCAGGCCCGACACGGCTGCTCGCTGGTCATCCGCAGCGGGATGGTCACGCCGTCGATCGACTGCATGAAGGTGATGCTCGCCTCGGTCTCCACGTCCGCGCCGCGGCGGCCCGGGGCCTGCGTCGTGGTCCGGCCGCGGTTGAAGATCCCGCCGAGGATGTCGCCGAGCCCGCCGGCGCCGCCGCCGGTGTTGCCCAGCAGGTCGCCCAGGTCGAACGGGAAGCCGCCGCCGCCCGCGCCGCCGGGCCGGAACCCGCCGCCGAACAGCGACCTGGCCTCGTCGTACTCCTTGCGCCGCTTGTCGTCGGACAGCACGTCGTAGGCCTCTGAGATCTCCTTGAACTTCTCCTCGGCGGCGGCGTCCCCCTTGTTGGCGTCCGGGTGGTACTGCCGGGCCAGCTTCCGGTAGGCCTTCTTGATGTCGGCCGCCGGAGCGTCCTTGGGGACGCCGAGCACCTTGTAGTAGTCCTTCTCCAGGTAGTCCTTGGTGCTCATCTCGGGTTCGCCTCTGCTCCTAGCGATGCTCGAAGTACGCTGTCCTGGCGGGGAGGGGGGAGACCAGGCGGCCTGGCGCCGCCCGGCTACGCGTCGGGCTGCGCGGGCTGGGCCACGGTCACCCTGGCCACCCGCAGGATCCTGTCACCGAGGCGGTACCCGG
Source organism: Actinomycetota bacterium (assembly GCA_046724665.1). Lineage (GTDB taxonomy): Bacteria > Actinomycetota > Actinomycetes > Streptomycetales > Catenulisporaceae > Actinocrinis. Next base: position 19,756 of record JBKOWZ010000162.1, read on the forward strand.
GCTGGAGGATCTCCACGCAGGTGTCGTCCTCGACGTCCGGGTCCTCGGTGTGCATCAGCGCCTCGTGCACGTTGGGGTCGAACCGCTCGCCGGCCGTGCCGAACTGCTCGAGGCCGAGCTTGGCCAGCTGGCCCTCCAGCGACTCGGCCACCCGGCGGAAGCCGCCCTCGAGCTCGCCGTGGTCGCGGGCCCGGCCGATGTCGTCGAGCACCGGCAGCAGCCCGGTCAGCACCTTGCCGAGCGCCATCTCGGCCACCGCGACGCGGTCGCGCTCGACCCGGCGCCGGTAGTTCACGTACTCGGCCTGGAGCCGCTGGAGGTCGGCGGTGCGCTCGCCGAGCTCCGCCTGCGCGCTCTGCAACTCGTTGGTCCGCTCGGCCAGCTTCGCCAGCAGTTCGGCGACCGCGAGGTTCGCGGTCGGGTCGCCGTGCTCGCCGCCGCCGATCGCCTCGTTCACCCGCTCGGCGAAGTCCTCGCCGTCCGCCTCCCCGGCGGCTTCGGGGCCCTCGTTGGCGCCGTACTGACGGGCCTCCTCGTCGGCGTCGCGGCCGGGGTGGTAGAGGTCGTCGCTCACGTCTTCTCTTCTCCTGGAGTGGGTCGGTCGGGACCTGGTCCGGCCCGCGCCGGATCGGGATCTTCGCACCGGGCCGCAGGACGGCGGCCGTCCTGCGGCCCGGTGCCCGGAACCCTGATCGTCAGCCGTTCTTGCCCTCGTCAACGATCTCGGCGTCCACGACGTCGTCCGCCTCCTGCTGCGGGGCCTGGTCCTGCGGGCCGCCCGCGGCGGCGCCGGACTGCGAGGCCTGCGCCTGCTCGTAGAGCGCGGTGCCCAGCTTCTGGCTGGTGGTGGCCAGCTTCTCCGCGGAGGTCTTGATGGCCTCCACGTCGGTGCCGCCCAGCGCGCTCTTGGTGTCCGCGATCGCCGCCTCGACCTCGCCCTTGACGTCGGCCGGGACCTTGTCCGCGTTGTCCCGCATGAACTTCTCGGTCTGGTACACCAGGCCCTCGGCCTGGTTGCGGGTCTCGGCCTCCTCGCGGCGGCGGTGGTCCTCGGCCGCGTACTGCTCGGCCTCGCGCATCATCCGGTCGATGTCCTCCTTGGGCAGCGCCGAGCCGCCGGTGATGACCATCGACTGCTCCTTGCCGGTGCCCAGGTCCTTCGCCGAGACGTTCACGATGCCGTTGGCGTCGATGTCGAAGGTGACCTCGATCTGCGGCAGGCCGCGCGGAGCCGGCGGCAGGCCGGTCAGCTCGAACATGCCGAGGCGCTTGTTGTACGCCGCGATCTCCCGCTCGCCCTGGTAGACCTGGATCTGCACGGAGGGCTGGTTGTCCTCGGCGGTGGTGAAGATCTCCGAGCGCTTGGTCGGGATCGTGGTGTTGCGCTCGATCAGCTTGGTCATGATGCCGCCCTTGGTCTCGATGCCGAGGGACAGCGGGGTGACGTCGAGCAGCAGGACGTCCTTGACCTCGCCCTTGAGCACGCCGGCCTGGAGGCTGGCGCCGATGGCGACGACCTCGTCCGGGTTGACGCCCTTGTTCGGCTCCTTGCCGCCGGTCAGCTCGCGCACCAGGTCGGCCACGGCCGGCATCCGGGTCGAGCCGCCGACCAGCACCACGTGGTCGATGTCGCGCACCGAGATGCCCGCGTCCTTGATCACGTTGTGGAACGGGGACTTGCACCGCTCGAGCAGGTCCGTGGTCAGCTGCTGGAACTGGGCGCGGGTGATGCGCTCGTCCAGGTGTAGCGGGCCTTCGGCGGAGGCGGTGATGTAGGGGAGGTTGACGTTGGTCTCGGTGGAGGAGGACAGCTCGATCTTGGCCTTCTCGGCGGCCTCGCGCAGCCGCTGCATGGCCATCTTGTCCTTGGACAGGTCCACCCCGTGCGCGTTCTTGAACTGGTTGACCAGGTAGTTGACCAGCGCCTGGTCCCAGTCGTCGCCGCCGAGGTGGTTGTCGCCGTTGGTGGCCTTCACCTCGATGGTGGAGAAGCCGTCCTCGTCCTTGCCGACCTCCAGCAGGGACACGTCGAAGGTGCCGCCGCCGAGGTCGAAGACCAGGATCATCTGGTCGCCCTCGCCCTTGTCCAGGCCGTAGGCCAGCGCGGCGGAGGTGGGCTCGTTGATGATGCGCAGCACGTTGAAGCCGGCGATCTCGCCGGCCTCCTTGGTGGCCTGGCGCTCGGCGTCGGAGAAGTAGGCCGGCACGGTGATCACCGCGTCGGTGACCTTCTCGCCGAGGTAGGACTCGGCGTCCCGCTTGAGCTTCTGGAGGATGAAGGCGCTGATCTGCTGGGCGGTGAAGGACTTGTCGTCGATCTGGATCTTCCAGTCGGTGCCCATGTGCCGCTTGACGGAGCGGATGGTGCGGTCGACGTTGGTCACCGCCTGCCGCTTGGCCACCTCGCCGACCAGCACCTCGGCGTTGCGGGCGAACGCGACCACCGACGGGGTGGTCCGGGCGCCCTCGGCGTTGGTGATGACGGTGGGCTCGCCACCT
>JBKOWZ010000266.1:0-9171 GCA_046724665.1 Actinomycetota bacterium
CGCAGGCTGCTGGTCAGGGTCCGTGTGATATTTATGCGGCGGGTGGTACGCCGTGTGTGGCGGCGCATTCGACGACGCGTGCCCTGTTTGGGGCGTATGGCGGGTCGTTGTATCAGGTGCGGCGGTCGTCGGATAGCGCGACGTTGAACATCGGTCCGTTGGTGGCGGGTGGTGTGGCGGATGCTGCGGCGCAGGATTCGTTCTGTGCGGGTACGAGCTGTGTGATCACGGTGATTTATGACCAGTCGGGTCGGGGGAATCATTTGACGCAGGCGCCGGGGGGTGGGGCTGCGCCGGGTCCGGATAATCTGGCGGTGGCGAATGCGGCGCCGACCGTGTTGAACGGTCAGAAGGCGTATGGGGTGTTCGTGGCGCCGGGTACGGGGTATCGCAATGACCGTACGAGTGGGGTTGCGACGGGGGATGCGGCGGAGGGTGAGTACGCGGTCTTCGATGGTACGCACTATAACGGTGGGTGTTGTTTCGATTACGGGAACGCGGAGACGAGTAACAACGATACGGGTAACGGGCATATGGAGGCGATCTACTTCGGCAATATCAAGGTGTGGGGTTATGGTGCGGGGGCTGGTCCGTGGATCATGGCGGATCTGGAGAACGGGTTGTTCTCGGGGGTGAACGCGGGTTATAACGCGAACGACCCGAGTATCAGCTACCGGTACACGACGGCGGTGGTGAAGGGTGGGCCGAACCTGTGGGCGATCCGGGGTGGTAATTCGCAGTCGGGTGGGTTGTCCACGTTCTACAGTGGTCCGCGGCCGAATGTGTCGGGGTATAACCCGATGCATAAGGAGGGGGCGATCATTCTGGGGATCGGTGGGGATAACAGTAAGGGTTCGGCGGGCACGTTCTATGAGGGCGTGATGACCAGCGGCTACCCGAGCGACGCGACCGAGAACTCCGTCCAAGCCAACATCGTCGCCGCCGGATACGCCTCGGCGGGCTCCGTCGGCCCCGCCCCGGGCGCGCGGATCTCGCTCCAGGCCACCACGTCGTGCTGCACCGGTGACTACATCAAGCACAACGACAGCGACACCGGCGTGGTCATCGCCCCGGTCACCTCGGGCAGCTCGTCCACCGACAAGGGGGACGCGACCTGGATCGTGCACGCCGGCCTGGCCAGCAGCTCCTGTGTGTCCTTCGAGTCCGCCAACAAGCCCGGACAGTACCTGCGGCACTCCAACTTCCGGCTCTACTTGCAGGCCAACGACGGCGGCTCGCAGTTCGCCCAGGACGCGACGTTCTGTTCGCAGCCCGGCAACAGCGGCAAGGGCGTCTCGTTCGGATCGCTGAACTATCCGAACAAGTTCATCCGCCACTACGCGTACACCGTGTACATCGCCAGCAACGGCGGCTCCAACGCCTGGGACGCGACCAACCTGTGGGCCGACGACACCAGCTGGAGCGTCGCCTCGCCGTGGGCGTGATGTGCTCCGCGTGTCGGACGCAACGGCGCGTCTGACACGTGTGGGACAGCCGCTGCACCGCCTCTCTCTCCGGCGGTGCAGCGGCACTTTCCTGAGTGCTCATATATGCGCCCCTTCATAAGGTCTTACCGGGTTTCTCTTCCGTTCCATGAGGGTTCAACCGACTCGGCCGTGGACGTCATGCATCGAACCTAGGTTCATGAGGTCGGCGGAGAGAGGGAACTCATGGATACGACCGTGGCGGTACGCGGCCGCGGGATCGCCAAGTGCTTCGGCGATGTCGTAGCGCTCGACCGCATCGACCTGACGGTGGCCCAGGGGCAGATCCACGGACTGGTCGGCCCGAACGGCGCGGGCAAGACCACCCTGCTCGGCCTGCTGCTCGGGCTCGCCGTGGCCGACGACGGCCGCCTCGAGATACTGGGCGCCCCGGTCGGGCGCAGGCCCGTGATACCCGACGGTGTCGCGGGCTTCGTGGACGGCCCCGGCCTGTACCCGACGCTCACCGCCCGCCGGAACCTGGCCGCGCTCGCCGCGCTGCGCTACCGCGACGTGAGCGCCGCCGGGATCGACGGCGCGCTCGACCAGGTCGGGCTCGCCGACGTCGCCGACGACAAGGTCCGCGGCTTCTCCCTCGGCATGCGCCAGCGGCTTGGACTGGCCGCGGCGCTGCTGACCAGGCCCCGGCTGCTGGTGCTCGACGAGCCGTCCAACGGCCTCGACCCGGCCGGCAAGAAGCATGTGCACGGCGTGCTGAACCGGCTGGCCGCGGACGGCGCCACGGTCGTGCTCTCCAGCCACCGGATGGACGACATCGAGGCGCTGTGCTCCGAGGTGACCATCCTGGCGACCGGCCGCGTCGTCTTCAGCGGCCCGCTGAACAAGCTGTCCGCCGAGAGCCGGGAGCTCGACTACCGGCTGCGAACCTCAGACCCCGCAGCCGCCCGCGCGACGGCCCTGGGCACGCCCGGCGTGCGCATCGTCGAGGGCTCCGACGCCGTGAACCGCCACGACGAAGAGGTGCTCGTGGTACGCGCGCTGGTGCCCGCTGTGGACGAACTCGTGGTGCGGCTTGTGAACGCGGGCATCGCGGTCCGTGAACTGGCGCCGGTCGTCTCGCCGCTCGAAGCGGCCTTCCTCGCCCTCACCGAGCAGCAGGAGGTCAGCCGATGACCGCGACCCACGCCGAGGCCGAGGCCTCCATCGACGTCCCGGTCGCCGCCGGCCGGCCGGCCGCGGTGACGCGCGCTTACCGCTTCGAGGTGGTCAAGCAGTTCTCCTCGTGGCGCGTGCGCCTGCTGATGCTCGCCTGCTGGCTCGGCCCCGGGCTGCTGGTCGCCGGGATCAAGCAGCAGAGCACCCTGCCCTCCGACACCCTCTTCGGCCGCTGGATGCACACGACCGGCTGGGCAGGGCCGCTGGTCACGCTCGGCGTCGCCGGCACCTGGGCGCTGCCGCTGGTCACCTCGCTGGTCGCCGGGGACGTGTTCGCCGCCGAGGACCGGCTCGGCACCTGGCGCCACCTGCTGGTCGCGGTCCGCTCGCACCGGCGGATCTTCGCGGCGAAGGCGCTGGCCAGCGTCACCGTCGTGCTGCTGCTCGTGGCGGGGCTGGCCGCGTCCAGCGTGGTCGGCGGACTCCTCGCGGTCGGCGACAAGCCCCTGATCGGGCTCGACGGCCACATCCTCGCGCCCGGCGACACCGCCGGAAAGGTCCTGCTCGCCTGGGTCTGCGCACTCGCACCGACGCTGGCGCTGGTCGCCATCGGGCTGCTCGGATCCGTCGCGCTCGGCCGCTCGCCGATGGGCCTGCTGCTGCCGGTGCTGGTCGCCTTCACGATGCAGCTGGCGCAGCAGCTGCCGCTGCCCGTCGCCGTGCGCCTCGCGCTGCCGGGCTACGCGTTCATCTCGTGGAACGGCCTGTTCGCCGAGCCGCAGCAACTACGACCCCTGCTGATCGGCGTCGCGGTCAGCCTGGTCTGGGCCGCCGTCGCGACGGCGCTGGCGTACCTGCTGTTCCTGCGGCGCGACTTCACCAATCCGACCGACGACGGCGCCGGCCGCAGGGCGCTGACCGTCGGCGCGCTGCCGCTGGCCGCGCTGCTCGCCGCGACGATCGGCCTGGTCGCCGTCTCGACCGGGGCGGCGGGCTCCGGCATCACCAAGGACAAGCTGCAACGCTCGCTCGCCACGGTCTTCGCCCACCTCTACCGGTTGCAGGAGGAGCAACTGCACCGGCCGCCGGTCACCGAGGCGCAGCTCCAGGCGACCGCGGCGTGCGTCAAGGGCGACGGCCTCGCGGCGGACGAGGGCCCCGGCACCGACTGGCGCTGCACGGTCTCCTGGCACATCCCCGGCGTCGCGATCACCGGTACGGCGATCTACCAGCTCGACGTCACCGCGAACGGGCGGTACATCGCCGACGGCGATGGGCCGAAGGAAGTGAACGGCTACTTCCTGGTTCGCACCCCGGACGGGGACGAACCGAACCCGCTTTGGCAGTTCGACAGCGATGTCGATCTGCTCCCTTCTCGCTAAGGAAGGAACGGCTCAATGCAAGTAACGCGCCGCAGACGGCCCGCAGGCAAGACCCACGGCCTGCCCGCCGGGCAGCGTGGCCGGCGAGGCCTGACGAAGGCGGGCGTGGCCTCGATCGCGCTCGTCTTCACCGGTGCCAGTATCGGTTCGGCATCGACGCAGCAACTCGGCACGCAACACGTCGGTCAGCTCACCGACCAGGGCCGGGTCGTCTCGAGCGATCAGTACATCAACCCGATCGGCGAGCGCCTGGTGGTCAACCAGGGCAAGATCATGGCCTCGGCGGTCAGCCCGGACGGCACCCACCTGGCCGCGCCGGTCGCCGACGGCGGAGTCGCGATGGTCATCGTGGACCTGCGCAGCTGGCAGGTCCAGCAGGTGATCGGCAAGTCCTCGCCGGCGAACCTGAAGATCAGCGGGAACGACGTCGGCCAGGCGCCGCCGGTCTACTCGCCGGACGGCAAGACGCTGTGGCTCGGCCGGGCCGACGGCTTCACCAAGTTCACCGTGAACGCCGACGGCACGCTGGCCAACCCGGTCAACGTGCCGATCGCGGCCGACGGCGACAAGCGCGCGCTGGGTTCCCAGGTCGCGTTCTCCGCCGACGGCTCGACCGTCTACGCGGCGGTCAACGGCCAGAACCGCGTCGTCGCGATCAACGCGGCGACCGGCGCCGTGACGCAGAGCTGGAACACCGGCAACGCGCCGCGCAGCCTGGTCCGGATCGGCGACAAGCTCTATGTCGGCAACGAGGGCGGCCGTACCGCCGTCGCGGGCGACGAGACGCTGAACTCGTACGGCACCCAGGTGCCGGCCAGCCAGTTCACCGGCTCCACCACCACCGGCACGGTCAGCGTCATCGACACGGCCGACCCGGCGGCGGCCGTGGCGAGCATCGGCGTCGGCCTGCACCCGAGCGCGCTGTACGCCGCGGGCGGCACGCTGTTCGTGGCCAACACGAACAGCAACACCGTCTCGGTCATCGACACGGCGAAGGACGAGGTCGTCCAGACGATCTCGACCCAGCCGTGGCCGGAGGCCTCGATCGGCTACGAGCCGGACGCGATCGCCCTCACCCGCGACGGCCACCTGCTGGTGTCCCTCGGCCGGGCGAACGCCGTGGCCGTCTACCGGTTCACCTCGGCGCAGCAGCCGGCCGGCTACGTCGGCCTGCTGCCGACCGACTACTTCCCGACCGAGGTGGCGGTGGTCGGTGACCAGGTGGTCGTCTCGAACACCCGCGGCATCGACGCCTTCCGCCCGACCGTGGCGGCCGGGCACAACACCCACGACACCACCTCAAGCCTCCAGCGGTTCACGCTGCCGGCGGACCGCGACATCCGCGCGTACACGGACAAGGTCTTCCAGGCGAACGGCTGGACCAACAACTCGGTCAAGTACGCCACGGACAACGGCAACAAGAAGCCGCTGCCGGTGCCGGCGCGGATCGGCGACCCCTCGACGATCAAGCACGTGTTCCTGATCGTCAAGGAGAACCGGACCTACGACCAGGTCTTCGGCGACGACCCGCGCGGCGACGGCGACCCCACGCTGGCCCAGTTCGGTGAGGCGGTCACCCCGAACCAGCACGCGATGGAGCGGCAGTTCGGGCTCTACGACAACACCTACGACGTCGGCACCAACTCGGCCGAGGGCCACAACTGGCTGATGCAGGCGGACGACCCGGAGTACACCGAGTCCTCGGCCGGCGAGTACCTGCGCAGCTACGACACCGAGGACGACGCCCTCGGCCACCAGGCCTCCGGCTTCATCTGGACCGGCGCCCAGGCCGCGGGCAAGACGGTGCGCGACTTCGGCGAGTTCCAGCAGTTCCTGACCAAGCCGGCCGAGGCGACGTGGCAGAACCTCTACTGCGACGCCCGGAACATGGCCGCGACCGGCGCGGCGACCCAGTACCCGCTGCTGTCCTCGTCGCCGATCCCGTCGCTCAACGACGTGTCGGTGCCCGGTTTCCCGAAGTTCGACACCGCGGTGCCGGACATCTACCGCGAGCAGATCTGGCAGCGGGACTTCCAGCAGCACGGCCCGGCCGCGCTGAACATGTTCTGGCTGTCCAGCGACCACACCGGCGGCCCGCCCAACTCGGCCGCCCAGGTCGCCGACAACGACCTGGCCACCGGCCAGATCGTGGACGTGATCTCGCACAGCGAGTACTGGAAGGACTCGGCGATCTTCGTCGTCGAGGACGACTCGCAGGCCGGCCTCGACCACGTGGACGGCCACCGCGCCCCGATCCAGATCATCAGCCCCTGGGCCCGGCACGGCGTCGTGGACAGCCACTACTACTCGCAGATCACCATGGTCCGCACCATCGAGCAGATCCTCGGGATCCATCCGATGAACCAGCTCGACACCGTGGCCACCCCGATGGCGGCGGCGTTCACCGAGACGCCCGACTACACGCCGTTCAACGCGGTGCCGAACCGCACGTCGCTGACCGCGGGCCTCGCGCAGCAGCCGTCCTGCGGCCCGGACACCGTGCCGGCGCAGTTCGCCGCGGCGCAGCCGTCCACGGCCGTCCCGGCCGCCGAGCGGCAGGTGGTGGACCAGTGGAGGGCCTGGCAGGCGCAGCAGCGGCTGACCGGCCCGAACGCGACCCCGGACTACGCCAACCCCGAGCAGATGGACCACTTCACGTGGTACGAGACTCACGGTTGGACCAAGCCCTACCCGGGCGAGAGCGAGATCTTCGCCCCCGACCAGGTCCCCGGCGCCTTCGTCCCGTCCTCGGACTCCGACGACTGACGCCAGGCGGCCACAGCACCACCGGGGCGCCCGGCCGGAAGATCGGCCGGGCGCCCGCCTTCGCCGCCCGACGGACAGGCCATCCGTCGGGCGGCGACGTATACTGTCGGACATGGACAATCGACCCGCAGGCCCGAAGCCCAAGCCTCGTCCGGAGCGGCGGCCGCGTGAGCTCGGGGCGCCGATCCTCGCCCTGACGATGCGCGAACTCGGCAAGCTCACGGTCGAGCAGGTGGCCGGGATCGACCATCCGGTTCCGGTGACCAGCAACGGATCACCGGTCGCGTGGCTGGTACCGCTCACCGCGGCCGAGCGGCGCAGGGCGGAGCTGATCGCCGCGGGCCGACTCGAGCCCCGCCGCCGCGACGACCTGGAGGCGTGGCAGTCCCTGCCGGCGGCCGAGCCCGGACAGTCCACGCTGACGGAGATCCTCGAGGCGATGCGCGCGCAGGAGCGCACTTGATCTACCTGGACTCGTGCGCTCTGGTCAAGCTGGTCCTCGCCGAGAAGGAGACACCCGCGCTGGAGGCGTACCTCGCCGGCCGCCGGTCACAGATGCTCAGCTGCCAGCTCGCCCTGACCGAGGTCGTCAGGGTCGTGCGCCGCTCGTGCCACGATGCGCAGCGGCGGCTCGCCGTCGATCCGGCCGTGCGCGACGAGCGCCTCACGGCCGCCGCCCGGCTGCTCGACCGGATCGACCTGCTCGTGGTGGACCGGGCGGTGTTCACCGCCGCCGCGGTGTACGACGATGACCCCCACGTCGGCTCGCTGGATGCGATCCACCTGGTCTGCGCCCGAGAGGTCGGCGACGCGCTGACCGACTTCATCACCTATGACAAGACCCTGGCGCGCGCGGCCGCCGCCGCCGGACTGCCGCTGGCGCAGCCCGCGTAGTTCCGCGCTCGGGCCCGTGGCGGTCAGGCCTCGTAGACCACGGTGACCGGGGCGTGGTCGGACCAGCGCTCGGCGTGTTCGGCGGCGCGCTCGATGGTCGCGCTCTGGGCGAGCTTGGCCAGGCCGGGCGTGGCGATCTGGTAGTCGATGCGCCAGCCGGCGTCGTTGTCGAAGGCGCGGCCGCGGTACGACCACCACGAGTAGGGGCCGGGGCCCTCGGGGTGCAGGGCGCGCAGCACGTCCACGTAGCCGGCCTCGTCGAAGACCCGGGAGAGCCAGGCACGCTCGTGCGGCAGGAAGCCCGAGGCCTTCTGGTTGGTCCGCCAGTTCTTGAGGTCGGCCTCGCGGTGCGCGATGTTCCAGTCGCCGCAGACGACCAGCTCGCGGTTGCGCGCCTCGGCGCGGGATCTGGCCGCCTTGAGGTACTCGAGGAACTCGGCCATGAAGCGCTCCTTCTCGACCTGCCGCTCGGTGTCCACCTCGCCGGAGGGCAGGTAGAGGCTGGCCACGGTCATGGTCGGCAGGTCGATCTCGGCGTAGCGGCCCGAGGTGTCGAACTCGGCCGAGGCGAAGCCGATCCGGGTCTCGAGCGGCTCGATCCGGCTGTAGAGCGCCACCCCGGAGCGGCCCTTGGCGCTGGACGGGGCGAACAGCACGTGCCAGCCCTCGGGCTCGCGCAGCGCGGCCGGGATCTCGGCCGGCTCTGCGCGCACCTCCTGGAAGCAGACCACATCCGCGGCGGTCTGCTCGAGCCAGCGGTCCAGGCCCTTGCGGGAGGCGGCGCGGATGCCGTTCACGTTGACGGTGGAGACAGTGATCATGGAGGACTCTCCGGGGAGGGCCGGGCCGACAGCACTGGACGGTAGCGCACTGGGGCCTTGCCGGGTCGTGGCTGGCGGTTGGAGACGCGGCCATTCTTGCGGGCCGCACCGACAGCGGGCGTGCGGGGAGGCTATTCGTCACAGATCCGCGACGCGAGCAAGCGCTCGACGATCTGCGCCGGCTCGCTGTCCACGGTCATCGGCACACGGTACGGGTGCTCGTCGTCGGCCGGCGGTTCGAGATCCGCGAACTGGCTGTCGAGCAGGGCGGCCGGGAAGAAGTGGTGGCGCCGCGCGGCCAGGCGCTCGCGGATGGTCTGCTGGTCGGCGTCGAGATAGATCAGCCGCACGTTCGGGCGGCCGCCACGCAGCTGGTCGCGGTAGCTGCGCTTGAGCGCCGAGCAGCTGACCACCGCGGGCCGGCCGGACGCGCTGGCCGCGTCGATCCAGGCGGCGATGGCGGCCAGCCAGGGGCGCCGGTCGGCGTCGTCGAGCGGCCGGCCGGCGGCCATCTTCGCCAGGTTCCGCTCCGGGTGGAAGTCGTCGGCCTCCGCGTACTGCCAGCCGAGGCGCCGCGCGAGCAGTTCGCCGACCGTGGTCTTGCCACTGCCGGAGACGCCGGTGACCAGCAGGACGCACGGCCCGGCGCGGTCGGGGGCGGCCGCAGGGGGTGAGGTCACGCGCTGATCTTAGGGCTGCATTCGCGGG
>JBKOWZ010000294.1:0-12754 GCA_046724665.1 Actinomycetota bacterium
GGGGGGGGGGGGGGGGCGCCCGCCCGCCGGGGGGGGGGGGGGGGCCGCCGGCGGGCCCCCGCCGCGCCCCCACGACTCCGAAGCCGCCCTCTCCGGGCGGCACTATGCACCACCGGTCCGTGTACCACCGCCAGTCCGAGCACTCAGACGGTAGGGGAGCCATGACGATCGCGATGTCAGAACAAGTAGACGCCGAGCCTTGTGACGTCCTTCGCGGCGGCGACGGACCGGTGTACTTCCTGCTCGGGGGTCGTCTCTACGTCGTGCACGAGATCCTCGGCCGGTGGATCGAGCCGGACACTGAGCGGCGTCGGTCAATGCCCCGGCAGGCGAATCGCCGAAGTGGGGACGGTGAGCAGGAGCGGGGTGGTGAGGGGCAGGGGGGTGAGCAGCGAGGCGGCGAGCAGCGCGGGGGTGAACAGCGCGGCAGTCAGCAGCGCGGCAGTGAGAAGCGCGGCAGTGAGAAGCGCGGTGGTGAGCAGGGGAGTGGTGAACAGCACAGTAGTGAACCTCGAGGTGGCGAGGTTGTGGGAAGGGGAGTGGAGTCGCGTGAGCCGGCGCAGGTCGAGCACTGGCTCGTGGTCGCCTCGGTAGGACGCTTCGGCACTCCGGCCGTCTTCCGGCTCCAGCGGCGCCCGGCTCCGCCGGCCAACGGGCCCGATCATTGGACGGCGCGACCCGAGAAGCGATGAGGTTCGAGGCGGGTGCCGCAGTTGGCGCCATGGTTTCGACACGGCGCTGGCAAAGCCGGGTGGCCTAGAGCCTGTGAGCCTGTTCGAAAGTAGCGTCGGGTAGGGCGTGGCGTCTGGCGCGTGCGATCGCAAGGCGGAGGGGCGTCCGCGTACCAGGAGTATGCGGATAACCCGACAACGCAGCGAGCGTGCGTGACACGCGATGCGACTCCGACGGGACTTTGAACAGGCTTTAGGCGCGCAGGCGCAGTCCTTGCGGGGACATGGCGAATCCGGCTGTTACCAGGGCGGCGGCGACCGGCGTCGGCGTGGCGTTCGAACCGGCCGACAGCACGGGAATCCCGTTGGTGGTGACTACGGTAAGCGCGCCGACCCGACCGTCGCGCACCGCCGCCGCGACCGCCTCTGCGGCGCTGACCAGCAGCTGCGGCGAATCGGTCCACGACAGCACCGTGCGGCCGCCGCGTTCGACGTAGAGCACGAGTTCGCCGTCTACCAGCACTACCAGCGCTCCCGCCTTGCGTCCCGGTTTGTGCCCCTGACCGGCCGCTGCGCTGATTGCCGTGTTTGCGAACACTGTCTCTGCCGCCGATGGCGCTGAGACCGGACGCCGCGCGGGTGGGCGATCGGGCCACGGGATGGCCGCTCCGTAGGGATTGGCCGGATCGGCTGCCGCGAGGAGCAGCGTCGTCGGTGTGCGACCGCCTTTGCCCCCGTGACTGCTTCCGTTACTGCCTGTGCGACTGTCTGGGCGGCCGCCGGTCGCGCTACCTACTGTGCGGCTGCCAGTGTGATTGTCTGGCTGGCTGTCCTCACTCATCCCGCTGATCCCGCTAGTCTCGCCGATCCCGCCAAGCTCACCGGCTTCGCTGGACAGTGCCCGTAGCCGGTCCACCGCTCCATCGGCGGCGAACTGCGCGGCGCCGAGCCCCTCGACGAAGTAGCCGCGGCGGCAACGTCCCGCCTCCTCGAAGGCCGACAGCACGCGGTACACCGCGCTGAACCCGCCGGGCAGCCGCTCCGCACCCACCGAGCCACGGGTCACGATCCCGTACCGGTCGAGCAGTACCTCGCCCAATACCTGCGCCGATGCCGCCTTGGCGCGCGGGTCCGCCGACGGTATCGCGGTCCGCAGCCGGGACCAGCGGCCCACGGCGGTCGCCGCCACCGCACTCGGCAGGACTGGGGCGGCCGCTGCCGCCAATACGAAGCGCATCGCCGCGTACCGGCCGCGCGGGGTCGGTCGCTTCGCCCGGTGCGCGGTACGGCCCGAGCCGAGCAGCGCACGCACCGGTGCGTACGTGTCGTTCGTGACCCGGCCCGCCCACACCAGTTCCCAGAGCGCGGCCAGCACGTCGGCCGGATCGACCGGGGGGTTCGCCGCGTCCCCACCGGACGTGGGCGGCCCGTCAGGGCGCGCCGCTTGGCGCCGGGGCTCGGACTGCGCGACCTGTTCGACCAGCGACCGGAAGAACAGGCCGGCATCTCGCTCCAGGGCGGAGAGCAGCGCCCACTGCGCCGGCGACGCGTCGTCGAGCGGCGTCGGCTCCGGCAGCACGAACGGCGCGATCGCCGCCGGGGCCAACGCGATCCAGCCGTCGTCCACCGCGAGCGCCCCGGCTCCGGCCCAGACCACCTCGCCGCCGGAGGTCAGCTCGTCGAGCATCGCGGGCTGATAATCCGACACCCGGGAGGGCAGGACCAGCCGCTCCAGTGCCGAGGCCGGCACCGGTACCCCGGCCAACTGCTCGACCGCGCGCAGTACCCCGTCCACGCCGCGCAGCCTGCGGTCCGATCGCTCACCCGGCTGCCCGACGTTCTGCCAGGCGGGCAGCAACCGGGCCAGCGCCGTCGGGTTCACCGGTTCGGCCTGCTGACGCAGTGCCGCCACCGTACGGCGGCGCAGCCGCCGCAGGACCCGGGCGTCGCACCATTCCTCGCCGCCGCCGTCCGGGCGGAACGCGCCGCGGATCACCCGCCGCTCGGCGGCCAGACGCTCAAGTACGGTGACGCACACGGCGACGCCGATGCCGAAGTGCTCGGCCGCCTGCCGCGCCGGGAACGGGGCGTGCGTGCGTGCGTAACGGGCCATCAGGTCGCCCAGCGGATCGACGACCGGCTCGGTGAACGCTTCCGGGACGCCGACCGGCAGCGGTACGCCGAGCGCGTCCCGCAATCGCCCCGCGTCCTCGATCGCCGCCCACCGCTGTTCGCCGGCGATCCGCACCCGTATGGCGCGCCGGGTACGTTCGAGCTCGCCGAGCCACGCCGCCTCGACGCCGCGCCGCGCCGCCTCGTCCGTGGACAGCGGTCCGAGCAGCCGCAGCAGGTCGGCGGTGTCCTCGGCGTCCCGGGCCGGCCGGTCGGGGGTCAGGTGCTGGAGCTCCGCCTCGAGTTCGCCGAGCACCTCGGTGTCGAACAGGTCCCGCAGCTCCGGCTGGCCGAGCAGTTCGGCCAGCAGCGAGGGATCGACGCTCAGGGCTGCCGCCTGACGCTCCGCCAGCGGCGAGTCGCCCTCGTACATGAACTGCGCGACGTAGCCGAACAGCAGCGACTTCGCGAACGGCGACGGCGCCGGGGTCTCGACCTGCACGACCTTCACCCGCCGCGCCTCGATGTCGCCGAGCAGCTCGATCAGGCCGGGCACGTCGAAGACGTCTTGCAGGCATTCGCGCACCGTCTCGAGCACGATCGGGAACGAGGCGTACTTCGCCGCCACCCCGAGCAGGTGCGAGGCGCGCTGCCGCTGTTGCCAGAGCGGAACGCGCTGTCCGGGGCGGCGGCGCGGCAGCAGCAACGCGCGGCCGGCGCACTCGCGGAACCGGGCGGCGAACAGCGCCGAGCCGCCGACCTGGTCGGTCACCAGCTGTTCGATCTCGTCCGGGGCGAAGCGCGCACACGTATCGAACACATTTTCTACATTCGGCCGGTCGCCGTTCGAATCCACTGTGTTCGACGGCTCAAGGCCGAGGTCGGCCCACGGCTGTTCCCAGTCGCTTTCCGGCAGCCGCAGCACGATCCCGTCGTCGCCGTGCATCACCTGGGCGTCGAAGCCGAACTCCTCGCGCAGCCGCGCACTGATCGCCAGCGCCCAGGGCGCGTGCACCTGCGCCCCGAACGGCGAGTGGATGACCACCCGCCAGTCGCCCAACTCGTCGTGGAAGCGTTCGACCACGATCGTCCGGTCGTCCGGGACGTGCCGGGTCGCCTCGTGCTGCTCGGACAGATAGGCCAGCAGATTGCCCGCCGCCCACTCGTCCAGGCCCGCCTCCCGCAGCCGCTCGGTGGACTCTTGCGGTGCGAGCCCGACCAGGTCCCGGGTGAACGCGCCGAGCGCCCGGCCGAGTTCGAGCGGCCGACCGAGCGTGTCGCCCTTCCAGAACGGCAGCCGCCCCGGCTGCCCCGGCGCGGGCGAGACCAGCACCTTCTCATGCGTGATGTCCTCGATCCGCCAGGAGGAGGTGCCGAGGGTGAACACGTCGCCGACCCGCGACTCGTACACCATCTCCTCGTCCAGCTCGCCGACCCGCCGCCCGCCGCGCTTCTCGTCCCCGCCGACCAGGAACACGCCGAACAGGCCGCGGTCCGGGATGGTGCCGCCGGAGATGACCGCGAGCCGCTGCGCGCCCGGGCGCCCGGAGACCGTGCCCGCCTCCCGGTCCCACACGATCCGCGGCTTGAGCTCGGCGAACTCGTCGCTGGGGTAACGCCCGGCCAGCATGTCGAGCACCGCCTCGAACACCGACTCGGTGAGTGTGGCGAACGGCGCTGCGCGGCGTACCAGGCCCAGCAACTCGTCGGTGTCCCAGCTGTCCACCGCGCACATCGCCACCAGTTGCTGGGCCAGTACGTCCAGCGGGTTGCGCACCAGGTTGATGGCCTCGATCCGGCCGCCGCGCATCCGCTCCGCGACCACGGCCGCCTGGAGCAGGTCGCCGCGGAACTTGGGGAAGATCACGCCCCGGGAGACCGCGCCGACCTGGTGCCCGGCCCGGCCGACGCGTTGCAGCCCGGACGCCACCGAGGGCGGCGACTCCACCTGCACCACCAGGTCCACCGCGCCCATGTCGATGCCGAGCTCGAGGCTCGAGGTGGCGACTACTGCGGGCAGCCGCCCGGCCTTGAGCTCCTCCTCGACCTCGGCGCGCTGCTCCTTGGAGACCGAGCCGTGGTGTGCGCGGGCCAGCAGCGGCGGCACGCCGGCGGCCGAGCCCGCCTGGCCCATCAGCTGCGCGGGCACGTGGAAGCCCTGGGCCGGGACTGCGGACGCCGTGGATGCTCCTGCTGCGACCGGGACGGCGAGTTCGAGCGCTATGCGTTCGGCGTGGATCTCGTTGAGCCGGTTGCACAGCCGCTCGGCCAGCCGACGCGAGTTGGCGAAGACCAGCGTGGACGTGTGCTCCTCGACCAGGTCGGCGACGCGGTTCTCCACATGCGGCCAGATCGACGCCTTGCGCCGGCCCGTCTCGTCCGCCGGGACCGCCTCCGGGTCGGTGTCCACGGCGTCGAGCGCGGTCAGGTCCTCAACCGGGACCACGACGCGCAGGTCGAAGCGCTTCGTGCTGGGCGGGGCGACGATCGTGGCCGGTCGGGTGCCGCTGAGGAATCGCGCCACTTCCTCGGCCGGGCGCACCGTCGCCGACAGCCCGATGCGCTGTGCGGGCTTCGGCAGCAGGTGGTCCAGCCGCTCCAGGCTGAGCGCCAGGTGCGCGCCGCGTTTGGTTCCGGCGACCGCGTGCACCTCGTCCAGGATCACCGTCTCGACCGCGCCGAGTGCCTCCCTGGCCTGCGAGGTCAGCAGCAGGAACAGCGACTCGGGCGTGGTGATCAGGATGTCCGAGGGAGCGCTGAGGAACTTGCGCCGCTGGTCCGACGGCGTGTCGCCGGAGCGCACCGCGATCCGCACGTCCGGCTCGGGAAGTCCGGCGCGCACCGCGGCCTGCCGCAGCCCGGCCAGCGGGGCGCGCAGGTTGCGCTCCACGTCCACGCCGAGCGCCTTGAGCGGCGAGATGTACACGGTGCGGCACCGCTGCTTCTCGCTGGCCGGCGGCGGCCCGAAGGCCAGCCGGTCGAGCGCGGCCAGGAACGCGGCCAGGGTCTTGCCCGAGCCGGTCGGCGCGATGACCAGCGCGTTGTGGCCGCCGCGAATCGCCTCCCACGCGCCCGCCTGTGCGGCCGTGGGCTCGGCGAACGCGCCGTTGAACCACTGCCGTGTCGGCTCGGCGAACCCGTCCATAAGACCCATACGTCCATCTTCGCCGCCGCCACTGACAGATTTCGGCGGGTAGGCTTCCCGGCGTGCGGCTGACGGTTTTCTGGGAGCGGATGACGGAGCGTTTCGGGCCCGCCTACGTGGACTCCTTCGCCCGCGACCATGTGATGAGCGAGCTCGGCGGCCGGACCGTGCACCAGGCGCTCGAGCAGGGAGTTTCGGCGAAAGAGGTCTGGTCGGCGGTCTGCCGCTCGATGGACGCGCGGACCTGAAGCGCGGGAGTAGAAGACAGTGTCTCCGGCCCGCATGGGGAGCGGACCGGAGACAGCTGGACATGGCTGACGGCGTGTCAGTGCGCCCGGCTGGGCAAGCGCTTGCCGGTCGGCGGGCACGGCGGGGGCGGGGGAGGCGGCGGCGGGCAGCCGCAGACCGTGCCCGTCGGAGTCGGTGTGGGCGACGGGCACGGCTGTGGTGGCTGACCCCCGCTGCCGTTCACGCACGAGTTGCCGACGACCGAGTTCAGGATGCCGATCACGTCTACCTGGTTGCCGCAGACGTTGATCGGCACGTTGATCGGCACCTGGAGGAGGTTGCCCGCGCCGATTCCCGGCGAGCCGCTGGCGCCGCCGGACGCCGTCGTCGGGCCGCCGCCGTGGTTCACGCAGGAGTTGCCGTGGTTGGTGTTGCCGATGCCGATCACGTCTACTTGGTTGCCGCACACGTTGATCGGTGCGTTAACCGGCACCTGGACGAGGTTGCCGGAACCTACGCCCGGAGAACGCTTCGCCGTGCCTGACGCTGACGTGGACCCGCCGGCAGTGCCCGCACCGCTGTCGTTCTTGCACGTGTTGCCGGTTACCGAATCGAGGATGCCGATCACATCCAGCTGATTGCCGCAGACGTTGATCGGTGCGTTGACCGGCAGCTGGATCAGATTGCCTGAGCCGATGCCGGGTGAACGTGTCGTGGTGCCGGTAGCGCTCGTGTCGGCGTGAGCACTCGCCATGCCGAGGCCGGTCACCAGCAGGCCGCCCGTGGTCATCCCGAGCAGGACACGTCGTTTGGTCGAGTAGTGCATGCGTGTGAACCTCATGTCTTCGAAGTCGACTCAGCCTGGCTGAGGCTCGGGCGTCCGCCGCGGCGAACCGGAGCCCGGCCCCCGCTGGGCGGGCCGGGCTCCGCGGACGGCCGGACGTAGCGGGCCTGCGGTCAGTTCTCGCTGTGGTTGCCGATGACCGAGTCGAGCAGCCCGATGATGTTGATCGCGTTGCCGGTCACGTTGGTCGCGAAGTGCACCGGGACCTGCACGTTGTTGCCCGAGCCGACGCCCGGGGAGTTGTACGCCGAGCCGTCGGCCGAGGTGTCGGCCAGCGCGGCGCCGGCGCCGGCCAGCACGATGCCGCCGGTGGCCGCGGTCAGCGCGGCGAACTTCTTGAGCTTCATCGAATTCCTCCTTGCCGCGGTCCGGTAGCGGAACGCACGGCGGTGTTTCACGGACTACTGAGGGCACGCGGCGTCCCGGTCCGGCCGGCCCCGAGAGCGCCACGTGCAGCCCAACGAGGCCCCGTCGTGCCGAGGCACGGATCCGGTGTGTTGATCCTTCTTTTCGGCGAACCTACGATCAGCCGAATATCGGCTGGTTGGAGGTCCAAACAGCCTGATTCGGACCGATCCGGCTGGTCGAGGGGTGCTCGCAGGCTGACTTGCTCGCTCGCTGCCATGCACGGACGGCGTGATGCGACACGGCGTGAGGACCCGGTTCCACTTCGTCGAAATGGGCGAAGAAGCGGAATGCGGTATCGAAGAATTGTTCGATTAATTCAAGGGGATCACGCCCGATCACGGCCACTGACGAGCGCAAGTGATGCAATGGCGGCATACGCCGACGCGAACCTGACATAGCGCCAGAGCGCGTATCCGGGTGGCCGACTGCTTCAAGCGAGATTCGGCGCGTCGCGAGTCGTCCAGGGCAAAAACCGGCTAGCGTAGGTCACCAAGAAGAGAAACACTCGAATGAGTGACTCCTCGGCGGCGTCCACGCGGGTCCGACCCGGCGTGAGCTCGGCTGTCGGGGAGTGAACTGACGATGGCAGCGTGGTCTGGAAAGGAGGCGTGCGATGGTTTCGAGCCGCAGGGCGACCGCCCCGCATTTGGTGCCGGTCGACGACGGCGAGCGGTGGTACGGCGAGGAGCCCGCCGCGCAGGCCGGCTACCGGATCGCCACCGTCCGCCCGCAGAGCTTCACCGACGCCAAGGTGATCGGCGAGTTCTTTCGCGACGGCATCCCGGTCATCATGAATCTCGCCGACCTGGAGGAGGCCGACGCGAAGCGGATCGTCGACTTCGCCTCCGGCCTGATCTTCTCGCTGCGCGGTGGGATAGAGCGGGTCGCCTCGCGCGTCTTCCTGCTTTCGCCGCAGGGCACCGAGCTGATGGACGGCGCGCAGAGCCCGTCCGCCGATCCCGGGTTCTTCAACCAGGACTGACCGACGTCGGCCGTCGTACGCGAGCAAGTTCGTGTACGACGGCCGACGCGTGTCTGTGGTGGCCTGGTCAGGCCTGCCTGGAGCGCCGCCTGGCCCGAGCGAAGGCCAGTTCGTCGCGCAGCTGCTCTAGGGCATCGAGCAGCTGATCCCGGGTCATGTCTGTCTGGTCCTCGGTAACGTTGTTGACGATCGTTACGCTGTCGCCCCGGACGGTGAGCGTGCACGAGTTACCGCTGACCTTCCATGCGTTGTCGTCGCGCACGTACAGGCGGGCGAGCACCTTGTACAGGTGCGGTCCCTCTACTCGCAGGTCGGTCTCCAGCAGCGCGGCCAATGCACGGTACTGCTCGGGGGCGCTCACCGAGACGGTGCCCCGCTCGTTCACGCTGATCTCGATGTCGATGCCTCCGAGCGTCATAGCAGGAACCTACCCTGCCAAACCGGGAACGCCGTCCTGATGTCGTCTTCCGTCGCGTCCGCGACAGTGGTACCCGGTCCTACGTACCCCTGGATGGTCATGCCGTCGCTGGTCGTCCCCTCCCACAGCCTCGGGTTGCTCGGCGACGGCGAAGTCCGGTTGTCGAACGCCTCACGCACGGCGTCGCGCACGTCTTCCTTGCTGTACGAGTCCGGGAAGAAGGAGCTGTTCTTGGTCGCCTCGGTGCCGTCCGGAGCTGTCCCGGTCCAGTCGGCCTCGTAGACGCCGTGCTGATCCACCGGCGACTTGGTGGCGTCATCGACCTTGAAATCGCCCTCGTCCACGCCGCCTTCACGATGGTGGTAGCCCACAGGGTTCCCGTGAGCGTTGAACTCGCCTTCGAAGACATGGCGCTCGAGGTCGGGAGAAAACGGATGCTCGCCACCCTCGCCCGCGGTATCCGTATCCGTGCCTTGCGTATCCGCGCCCTCGGCAGCTGAGGTATCCACGTCTTCGGTGTCCACGTTGGCCGCTTCAGCGACCTCCGGTACCTCCTCGCCCGCCTGCTCATCGACTTCTGTGCCTTCTGGCAGCGGCGGTGCGGTCTCCTCGTCGTTGGATTCTTGTTCCCCCTGCTGGTTCTGTTCCTCCTGCTCGTTCTGCTGGGAGACCTCCTCACCACCTTCTTCTTCCGTCGGCTCGGCGGGTGGCGGCGCCTCATCCTCCTGTTTGGTGGCGTTATCTGTACTGGAATCACTCGACTCGCTGGTCGGCGGCTTGTCGTCCTGCTCGCTCAACTGCTCTGCCCTCCAGCCTCCATACGCGCCGTACGGAACCGTGCGACCCACGGGAGCACGCCGCGCCGGTACGCACCACGCCCGATGTGTACCAACACGCAGGCTTCGTAGTCGGCCTGTGCCAGCGCCTCCGCCGCATCGTCGGCGCTGCTAAGGGCAGCATCCGCTGCGTCTGCGGCCGTGTGCAGCGGGACTCTGTCCGCGACGGTGCGTACCCACGCCGTCATCTGTTTCCACCACTCACGCTGTGCCGCGGCTGTCTTCGGATACGCCTTAACGCGCACCTTGAACTCGGCGACGTGCTCCGGTTGCATCGCCGTCGCCGCACGCGACCGGAACGCGCACCGGTGCTGACAGCCGACGCACTCGGCGAACGGTGCGATGGCCTCGTCGATCTCCGGTGTCGCGGCCGCGAGCGAGCGGAACCGCTGCGCCAGTTCGGCATCCGTGGCCAGCGGCGCGCGGGCGAGCCCGGCGGCCTTGGCCGCGTCGGCGCGTACGTCCGGAACCTGGATCAGCGCCGGGCGATCGAGGCCGTCGTAGTGCGCGAACGCCGTGAACGGCGGCAGGCTCGCGGCGTAACGCTCCTGGTCCGCCGAGAACGTCATCGCCGAGCCGAGCACCCTGCGGTCCTCCTCGGCCGGCAGCCGGTGCATGAGCTTCAGGTTCGTATTCTTATATGCGTCTTCCACGAGTTTGCCGGGCACCTGCTCGACGATCACCAGCGCCTCGCCATACTTGCGGTTCTGCGCGAGCGTGTCGGCGAACGCCTGCGCGGCGCGGGCCTGCGCGTTGCCTTCCTTCGCGTCGCCGCTCTGCGCGGTCGGTCGGCCGAGCAGCCGGTGCGCCTCCTCGATCACGGTCACGTGCGCCAGCGCGCCGCTCTCCGCCCGCCCGGCCTTGTAGTACTCAGTCATCGTCTGGAGGACCAGCGCCGTCATGAGCGACTGCTCCTTCTCGTTGTCGCCGACGTCGGCCAGTTCGAGCACGACCGGCCGCCCGAGCAGGTTCGCCATCGGGTACGACACGCGGCAGTCCAGTGTGCTCGCGCACGCACCCTCGGCCAGCGACTCCGCGCGCAGCTGCGAGGCGGCCACGATGTTCGAGCGCACCTCGCCGGAGTAGTCGAGCCGTTCGGTCTGCGTCCGCATCTCGGCGACGAAGTCGGCAAGCGTCGGCCAGGCGTCACGGTGCTCGGGACGCGCGCGGTCGGTGTAGACCAGGCCGCGCTTCGCGTAGGTGGCGCGCAGCGCGCGGTTGTAGATCGTGGGCAGCGGGTCCCAGAGCCCGAATGCCGCATCGAAGCAGGCGAGCAGGCCCGCGATGTGGCTGCCGATCCGGACGCCTACCGGTACCTCGAATGGGTTAAGGCGCAGCGGGGCGACGTCCTCGTTGCCGACGGTCAGCACGAGCAGTTCTTCGAACCCGGGCCGCGTCGCGAGCCAGCGGTAGTCGTCCAGCGTGGTGTTGGCCGGCTCGATCACCAGGAACGGGATCCGGTGGTCGCGCCACAGCTGCTCGCACAGCGCGAGCGTGCTGTTGGTCTTCCCAGAGCCGGTCGTGCCGGCGAACAACGCGTGCCGGGTCAGGTCGGGCAGTGCGATGCCGAGCGGCGCGCTCTGGCGGCCGCCGACGAGTTGGCGGCCGAGCGTGAGCTGCGGTCCGGTCGGGCGGTAGAAGATCTCCAGCGGCAGGCTTGGCCGCAGTACCGGGAAGCCCGGCATGTAGCCGTGAATCGCCAGCGGAAGCCTGAGGGCGGCGCTCGCTTCCCGTGGATCGACCAACTCCGCCAGCAGTCGCACCCCTGAGGACGGCCGCTCAGGTAGGTCGGCGGCGTACCGTGCGTCCCAGTGCGCGAGGTCGAGTGTGCTCAGATTGCGCTTTGCCACCTCCAGTTCCGCTTCCGTCGGACGGACGACAACGTGTGCCGGACCGTGGAACGTGGTGGTGAGTACGGCATCGTCCTTAGCGCGTTCGGGTGGCGAGATCGTCGCGGCGGCCAGTTCGGCGAGCGCGTCGCTCAGTGGCGCGGGGGAGGCCAGCGTGATCCGCATGCGGAAGGCGCGACCGGAGTAGCGTCGTGCGGCGTCCATGTACAGACGAGCCGCGTCGGTGGCGAAGGCGTCGGGCGCGAGCCTGTTGCGGCCGCCGTAGATGCCTTCGGGCGTCTCGCCGGGGATGGCCAGGCGCCCGTACTGCGTGGCGATCTCGTTAAGCCAACCGCTGATGTCGGTGCCGACCCGATACGGCTCCAGGCCCACGCTGAGCATGACCGGATAGGGCTGCGCGGCCATGGCCTGCCACAGCGGCTCCCAGGGTGGCGCCGCTGCGGTAAACGGTTGTACGGCGGTGTAATACCGCACGCCCGCATCCGGGCGGTTGGGCGGGGCAGCGCGGATGCGTTTGCGTATCTCGGCTAGACCGTTCAGGTCGGGGGTGAACGGATTGAGCCAGCGCGCCACGTCGGCGGTGTCAGTCACCTCGGTGGCGCGTACGTGCCGCGGTAGGTCGGCCAGCCGCGTGCGCAGGTTGAGCGCTGCGGCCCGCGCCTCGTGCTCGCTGCCTGCGAGTACGCGTCCGAGGATCGCGCACGCCAGCCGCCGTACGCTCGGTTCGGTGCGATAACGCAGCTCGATGCGTGCGGCGTGCTCCGTGTCCCACTGCCCGGCCAGCCACGCGGTCTCGGCCGCCACCGCCTTCGTCCGGCGCTCCGGCTCGGGCAGCGCGGAGTACTCCTGCGCCTCGGTCAGGTCCGCCGCAGCATCGATCTGCACCGCGACCCACGCCCAGACCGCGCGGCCGTCCGACGCGATCAGTACGCCGTCAGCAGCCACGTGCGCGTACCTCGCCTATGCCTAGCTCTGGTCCGTTGACGACGGCTGGATCCGCTGTGTCGGCGCCTCGGCCGCCGTTTCCGTCTCCGTATTCGTCTCGATCTGCGTCTTGTCCTGGATCTCAGCCGGCTGTGAGGCCGTGGGGATGACCGTCGTCGGCTGCTCGGCCGACGACGTAACCGGTGGCTGGGGCGCCAGGGTCTGCGTCACCGCAGGCTGCTGATAAGGCTGCGGCTGCGACGGGAACTGCTGCTGCGGCTGGGGAATCGGTGGCTGGGGCTGCGGCATGGGCGGCCGCGCCATGTGAGGCTGCTG
>JBKOWZ010000021.1:0-41479 GCA_046724665.1 Actinomycetota bacterium
GGTCTACCCGCCCGCGCAGCACGCCGCCGACGGCAGCGCGACCCGCTCGGTCAACCCCTTCGTCGACGATCACGTCATAGACGCCCTCGCGCTGATCGCGATCGCCGCATACGGCACCGGCAGCCGCCTCGGCCTCGGAGCGCTGTGGGCCAAACTGCCGATCGTGCGCGACAACAAGGTCCTGTTGTAGCGCGCGGCGTCGGCAGGAGAACCGGGGCGACCCGAGGAGTGGCAGGAGTGGTAACGATGAGCGGCCGTGTCGGGACCGAAGGCGGGTTCCGGCCCGGACCGTTCGAAGGCGGGAGGACCCCATGACCGCATCGTCGCCGTCCACCGGATCGTTGCCGCGGACGGTACCATCAGCGCCGGCTGAGGCGGCTCGGCCGTCGAGCGACCGGCGGCCGGTCGTCGTCGGGGTCGACGCCTCGCAGTTCGCGGTGCGGGCGACCGCGTGGGCCGCGGCCGAGGCGGCGGATCGCGGCGTACCGCTGCACCTGATCCACGCCGTCGACGCCGCGCCGAGCTCGGCGCTGCCGGGGCCGGAATACGAGCTGGTCGCGGAATCTGACCGCGCCAGCCACCTGGGGGTGCTCGCGCAGGCCAAGTATCGCGTGCGCGAGGCCCATCCCGAGCTGGAGCTGGTCACCGAACTGGCTCACCAGTCGCCGGCCGGCGCGCTGGTCGGCGCCAGCCGCGAGGCGCAGTTGCTGGTCGTCGGCACGCGTGGACGCGGCGGGTTCGCCGGTTCATATCTGGGGTCGGTCAGCCTGCGGGTGGCCGCGCACAGCCACTGCCCGGTGGTCCTGCTGCGCTCGCCTGGGCATGAGGGAAGCCGGTCGGGTGAGGTCGTGCTGGGGATGGAGCACCACGAGTCGCCGGACGCCGTGCGGTTCGCGTTCGAGGCGGCCGCGCGCGCCGGCACCGGCGTGCGGGCCGTGCACGCTTGGGCGCCGTATCCGGCCCACGCGCAGGACTACCTCAGCGACACAGACATCCTCGCGCGTCTCGCGGCAGAGGACATGGTCAATGTATTGAAACCGGTGCGTGACGAGTACCCGGGCGTGCCGGTGAAGATCAGCGTCCTGCGCGGGCATCCGGCCGCGGTGCTCGCCGGGGCCTCGCGCGACGCGCGCCTCACGGTTGTCGGCGCCCACCGGCGGCTCGGGCCGCTCTCGCTCGGCGTCGGACCGATCGTGCAGGGGCTGCTCGGACTCGCCGAGTCGCCGGTCGCGGTCGTGCCGGTGCACGAGGCCGGGAGCTGAGCGGCGCGGAAGCGTCAGATGGCAGAGACATCGAGAGCACCGAATGTATCGGAGGCAGAGCGGATGCACGGCGGTTGTGTGAACGATGTGATGACCCGTCACGTGGTGTGCGTCCTCGATTTCACGCCCTACAAGGACGTTGTGCGCGTGTTGCTCGATCACGGCGTCAGCGCGGTGCCGGTCGTCGACGAGCAGCGCCGGGTGCGCGGCATCGTCTCCGAAGCGGACCTGATCGAGAAGGAGGCCCAGCGGGGTGAGGGATACCCGGAGCCGTGGGAGTTGCTGACTCGGCGAGGGCGCGACCTGCACTCCAAGGCCGAGGCGCTATCGGCGGCCGAGCTGATGACCGCGCCGGCGATCACCGTGAAGGCGGACACCGCCATAGCGCAGGCCGCGCGGCTGATGCGCAAGTACGGGATCAAACGCCTGCCGGTGATCGACGCGAACGGCGTCCTGGTCGGCATCGTCAGCCGTGGCGATCTGCTCAAGCCGTTCCTGCGCTCCGACGAGGCGATCCGCGAGGCGGTCGTTCAGGACATTCTGCGCGACAGCATGTGCATCGACCCGCAGTCGATCGACGTGCGCGTGTGCGATGGCGTGGTGACGCTGGACGGCGAGACGGAAAACGAGTTCGTCGCCCGCGATACCGTGCGTATGGTGCGTGAGATCGACGGCGTGGTGTCAGTGGTCGACCGGCTGCGTCATCGGATCGTCGGCCGTTCGGGTCTGTAGACGGTCAGTGCGCGGGGTCCAGGCCGTGGTGCGGAAACACCGCCCGGCGCGTCGCCAGGATCCCCTGGTCGAGCGGGCTCGCCGGATCGTAACCGCTGGACCATGGGGCCGGCGCCGGCTCCTGGCCGTCGGACATGGTCGGCGGCGCGGCGCGGCCGGTGCGTTCGACGGCCAGTGCACGCCACGCCGCCGGGAGCTTGGCGTGCGGCGCGATGGGGCGGTGCGCCGCCTCGGCCAGCACATGCGTCCAGATCCGCGGCACGACGTATACGACCGCGTACCCGCCGCCGCCGAACAGCACCCACCTGCCGTCGGTGTGTTCGTGGGCGAGTCGGTGCAGCCGCTGCACGGTCGCGCGCTGCCCGTCCACGGTCAGCATCAGGTGCGCCAGCGGGTCGAACGCGTGGCTGTCGCAGCCGTGCTGCGTGACCAGGATCTCCGGTTCGAACGCGGCGAGCAGCGGGGGCACCACGGCTTCGAACGCGCGCAGCCAGGCCGCGTCGCGGGTCTTCGCCGGCAGCGTGACGTTCACGCTCATGCCCGCTGCCCTCGGCCCGCCGATCTCGCTAGGTAGGCCGGTGCCTGGGAACAGGGTGCTGGGATGCTCGTGCAGGCTGATCGTCAGAACCCTGGGATCGTCGTGGAACGCCGCCTGGACGCCGTCGCCGTGGTGGGCGTCGACGTCGACGTACGCGACACGCTGCGCGCCCTGGTCGAGCAGGCGCGCGATGGCGATCGCGACGTCGTTGTAGAGGCAGAAACCGGAGGCGTGTTCGCGCATGGCGTGGTGCAGGCCGCCGGCCATGTTCGCCGCGTGCGGGGCGCGCCCGGACCACACCGCGTCGGCGGCGGCGACGCTTGCGCCGGCGACGAGCGCGGATGCCTCGTGCATGGCGGGGAAGACCGGATTGTCGTCGGTGCCCAGGCCGTAGCGCAGCCGCTCGCCGTAGCCGATGTGGTTGACGTTCTTGACCGCGCGGATGTACTGCGGCGCGTGTACCAGTTCCAGCAGTTCGTCTTCGGCGGGCCGCACCGGTTCGAACGAGACTTCCGGCGCGTCGAGCAGGCCGAACTGCCGGGCCAGCGCCATCGTCAGCTCCAGGCGCACCGGCGCGAGCGGGTGGTCGTGGCCGAAGTCGTACGACGTCAGCGCGTCGTCCCACGGAATTCGCAGCACTGCGCCCATGGCCGCCTCCGCCTGCCTCCAATTGTCACCACTTTCCACTGTCGCACGCGAAAGGCGGCCCGAACACGGACCTATGGCACTGTCGACCGCGCGCACCACAACAGAGAATCAATCCATGGAAATGGACGCCGACGGGCTCGAGGTGCTTTCCCGGGCCAAGGCCATCGCGCTGCTGGAGACGCGCGAGGTCGGCCGGCTGGTGTACACCCGGCGCGCGCTGCCGGCGATCCGGCCGGTGAACTACGCGGTGCGCGGGGGAGCGGTGCTGATCTGGACGGGCTCGACCTCGTCGCTGGGCCAGGCGGTGCGGGGCGCCGTCGTCGCCTTCGAGACCGACGCGTTCGACCGGGTCGCCCGGTCGGGCTGGTCGGTCGTGGTGACCGGTACCGCACAACTGGTCACCGACGCCGCGCAGCTGGTGCACGCCCGGCTGGACGGCCCGGTGCCGTGGGCGCCGGGCGTTAAGGAGCACCTGATTCCGCATCCCGTTGATGATCGTCACCGGTCGCTGGCTGGCGGCGCGCGCGGACGAGACCATCGGCGCGCGGCCGTAGGTCTAATGTCCCTGACCGCTTCGCCGGCGCGGCGGCACGATCGAAGTATGGAAACCGACGCCACCGGCAACAGCCTCGCGATACTCGAATCCCGAACCGCCTCGGCCCTGATGAGCGCGCCATGCGGCATCGTGCGCAGCGATGCCAGTGTGTGGGAGGTCGTCGAACGCTTTCTGACCGGTCCCGCGCGGCATGTGGTGGTCGTCGACGGCGCCGGGCAGTACGTGGGCGTCATCGGCGCCCGGCACCTGGCCGGGCTCTGGCCGCTGGACCTCAAGCGGCTTAAGGCGACCCCGGTCGAAAGCCTCGGCTGCGCGACGTGGATCGCGTTGCGCCCGCACGACGACCTGCGCACCTGCGCCCGGACGCTGACCGAGTACCAGCTGGACGCGGCGCCCGTCCTCGACGAGGACGCGCGCGTCGTCGGCGTGGTCACGGCACGCGACATCACTCGCGCCGTCGCCGACGCGCCCGACCACCAGCAGCGGATCTGGCAGGAGTAGGTCCCATGTCCGCCGGTCCGGAAACACTCAGCACGGTGCCGCGGCCACGTCGCGCGGCTCCCATCGTCGTCGGACTCGACGACGGCGAGGCGTCGCTGGCCGCGTTGCGTTGGGCGGCCGGCGAAGCGGTGGCGCATCGCGCACCGCTGATCGCCGTCCACGTGCTCGACCCGCGTTCCCACGGCTTCGCGCCCTACGCGTGCTCCGGCTCGGACGAGGCGGACGAACTGGGGCAGTCGGCACGGCCCGACGACGCGGCCGCCGTCAAGCGGATGATCGCCGCGAGCGGCATCGATCCCACGCTGCGCCTCTTCGAGGTCGGCGTGCCCAGCCAGGTGCTGGTGCGCTGCGCGATCGGCGCGCGCATGCTCGTGCTCGGACACGCCGACCACCACCGCGACCGTGACGGCGAGACCTTCCGCGGCCCGATGCTCGGCTCCGTAGCGCGTGCCTGCACGGCCCGCGCGACGTGCCCGGTCGTGGTGATCCCGATTCCGGAACGCCATCCGGCGCCCGACACCGCCGAACCGGAGCCGAAGCGTGTCGAGGTCGCGCAGAGCGCGCCGCTGGTCGGCGGCCGCGCCATCTACCCGAAACGTCAACTGGTGCCGATCGCGCACGGCCATGCCGCGCCGGCCCGAAAGGATGTGAACCGATGAGCTCCGCGCTTACGCCCACCGAAATGCACGCCGCGGGACTGGACACCACCGCGGTACGCGACGTCATGTCCACGGACGTGGTCACCGTCCGCTCGTTCGCGCCGTTCCGCCGGATCGCGGCGATCATGCTCAGTCGCGGCATCGGCGCGGTGCCCGTCGTCGATTCGATGGGGCACGCGATCGGTGTCATCTCGCGCACCGACCTGATCGCCAAGCAGGCCGCGAACGCCGAAGGCCAGTCCGAGCTGTGGGAACTGCTCTCCCGCCGCGGCCGGCGTGCCCAGGCACGCAGCGACGCGGCGACGGCCGGCCGCTTGATGACTCCCGACGTCGTCACGGTGACGCCGGAGACGGCAGTGGCACGCGCCGCGTATCTGATGGAGCGCCACGCCGTCAGCCACCTGCCGGTGGTCAACGACCGCGACGTGGTGGTCGGCATCGTCTCGCGCAGCGACCTGCTGCACGCATACCTGCGCGATGACCGCGAGATCCGGTCCGACGTCCTGCGTAGCCTCGAAGCGTACGTACCCGACGAGGACCTGGAGAAGATCGAGGTGCGCGTCGCCGAGGGCGTCGTCAAGCTGGTCGGCCCCATCGAGCGTCGTTACGCCGCACACGCCGTGCGTCACGCACGAGTCGTGCGCGGAGTCGTGGACGTCGTCGACGAGCTGGACCGACGCGACAACGAGACGGTGGAGATCGAAGCCTTCAACCCGGGGCCGATCTTCTAGGCGCGCGCAGGAAGGCGGTCCGCGATGGACATCGGGGCGATGGATGCCGACCTCGGGCCCGTCGGCACTCTGCCGGGCGGCTCCCATGCGTCCGCGTCCAACGCGGACCACGCCCCATCCGCGTCCTACGCGCTGCTGACCGATGGACGCTGTGTACTGATTCGGCCAGCCACGCCGAACGACTGGCAGGCCGTGCACGACTTCGCCGCCGCACTCGGCAGAACCAGCGTTTACCGCCGTTTCTTCGGCTACGTGAAGTACCCGGGCAGGCTGATGGCAGACGCGGCTTGCTCGCCGGCGCCCCCGGGGATACCCAGGCCGCGCGGCGCGCTCCTCGGCCTGCTCGACGGCGAGGTCGTCGGGCTGGCCGAATGGATCCGCGCCGAGGACCCGCAGGAGGCCGAGATAGCGTTCGCGGTCGCGGACCGGCTGCAGGGACACGGCATGGCCACGCTGCTGGCCGAGCACCTGGCGGATGCTGCCGCCCGAGCGGGGATTCAGCGCTTCACCGCCGTCACGCAGGCCGAGAACAGCGCGATGATCGAGGTGTTCACCATGTTGGGCCTGCCGGTGGACAGGTCCTGGGACTGCGACACGCTGGTGGTGAGCGTGCAGTTGGACGTGCGCGCGGCCGAGCGCGTCGCACTGCTCGACGCGGCCGCGCGGCGCGAGCGCATCGCGGACGACGCCAGTCTGCGCCACCTCCTCACGCCGAGTTCCATCGCGGTGATCGGCGACCCGGCTGACGCGACGACTGCGGCGCTGCGCGAGCACTTACGCGGATTCACCGGCCGCGTCTGGTTCACCGGCCCAGACGGCGCCGACCTGGACGCGGACGCCAAAGCCGAACTCGCGGTGATCACCTCTTCGCCGCAGCTCGCAGTCCGGGCCGCGCGCGCGTGCGCTGAGCGCGGCGTGCGGGCCGTGATCGCGACATCGACAGGGTTCGACGACACGACGGGACGCGCTCTGCTCGAAGCCTGCCGCGCAGGGGGCATTCGGCTGCTCGGCCCGGGCAGCCTCGGCGTCGTGAACACTGTCATACCCCGCGCAGAGGTCGATGACGCGGCCGCGGAAGCGCCCGATACAACGGCGCCCGGCGGGCTTAACGCGAGCCTGGCGCCGGGACCGTTCAGCGCGGGGCCGGTCGGGGTCGCGGTGCAGTCGGGCGGCGTCGGCTTGACGATCCTGAGCCACCTGGGCCGGCTCGGTATCGGCATCGCCACCTTCGCGGCGGTCGGCGACAAGTACGACGTGAGCGCGAACGACCTGCTGATGCACTGGCAGGGCGATCCGGAGATCCGGCTCGGGCTGCTGCACGTCGAGTCGTTCGGCAACCCGCGCAAGTTCGCCCGCACCGCGCGGGCGCTCTCCCGCCGGATGCCGCTGCTCGCGGTCGATCCCGAACAGTCGCCGAGCCAGCCGCGCACCGCCCTCTACGCACAGGCCGGGATCACGGCCGTGCCGTCTGTCGGCGCGCTGATCTGCGCGGCAGCACTGCTGGCAGATCAGCCGGCACCGCGCGGGCGACGTGTCGCCGTGCTCGGCAACACCCGCGGCATGGTGAGCCTGGCCGTGCAGTCCTGCGTCAAGGCGGGCCTCGATGTCGTGACGGCAGCCAACCTCACGCTACAGGCGGACGCAGGGCAACTCGCCGCCGCGCTCGCCGAGGCGGCCGAATCCGAAGCCTGCGACGCCGTGCTCGTCGCCCTGGCTCCGACCGCTTCCTCTGGTACTGCCGCTGCGGCGAACTGTCCCGCTACGGCGGATATGTCCTCTCAGCGAATCGCGCTCACGAACGCCACGCCACGGCGCGAGATCCCGCTGGTCGTCGTGCACGCCGAGCAAGCCGAAACCGTCACCGTGCGTCCCGGAACGAACGTCCTGGCAGCAGGCCTGCCGAGTGATCGCGTGCCGAGTTACAACGACGCCGCGACCGCTGCCGCCGCTCTCGCTGTCGCCGCCTCGGCCGCCGCCGTGCGCGACCGCCCGGACGATCCGCCGCCCGCGCTGGAGGGAACCGACCGCGCGGCGGCGCAGCGCGTCATCGAGGGCTGCCTCAGTACGTCACCGCATGGCAAGGCACTGACCCCGGCCGAACGCTCCGCGCTACTCGAAGCCTTCGGCGTGACGGCCGCACGCGGCGACACCGGGCCCGGCGGGTTCGAGCGCGAGACGCGTCGGCTGACCGTCATCGCCTGGCAGGACTTCCTCTTCGGCCCGCTGCTCACCTGCGCGCGTGTCGACGACTCGGCCCCGCGTGCCACGCTGCTCGCCCTGGCCGGTGCCGAGGACCTGGCCGGCCTCTGCCGGCGAGCGATCGGCGCACTGCCGAATCCCGACTGCGCGAACCTGACCGATCTGCTGGCACGTGTCGCAGCACTCGCCGACGAGTTTCCTCAAATCGCCTCGCTGCGTCTCGACCTCCTGCTGACCGAATGCGGCGCCGTGCGCGTCGTCGGTGGCGACGCCGAGGTCACCCCGGCGCGGCGGACGGACCCGTACCTGCGTCGCCTGCGCCGAGCACCTGTCGAGTGATCGGGTGACCGCAGCTTTCCACCTCGAGCGCCCTACGCGGCTCAGCGGATCGGGACGACGGCCACCGGCGTCGGCGAGTGTGATAACAGGCCCTGCGCGACGTAACCAGCGCCGACCGACAGTGAGCTGCGCTTGCGATGTGCGCCGATAACCACCAGCCGCGCGTCACGCGGCGCTTCGATCAGCATCGGCACGGCGTTGCCGCGCATCGTGCTGACGCCGACCTTGACGTGAGGGTACTCCTCCCGCAGCCCCCTGATCAGCGCCTCGGCCTGCTCGGCCTGATGGCGTTCGGTGAGGTCGATGTCCTCCAGGTAGTAGCCGCCGTAGGTCACGCGCGGCCACCAGGCACGCACCACGGTGAGCATCGCGCCGAGCGCCGACGCGGTCTGGAAGGCGAACCGGATCGGCGCTTCGGCCTGGTCCGGCTCGACGCCGAGGACGATCTCGTTGTACGGATCGGCGATCTGTGCGCCGCGCACCACGACCGCCGGGCCGTGCGCGTGCGCGGCGAGCTTGAGACTGACCGAGCCGAGCAGCAGGCCGGCGAAACCGCCGTGGCCGCGAGTGCCGGTCACCACGAGGTCTGGTTCCCCGCTCAGCGCGATCAACGTCTCCGGTGCACTCGCGTCGGACAGTTCGCTGTCCAACGGCACGCCGGGAAACCGCTCACGCATCACGCTGACGACACGGCCGAGCAGCGCGGCACCGTCATCGCGGCGCGCTTGGGTGTACCCGACCGCTTCGGAGTAGACGCTGGTTGCGCCGAGGTCGAGCGCGTGCACGACCAGCACCGGCACGTGCAGGTCAGCCGCCTGGCGCGCCGCCCAGAGCGCGGCGTGCAGCGCGTTGTCGGAGGAGTCGACGCCGACGACGATGCGCCGCGGCGTCAAGGGGCTCTGTGTCATCGCAGCCACCTCGATCGTGAAATCGGATCAGATGCCCGAGTAAGGCCGGCCGTGCAACTCAGGCCGTTGTTCTTCCAGTTCCCGTAGGGGATCCCACTGGCCACGGCCGCGCCAGCGGTGCGGACGGCGCACGGCGCGCGACATCTCCGGCGCTGGGACGGCGAGCACCGGGCAGCGAGCATGCCGAATGACGGCGCGCGAGACCGAGCCGGACCAGAACGCGTGCCACGCACCCTTGCCGCTGGCGCCGACCACGATCAGGTCCTGCGGATCGGCGGCGGCCGCGCACAGCGCTTCGCTGATCGAGAGCCAGGAGACCCGCAACTCGACCTGGACGTCGGCGGGAATCACACCGAGCGCGTCCAGGAAAGCCGTTGCCATCGCGGTGGAATCCACGCACGCGATCCCGGTGGTGCGCGTGCGCACGCCGAGCAGCGGCATCCTGCGGCGGCGCGCCTCGGCGACGGCGGCGCGGATGGCGGCCAGACCGGACAGCGAGCCGTCGACACCGACCACCACACGTGGGTGCTCGTACTCGTTCATTGTGTGGGCTCCTTGCATACTGCCGCGCCAGCCTGTGTATGGCCTTCGCGCGGATCGGCAATCTTCGATGGTTGTCTGTTTTGGCCATTGCTTTCTCACTCTTCAGTGTCACGTTGCTGTCGGATGATGGACACGGTCGTACGTCCCGCCGAGGTCAGCCGGAAGACCTTTGTGGATGGCCACCTCACGACCGCGACCCGCTACGCGATGCGTCCGAGTCGGCCGTGCTCGGCCGATTTGGCAGAGAGTCAGAAGAACGGCGTAGCCGTACTCGTGGAATGAGATACAGGGGCGCTCGGTCGGCGGCTCGTTGTTAGCACTCGGCCACCCGGACTGCTAGAGTTCCGGTATGCGGACGTCCCCGCTACAAGCAGGGACGGGACACTTCGCGGCGACGTTTGCCGCTCCGGGGTTCGCGAAGCTTACTCGGGAGTAACCCCTCTATCGAGACAGCCTGAATACTGACTGTGGTTGAGGGCCTGTCTAACCCTTTGTTCCACAAGATGTAGCAGAGGAATCCATGCGAGCCTCCACACCTAGTAGTCCGTAAGTGCGGGACTGTCGGTGGTCGCGGCTACCATGGCGACAATTAACCGAAAGACCCCGGCTCATCGGGTGTCTAGACCGAGAACCAGGGCCTTTCTTGCGTTTGGGACGCGCAGTAACCCTACAGTGCGGCGGAATGATCCCGCCACATCCTCTCGGCAGACGCCCTGTGTTGTTCAGGGCCAAGACGTGAGGATATATATGTCTCAGGATGTCATCGACATTCCGGCCACACCTGCTGCTGAGCAGGTCGGCGCACTGCGTGAATTGCGCGTGCTGGCCGGATGGCTCTCGCCGGAGGAAGCTGTTCCGACGCTGCTGAGCTACCCGGGAGCGGCACCCGAGGAGGCGCACGCCACGGCGGCCAAGCACGCGGCGCTCCGCGCTGCCGTGATCGCTCGCGGGGCCGCTGCGCTGGAGTCCCCGATCGTGTCTGGAGATCGGACCTTTCTCGATGCGGTGGCGAGCCGCCCGGAGGTGCACGCTGCCTTCTCGCCGCGTCCGATCCGCATCGAGTGGGTCGATCTGACCCGTGTCATCGCTGTCCAGAAGCTCGTGTTCACCGACGGCATGGACGACAGGGTCGCCGCCGCAGCCACTAACGAGTCCGCTCTGGTGGAGCTCTGCCTGCCCTCGCAGCCGGCGATGTCCCCGGTCACCGTCTCGCAGGACAACGACGGGCGCGGCTTCACGTTCAGCTCGACGGATCCGAACCTGCGCCTCCACGGGGCTCAGGTGGTCGACGGTGCGGTGACCTTCATCGTCGGGACGGGATCTCCGTTCCTCTCGGTGGCGAGTTACCAGGGGTACCACTACCTGCAGAACGGATATCACCGCACGGCGGGCCTGCTGCGGCGCGGATTGACGGTGGTGCCGGCAGTCGTCGTGGAGAACTCGGCTTACGACTTCCCCGGTGGCCGTGGAGCCCCGCAGTTCGGACCCGAGATCCTCGCTGCGGCCGTGCCTCCGCTGCTCACTGACTACTGGGATGAAACGGTGGCGGCGGGCTCGTTCCGGTCGTACGCGAGTAAGAATCTGCGCGTGCGGGCTGAGGAGTTCATGACGCCGCGCTGATCGACCGCTCAGGGCCGATTAGCGACCAGAAGCAGCAAAGGTGCCGGGCGGGTGCTCCTGCCCGGCACCAGCGCTAGCAGATGCGGGGTAGTTGTTCGCCGACGAGCATGTCGATGATGCGGTAGGCGCCGACGAGCGTGTGGAGCGCGACGCGACCGGGGTGGTGGGCGATGACTGTGCCGATGCGTACGGCCTGTGCGCCTTCCGGGCGGGCGCGCATCGCGGCGAGTACGGCGTCGGCGTGTACCGGGTGGACGAAGGCCACGGCGCAGCCCTCGTTGGCCACGTGCAGGGGGTCGAGGCCGAGTAGGTCGCAGGCTGCTGCGACGACCGGCGGGATCGGGATCGCGTTTTCCTCGATCAGGATGCCGACGTCCGAGGACTGCGCGAGTTCGTTGAGGGCGGAGGCGAGGCCGCCTCGGGTCGGGTCGCGTAGGGCGTGCAGGTTGGGACCGGCCGTGTCGAGCATGGCTTGGACGAGGCGGTGCAGCGGCCTGGTGTCCGAGTGCAGCTCGGGGTCGGCGTCGAAGCCGAGGTCTTCGCGTGCGGCCAGCACGGTGACGCCGTGCAGGCCGATGGGACCGGAGAGCAGGACGGCGTCGCCGAGCTGGATCGCGGTGGCGGCGCAGCGGGCCCGCGGCGAGCGGCGGCCGAATCCGGTGGTGGTGATGAACAGTTTGTCCGCGCCGCCGCGTCCGACGACCTTGGTGTCCCCGGTGACGACGGGCACGTCGGCCGCCTCGGCGGCCTTTCCGATCGATGTGACGATGCGGCGCAGGTCGGCCAGCGGGAAGCCTTCTTCGATGATGAGCGCTATGGCGAGGGCGAGGGGTTGTGCGCCGCGCATCGCCAGGTCGTTGATCGTTCCGTGTACGGCGAGGGTGCCGATGTCGCCGCCGGGGAACTCGAGGGGATCGACGACGTACGAGTCCGTGGTCAGCACGGCGTTGGCGGCTTCGGTGGGTGTCGCGAGCGGGCCGAGGTCGATGATCGCGGCGTCGTCGAGGCAGATTTCCGCCGCTGCGGCGCCGAGGGCGGGCACGATGAGGTCGCGCAGCAGTTGGGCGGAGAGCTGGCCGCCGGAGCCGTGGCCGAGCAGCACGCGTTCGTGTTCGGCGTGTGGCAGCGGGCAGGTGGCCTGGACGGGGTCGTTGATGACTGACATGGTGCCTCCTTCACCTGCGATTCAGGGTGCTGGTCAGGTCGGCCGCGGCGGGCTCGGTGGATGGCTTGCGTCCTGCGGTGTAGTAGGCGGCGCAGGTGCCCTCGCCGGACACCATCGGCGCACCGAGCGGTCTGCGCGGGGTGCAGTCCGTGCCGTATGCGGCGCAGTCGGTCGGCAGCGAGCGGCCGGTGAGGATGCGTCCGGCGATGCAGCGCGGTTCCTCGATCGCGTGGACGTCCCCGGTGCCGAAGCGTCGTTCGGCGTCGAAGGGTGCGTACGCGTCGGCCAGTGTCAGTCCGCTGGCTGGGATCTGCCCGATGCCGCGCCAGGTGCGGTCGGTGAGCCGGAAGACGCGGCGGATCGCGTCCTGCGCGGTCGTGTTGCCGGTGCGGCGCACGGCGCGGGCGTACTGGTTCTCGACCTCGGCGCGGCCTTCCTCCAGCTGCCGCACGGCCATGAGGATGCCTTCGAGCAGGTCCAAGGGTTCGAAGCCGGTGACCACGATGGGCACCCGGTACTTCGCGGCCAGCGGCGCGTACTCGGTCCAGCCCATCACCGCGCACACGTGCCCAGCCGCGAGAAATGCCTGCACCTCGCAGTCCTCGGATTCCAGGATCGCGGTCATCGCCGGCGGCACCAGCACGTGGCTGACCAGCACCGAGAAGTTCAGCAGCCCGAGGCGCTCGGCGACCAGGACGGCGCCGGCGTTGGCGGGGGCGGTGGTCTCGAAGCCGATGGCGAAGAAGACGACCTGCCGGTCGGGGTTGTCCTGCGCGAGGCACACCGCGTCCATCGGCGAATAGACGACCCGCACGTCGGCCCCTGCCGCGCGCAGTTGCGCGAGCGACGTGATCGAGCCGGGCACCCGCAGCATGTCGCCGAACGACGCGAAGATCACCTCGGGGCGGGCCGCGATCGCCAGGGCCTTGTCGATGGTTTCAAGCGGGGTGACGCAGACAGGGCAGCCCGGTCCGTGGATCATCCGGATTCCGGCGGGCAGCAGTTCGTCGATGCCCTGGCGCACCAGGGTGTGGGTCTGGCCGCCGCAGACCTCCATGATCCGCCACGGCTGCGTGGCCACGGCGCGGACCTCGGCCAGCAGCCGCTTCGCCAGCGCCGGGTCGCGGTACTCGTCAAGATACTTCATCGCAGCGGCTCCCCGAGTTCCTGGGCGACCTGGTCGCCCATCGCGCGCAGCACGTCCAGCGTGCGCAGCGCTTCGGCTTCATCGACCCGGGCGATGGCGAATCCGACGTGCACGATCACGTACTCGCCGGTCGCCGCCTGCGGGATGTAAGCGAGGCAGGCCTCCTTGCGTACGCCGCCGTAGTCGACCAGCGCGGTCGCGAACGGGTCGGTGTCGCGGATCTGCACGATCTTTCCGGGAATGCCCAGGCACATGCCGCTCACCGGTCCTGAAGCCTGGCCGCGGCGACGGCGGCCTGTCCGTAGCTGATCCCGCCGTCGTTGCAGGGGACTCGCTGGTTGATGAAGACATCGAAGCCCGATGCTTCGAGTCCTGAGATGGCGGTCGCGGCGAGCCTGCGGTTCTGCCACACGCCGCCGGACAGGCAGACCGGCTTCGCGCCGACGACGCGCGCCGCGCATTTGACGAGCGCCATGGTCACCTCGGCGATCGTCTCGTGAAAGCCCGCCGCGAGCCGCGAGACCGGCACTTGCGCGGCGACGCCGTCGAGCAGCGCGGCCAGCGTCGGGCGCGGGTCGTAGACCCACAGTCCGTCGGCGCGGGTAAGCCGCCAGGGAAGTGCTGGCGCGCAGACGCCGGCCGCCGCGTTCTCCAATGCGATGGCCGCTTCGCCCTCGAAGCTGACCGGGCCCCCCGGGCGCAGCGCCTCGGGCAGGCCGAGGATCGCGGCGGCAGCGTCGAACAGCCGTCCCGCGCTCGAGGCGGCCGGGCTGTTGATCCGCCGCGCGATCATCCGCAGAAGGGTGGACACTTCGGGGGGATCGAGCCGGTCGGTGAAGCGGCGCACCGCGTCCGGGTCGAATGTCACGGCCTTCCCGTCACGGTGCGAGTTCGCGTCCGGGCTGTCGAGCGTTTCCAGCCCGGCGAGGTAGCCAAGCGCCATCCGTGCCGGACGCAGCACCGCTGCCGCGCCACCTGGCAGCGGGGCGCGGGCGAACCGGCCGAGGCGGGTGTAGCCGCTCAGGTTGGCGACCATGACTTCGCCGCCCCACAGCGTGCCGTCGTCGCCGAGCCCGAGTCCGTCGTACGCGACGCCGATCACGTCCTCGAGCCCGTGCTCGGCGGCGCACGACGCGATGTGCGCGTGGTGGTGCTGGACGGTGATCCGCCGGTCCTCCGGGAAGCGCGCGGCGTACTGCGTCGAGAGGTAGCCGGGGTGCAGATCGCAGGCTACGTACTCGGGCGCGATCCCGTGCAGGCGGCTCAGCCGCGCCAGACTGCGGGTGAACGCGTCGTGCGTCGCCGCGTCTTCGAGGTCTCCGATATGTGCGCTGGTGATGGCCGTGGCGCGGTGCGCGAGCGTGAAGGTGTGCTTGAGCTGCGCGCCTACCGCCAGCAGCGGACGGCGCGCGGGAACCGACAGCGGTAGGGGCGCCGGGGCGTAACCGCGGGCGCGGCGCACGATGGTCGGCCGGTCGGCGATGATCGCGGTCACCGAGTCGTCGTAGCGGGCCAGGATCGGCCGGTCGTGCGCGCAGACGCCGTCCGCGACCGAGCGCAGCCGCTGCCACGCGGTCTCGTCGTCGATGACGATCGGCTCGCCGCCGAGGTTGCCGCTGGTCACCACCAGCGGACGGTCGAGCGCGCGCAGCAGCAGGTGGTGCAGCGGCGTGGTCGGCAGGAACAGCCCCAGCGTGGGGCTCTCGCAGCGCACCGAGGCGGCGATCGGCGCCCGGCCTTGCGGCAAGCGCGGCTCGGCCAGCACGATCGGGCGTACCGGGCCCGTCATCACTCGGTGCTCGGCTGCGCCCAGCGGCGCGTAGCGGACCGCCGTGCGGATGTCGGCGACCATCACGGCCAGCGGCTTGCTCGGCCGGTGCTTGCGCTTGCGCAACAGCGCGACCGCGCCTTCGTTCGTCGCGTCGCAGACGAACTGGTAGCCGCCGAGCCCCTTCAGCGCGATGATGTCGCCCGCCGCCACGCACGCGATCGCGGCGCTCAGCGCGCTCTCGCCCACGGCTTCCTCGCCCGGCGCGGTGTTCGCGCCATCGCGCCAGGTAAGCTGCGGGCCGCAGTCGGGGCAGGCGACCGGCTCGGCGTGGAAGCGGCGGTTCGCCGGGTCGCGGTACTCGGCCGCACATGCGTCGCAGAGCTCGAATCCGGCCATCGCGGTGCGATGCCGGTCGTAGGGCAGGCCGTCGATGATGGTGGCGCGCGGGCCACAGTCTACGCAGTTGATGAACGGGTACCGGTAGCGCCGGTCGTCCGGGTCGAAGAGTTCTGCCAGGCACGCGTCGCAGATCGCCGCGTCCGGTGGGACGTCGCGGTGCGCGGGTGTCGGCTCACCGCTGCCGGTCCCGGCGCTGCCGCCGCCCTGCTCGGCCTCGCACGCCGACGACTCCTCGATGACGAACCCCGCCGCAATACCCCCGACCCGCGCGGGCAGCTGCACCAGCGCGGTGATCACGGCCAGCGGCGGGGCCTCAGCGCGCAGCCGCGCCTCGAAAGCGTCGAGCGTCGCCGGGCGGCCTTCCGCGTCGATCAGCACCGTGCCGCCGGTGTTGCGCACGCGGCCGCTGAGCGCCAACTCGGTCGCCAGCCGGTGGACGAAGGGCCGGAAGCCGACGCCCTGCACGGTGCCGCGCACCTCCCAGCGCCGCCGCTCGTGGCCGGGGCGCGGTGTCGGCGCGTCGTCGTCGCGGCGGCCTGTGCACCCCTGCGCCGGGTGGCCGTAGTGGGCGTGCGGCAGATGCGGCGGCGTAACGGTCATATCCTCAGCGTGGCGCGCGGGGACAGCACTCTGGCAGGGCCGCCCGGCCGCGACGAGCCGGGACCTTCGGCCCGATGACCGAGCGGAAGCGAGCCGAGCACTTCCCGGGTGATCCGGTTCACCAGCTGCGGAACCGCCATCGACACCGGCCGGGACAGCGGCGCGCCGAGCCGGAACTCCCGGCCGTGCACGGCGTAGAGGATCAGCCGGCCGGGCAGCCGGTCGAGCACCTGGCCGAGCCGCACCGCCGCACCGAGCCCGGCCGCATGGCTGTTGCCCTCCGGCTCGGTCCAAGCGCGGACGCTTGTGCCCGAGTGGGGGTCAACGCTGCTGCCGCCGCCACCGATGCGCGGCTCTGGCCGCCGCGCTCCGCCGGGCCGTGGCGGTACGGCGTCGGACGTCAGGTCGCGCCGATAGACGAAGCCGTAACGTTCCGCGCCGCCGCGTACCGCGTCGACGACCAGCGCGCAGCGGTAGCCCTCCCAGAGGTCGATCATCCGGGCCGGCTCGCCGTCGCAGCGCGCGAGCTGCACCCGGCCGCCGAGGCCGGGCTGGACCCGCAGGGCCTCGATGACCGCGGCGCCGAACCCGTCGTCGCCGCGCAGCTCGGTGCCGACACCGATGACGATGATCTGCGGGTCCTGACTCACTGGTCTCACCTTCTCGTCACGTCGAGGTCCACACGGTGCAAATCCAGGAAGTGCGCGGAGCAGGAGATGCAGGGGTCGTAGTTGCGGATCGCCTGCTCGCAGTGCAGGGTCAGGTGCGCGTCGTCGAGGTGCGCCCCGGCCTGCACGACCAGGCGCAGGTCGGCCTCGATGGCGGCCTGGTTCTGCGCGGTGGGCGGCACGATGCGCGCCGCGGTGATCAGGCCGCGCTCGTCGAGGTCGTAGCGGTGGTAGAGCAGCCCGCGCGGCGCCTCGGTCGCCCCGAAGCCGCGGCCGGCACGCGGCTCGACCGGCACGAACGGCGGGTCCGGCGGCTCGTAGGCTTCGATGATGGCGCGTGCCTCGTCCACCGCCTGCACGATCTCCACCGCCCGCACCAGCACCGAGCGGAACGGATTGCGCTCGGACACCGACAGCCCGATCTCGTGCGCCGCGCCGGCGGCCGCGTCCCACAGCCGAGAACCGGCCAGGTTGTAGCGCGCCAGCGGACCGGTGAGGTATGTGCCCACGCCTCTGAGGTGCGCATGCAGCGCGGTCGAATGCGGGACCTGCTTCTCGCTGATGTAGTTCTCGAAGTCCGGCAGCGGGAAGCCGATCCCCGCCGTGGTGACGACGCCGGAGCCCGCGTCGATCGGGTATCGCGCGGTGTCTCGGCCTTGCGGGTACGTGAAGTCGGCGTCGTCGAGGGCGAGCAGCGCGTGCGGGGTCTCGAAATCCGGGAAGTCGAAGTCGGCCGCCCAGCGCAGAGTCTCGAGCGTCGCCGTCAGCGCGTCGTCGAGCCTCGGCTTGAACGCGTCGAGCTCGTTGCGGGTGGGGGAGCGGTGGAAGCCGCCGATCCGCACGTTGATCGGGTGGATCGCCCGGCCGCCGACCAGCTCCACCAGGTCGTTGCCGGTCTTCTTCAGCGCCAGGCCGCGCGCGACCACCGCGCGGTGGTCCTTGGCCAGCTCGATCGCGTCCGGGTAGCCGAGGAAGTCGGGGGCGTGCAACATATAGATGTGCAGGGCATGACTCTCGATCCACTCGCCGCAGTACAGCAGCCGGCGCAGCGCCCTGATCTGTGGCGGTATCCACGTGCCGCACGCGTCCTCGATCGCGCGGCAGGCGCTGAGCTGATAGGCGACCGGGCAGATCCCGCACACCCGCGCGGTGATGTCCGGCGGCTCGGTGTAGGAGCGCCCGCGCAGGAAGGCCTCGAAGAAGCGCGGCGGCTCGTAGATGTTCAGCTGCGCCTCCGTCACGCGGCCGTGGTCGAGTACGACGCGGAGCGCGCCCTCGCCCTCGACCCGTGCGAGCGATCCCACTTCCAGGAGCCGTTCTTGACGATGCGTCATGGTCAGCCGCCGCCCTTCTCGTCGCGTGCCGCCGCAGTCGTCGCCGCCTGCTCGATTCGCTCGCCGATCGCGCGGAACGCCGGATCGGCCGGGTTGGCCGAGGTGAGCGTGCGCAGCAGCGCGTCCGGCGACGCGCCGTCGGCCATCAGCAGGCGGGACATGGCACCCACCCGGGCCTGCCGGGTCGAGCCGAAGCACCCGAAGCAGCCGCGCTGGAAGGCGGGGCACAGCGCGCCGCAGCCGGCGTGCGTGACCGGACCGAGGCACGGCGTGCCGTGCGCGACGGTGACGCAGACTGTGCCGCGCGCCTTGCACTCGTAGCAGACGCTGCGATCCGGGATCGTCGGCGTGCGCCCGGCCAGGTACGCGGTGATCACTTCGAGCAGTTGGCCGCGGTCCACCGGGCAGCCGCGCAGTTCGTAGTCGACCTTCACGTGGTCGCGGATCGGCGTCGAGTCCTTCAGTGTGCTGAGGTACTGCGGGCTGGCGTAGACGGCCGAGGCGTACTCGGCGACGTCGGCGTAGTTCCGCAAGGCCTGGATGCCGCCGCTGGTTCCGCAGGCCCCGAGCACGACCAGGTAGCGCGACTGCTCGCGTACCCCGCGGATGCGCTCGGCGTCCTCGGGTGTGGTGATCGAGCCCTCGACGAGCGAGAGGTCGTACGGACCCGGCGCGACCGAGCGCGTGGCCTCGGGGAACGACGCGATGCGCACCCGCCCCGCGATAGCGAGCAGTTCGTCCTCGCAGTCGAGCAGGGAGAGCTGGCAGCCGTCGCAGGAGGCGAACTTCCACACGGCGAGAGTCGGTGTGGCCGCTGCGGCCGGCGTGGACACGGACATGGTTCACAGCTCCTTGACGTCGAGTAGCGGCGCGGCGTGCCGGTACGTGACGCACGGACCGTCGCGGCAGATCAGGTCCGGACCCAGCTGGCAGTGCCCGCACACGCCGATGCCGCACTTCATCGAGCGTTCGAGCGAGAGCATGATCCGCTCGTCCGATGCGCCGCGCGCCACCAGCGCCTCGGCGGCGGCGGTCATCATCACCTCGGGCCCGCAAACGAACGCCGTCGTCCACGCGCCGTCGATCCGAACATCGGCCAACGGCGCCGTCACCAGGCCGACCGGGCCGTCCCACGGCGTGCCATCGTCGCTCGGCCCCGGCCGGTCCACGGTCACTCGCAGGTCCACTCCGCACGCGCGCCAGGCCTCGTATTCGCGCGTGTAGAGCAGGTCGGCTGGCGTGCGCGCGCCGACCACCAGCGTGATCCGGCCGAACCGGCGGCGTTGCGCGGCCAGGCCGTAGACCACCGGACGCAGCGGCGCGAGCCCGAGCCCGCCGGCGACCACCACGACGTCCCCGCGCGGCCAGCCGTCCGTCAGCCAGCCGCGACCGAAGGGACCACGCACGCCGAGCACGTCGCCGGGACGCGCCGCGGCGATCGCGTGCGAGACCGCGCCGACGTCGCGCACCGTGTGCACGAGCCGGTCCTGGCGGAAGGGATCGCCGCTCACCGAGATCGGGATCTCGCCGACGCCGAACGCGTAGAGCATGGTGAACTGGCCCGGCTCCCAACTCGGCAGCGGAGTCGCGACGGGTTCGAGCACGAGGGTGACCGTGTCGTAGGACTCCCGATGCGAGGCGTGGACCAGGTACGGGAGCGGCGCCATCGTCGGCTCCATCTGCGATCCCTGCTTCTGGTCCGGCCGTGAGTCGATGAAGATGCTCATTCGTCGTTCGCCTCCAGCGCCCACTCATCCTGGAGGGCGCGCAGTTCCTCGGTCAGGTCG
Source organism: Actinomycetota bacterium (assembly GCA_046724665.1). Lineage (GTDB taxonomy): Bacteria > Actinomycetota > Actinomycetes > Streptomycetales > Catenulisporaceae > Actinocrinis. The sequence goes on from JBKOWZ010000021.1 coordinate 20,108, forward strand.
ATGCCGGCCGGGCACCACGCGATGCACCGGCCGCAGCCCACGCAGCCGGAGCTGCCGAACTGGTCCTGCCAGGTGCCGAACTTGTGGGTCAGCCACTGCCGGTAGCGGCTCTCGACGCTGGCGCGCACCTCGCCGCCGTGCACGTAGGAGAAGTCGAGGTCGAAGCAGGACGCCCAACTGTTCCAGCGTTCGGCGTGCTCGCCGGTCAGGTCGGTGGTGTCCTCGGTCGTGGTGCAGAAGCAGGTCGGGCACACCAGCGTGCAGTTGCCGCAGACGAGGCAGCGCTGCGCGATGTCGCTCCAGTGCTTCGCGTCCACCGAGGCGGCCATCAGGGAACGCAGATCGACGGTCGGGAGCGCGGGCCGCCCGGACTGGAGCCGTGGCTGTGACCCGGACTGGACCTCGGCTGCGTAGGCGACCGCTCGACGCGCCGCTGTCACGGTCCCGCCGTCCGCCGGTGCGTGCGCGACGCGCGCCAACACCTCAGCGCCCCGACACGAGCCGCTGCGCACGAGGAGCCGGTGCCCACCGTGATCATCGACTTCTGTCAGCAGAAGGTCGTAGCGCGGCGCCCCCGGTGCCTGCGCCGGTGTGGCGCCCGGACCGCAATTCGTACCCTGTGACACCGAAGCGCTGACGCAGAAACAGGTCTCGGCTGGCTCGGTGCACTCGACCGCGACGATGAACGCTCGTGCCCTGCGCACCGCGTAGGCGGACCTAGCGCCTGCCGTGAGCATGACCCGGTCCAAAACCGTCAGCGCACGCAGATCGCAGGGTCGCACGCCTAGGAATGCCAGCGGCGGCTCGTCCTGCGCGTCCGGCTCGGTGACCACGAAGCCGCCGCCACCGCCATCGGTGCGGCCGTCACTGCCATCGGACGTCCGGTCGGCGTCCAGGATCTTCTCACGCGGCGGCCGCAGGAACCGCTTCCACGGCATCGGCCCGACCGCGCCCGCGAACAGCATCCGGTCGCCGCGCTCGGTGAGCCGGTAGTGTCCGGGGCCGGTCTCGACTCCGACCCCCCACGGCAACTCGGCTCCGCTGCGGACCTCGTCGAGCACCAGCGCGCCTTCCCTGGCGATCGGCGCGATGACGCGGTATCCGCGTCGGCGCAGCTCCGCCACGAGGGCCGCGACGCCGGTCGCGGGCATCTGCGACGGGTCCGTGGTCATCGCGTGTCACTCCCCGCGCCGTGCTCCGTGCCCCGCTCCGCCAGCACTGCCGCGCGTCCGGCCTCCAGTCGTGCGACCGGCACCCGGAACGGCGAGCAGGACACGTAGTCGACGCCGGCGCGGTGGAAGAAGTGGATGGAGGCCGGGTCGCCGCCGTGCTCGCCGCACACGCCGATCTCCAGCTGTGGCCGCGTCGCCCGGCCGCGCCGTACCGCCATGCGCACCAGCGCCCCGACACCGTCGGGGTCGATGGTGCCGAACGGCGAGACGCTGAACACGTCGCGCTCCAGGTAGGCCGGGAAGAAGGCGCCCTCGGCGTCGTCGCGGCTCATGCCCCAGGTCGTCTGCGTCAGGTCGTTGGTGCCGAAGGAGAAGAACTCCGCGTCGCGCGCGATGGCTCCGGCGGTCAGCGCCGCGCGCGGCAGCTCGATCATCACGCCCACCGACAGGACCAAGGCCGGGTCCACCTCGTGCAGCACCCGCTTGGCCTCGGCCCGCGCGAGTTCGAGCTCGCGCGCGTCGGCGATCAGCGGGATCATGATGTGCGCGACCGGCGCACCGCCGTCGGCGCGCCGGGCCGCCACCGCCTCGGCCAGCGCCCGCACCTGCATCGCGTACAGACCCGGCACCACCAGGCCGAGGCGCACGCCGCGCAGCCCGAGCATCGGGTTCTGCTCGTGCCAGCGGCGCACCGCCGTCAGCAGCTCCCGCCGACGCTGCTCGACCGGCTGCCCGGTCGCGTCGGCCACGGCGATCTCCACCGACAGTTCCGTCAGGTCGGGCAGGAATTCGTGCAGCGGCGGGTCGAGCAGCCGGACGGTGACCGGCAGGCCGTCCATCGCCGCCAGCAACCCGGTGAAGTCGGCGCGCTGCAACGCGAGCAGTTTCCGCAGGGCGCGATCACGCGCCTCGGGGCTCTCGGCGAGGATCAGCCGCTCGACGATCGGACGGCGCTCGCCGAGGAACATGTGCTCGGTACGCGCCAGCCCGATCCCGCGCGCACCGAACCGCCGCGACCGCGCCGCGTCGGCAGGGGTGTCGGCGTTCGCCCGCACGCCGAGGCGCGCCCGGCGGTCCGCGATCTCCAGCATCCGCGCGACCGCCACCACCACCGGGTCGCCCGCGTGCGCCGCGCCGTGACCCTCGAAGTAGTCGACGACCGGCGAGCTGACCACCGGGATCTCGGTGCCGTACACCGCGCCACCGCTGCCGTCGATCGAGATCAGGTCGCCGCGCCTGATCACGCAGCCGGTGGCCGGACCGCGCACCACGGTCGCAATACCCTGTTGCTCGTCGATTTCCAGGCTCTCCACGCCGCACACGCACGTGCGTCCCATGCCGCGTGCGACCACGGCCGCGTGCGAAGTCTTGCCTCCGCGCCCGGTCAGCACGCCGGTCGCCGCGATCATGCCGGGCAGGTCGTCCGGATTGGTCTCCCGACGAATCAGGATGACGCGATCCCCGTTCGCGGCCCGGGCGACCGCGTCCGCCGAATCGAAGACCGCGTGCCCGACCGCGGCCCCCGGCGACGCGGCGATGCCGGTCGCCAGCGGCCCAATCGCGTCGCCGACCTGCGCGAAGCGCGGGAACATCAGCTGCGCCAGCTGCTCGCCGGTCACCCGGGACAATGCCTCGTCCTCGTCGATGCGCCCGAGCGTGAGCAGGTCGGTAGCGATGCGGAACGCGGCCGCCGCGGTGCGCTTGCCCACCCGCGTCTGCAACATCCACAGCTTGCCGCGCTCGACGGTGAATTCGATGTCGCACAGGTCCCGGTAATGCGCCTCAAGCGTCGCCATGTGCCGGCGCAGCTCCTGGTAGTCGGCTGGATCGAGCGCGCCGAACTCCTCCAGCGTCAGCGTGTTGCGAACGCCGGAGACGACGTCTTCGCCCTCCGCCCCGGTGAGGTAGTCCCCGTACACGCCGGGCTCGCCGGTCGCCGGGTCACGCGTGAATCCGACGCCGGTACCCGAGTCCGCGCCGAGGTTGCCGAAAACCATCGCCATCACGGTCACCGCGGTGCCCAAGTCGTCCGCGATGCCCTCACGGCGCCGGTAGAGGCGCGCACGCTCGCCGTCCCAGGACTCGAAGACCGCGCGCACCGCCCCGATCAGCTGCTCGCGCGGGTTCTGCGGCACCTCCTCGCCGCTCACGATGTGCACGATCCGCTGGAACCGGCGAGTCAGGGCACGTAGCGCGTCCGCATCGAGCGCGGTGTCCGGCGCGTCCGGCGCCAGGCCCTTGCGCGCCTTGGCCTGGATCAGTGCCTGCTCGAAGCGCTGCGCCGGCACGCCGAGCACGGTCCTGCCGTACATCTGCACCAGCCGCCGGTAGCAGTCCCACGCGAAGCGTTCGTCGCCGTACAGCTTGGCCAGGCCGTCCACGGTCGCGTCGCAGACCCCGACGTTCAGGACCGTCTCCATCATCCCCGGCATGGAGAAGCGCGCACCCGAGCGCACCGACACCAGCAGCGGATCGTCCACCGCGCCCAGCTGCCGCCCGCTCGCCTCCTCCAGCCGCGTCAGGTGCCGCGCGATCTGCGCTTCCAGCCCGCTGGGCAGCCGCTTGGCGCGCAGGTAGTGCCGACAGGCCTCGGTGGTCACAGTGAACCCGGGCGGAACCGGCAGGCCCAGCCGGGCCATCTCCGCCAGATTCGCACCCTTGCCGCCGAGCAGGTCGGCCATGCTCGCGCGTCCGTCGGCGAAGTCGTACACGTACCGGTTCGCCGCCCCGTTCACCGGCGCGGTGTGCTGCTGCGGGCTGGAGTACGTCTGAGTGTGTTGCATCGCGGACCGTCCCCTTCGGCGTCGTCCTGGCTTCGCCTTCAGGCTCTCGCCGGCGACGTCGCCTGGTCAGAGCACCCGGTCCCAGTGCGATCGGGACCAACGGCCCGAATCCGCGCGCCGGTTGCGACGTGGTCGCCGCAACCGACAAGGCAGCCGTCAGAGCAGCCGTCAGAACGCGGGCAGTCCCTCGGCCGCGAAGCACTCGCGCGCCTCGCGCACCTGCCGCTCACTCGGCGCCGGCGTCGCCGCCAGCGGGAACGGGATCGCGAGTCCTGCGTACTTCGCCGCCCCGAGCTTGTGAAACGGCAGCACGTCCACCCTCTCGACGTTCCCCAGCGATGCGGCGAACCGTGCGACGCCGGCCACGTTCGCCGCGCCGTCGGTCAGGCCCGGTACGAGCACGAAACGCAGGTGCACCGGGATCGCCGACCGCGCCAACCGCCGCGCGAATGCCAGCGTCGGATGCAGGTCGACGCCGGTCAGCCGGCGATAAAGGGCCCGATCCCAGGACTTGATGTCCAGCAGCACCAGATCCGTCGCGGCCAACAACTCGCTATCCGCCCGCGCGCCCAGGAATCCCGAGGTATCCAGCGCCGTGTGCAGGCGTAGATCCACGAATCCGTGCAGCAACGCGGCGGTGAAGCGCGGCTGGAGCAACGGCTCCCCGCCGCTGACCGTAGCGCCGCCGCCAGCCGCGCTGATGAAGGGCACGTACTTGGCCGCCTCGTCGATCATTTCTGCCGAGGTCACGCGCTGCCCGCCGCGCATTCGCCACGTCTCTGGGTTGTGGCAGTACAGACAGCGCAACGGGCAACCCTGCGTGAACACGACGAAGCGAGTGCCGGGTCCGTCCACTCCCGTCGACACATCCCAGGAGTGAATGGATCCGGACACGCTGTTCATCGCGTCGACACGGTTCACGGTGCGTCGTGGAAAGTGCGGCTGATCACGTCGAGCTGCTGTTCCCGCGTGAGCCGCACGAAGTTGACCGCGTACCCGGACACCCGGATCGTCAGCTGCGGGTACTTCTCCGGGTGCTGCATCGCGTCCTCAAGCGTCACGCGATCCAGCACGTTGACGTTCATGTGGTAGCCGCCTGAGGTGAAGTACCCGTCGAGGATCCCGGCCAGGTTCGCCACGCGCTCGCCCGGTGCGTGTCCGAGCCCGGAGGGAACGATCGTGGCCGTCAGCGAGATGCCGTCTTCGGCGTGCTCGTACGGCAGCTTCGCGACCGAAAGCGCCGCCGCGACCAGGCCGTGCCGGTCGCGTCCGTTCATCGGGTTCGCGCCGGGGGAGAAGGGCATTCCGGCGCGCCGGCCGTCCGGGGTGTTGCCGGTCTTGTGGCCGTAGACCACGTTCGAGGTGATGGTCAGCACCGACTGCGTGTGCCGCGCGCCCCGGTACGCCGGGTAGCGGCGCACTTTGGCCATGAACCGCTCGACCAGGCCGACCGCGATCCGGTCGGCGCGCTCGTCGTTGTTGCCGTACGCCGGGAATTCGCCCTCCACCTCGAAGTCCGTCGCCAGTCCCTCGGCATTCCGGATCACGCGCACTTTCGCGTGTTTCACCGCCGACAGGGAGTCCGCGGCGACTGCGAGCCCTGCGATACCGCAGGCCAGCGTGCGCTCGACGTCGCGGTCGTGCAGCGCCATCTCTACACGCTCGTAGGCGTACTTGTCGTGCATGTAGTGGATCACGTTCAGCGCGTGCACATACGTCTCGGCCAGCCAGTCCAACATCCTGTCGTACGCGGCGTCGAGCGTCGTGTAGTCCAGATACTCACCGCTCAGCGGCCCAAACCCGGGCGCCACGGCCGCCCCGCTCAGCTCGTCGCGCCCTCCGTTGATCGCGTACAGCAGCGCCTTGGCGAGGTTGACCCGCGCGCCGAAGAACTGCATCTGCTTGCCGACCGTCATCGCGGACACGCAGCACGCGATCGCCGTGTCGTCGCCGGTGTAGGCGCGCGTCAGCTCGTCCGATTCGTACTGGATCGAGCTGGTGTCGATCGACACCTTCGCGCAGAACTCCTTGAAGCCGCGCGGCAGGCGCGGCGACCACAGCACGGTCAGGTTCGGCTCGGGCGCGGGCCCAAGGTTGTAAAGGGTCTGCAGGAACCGGAAGCTGGTGCGTGTCACCAGCGGCCGCCCGTCCTGCCCCGACCCGCCGATCGTCTCGGTCACCCACGTCGGGTCGCCGGAGAACAGCTCGTCGTACTCGGGGGTGCGCAGGAACCGCACGATCCGCAGCTTGATCACGAAATCGTCGATCAGCTCCTGCGCCGCGCTCTCGTCCAGCAACCCCGCCGCGAGGTCCCGCTCCAGATAGATGTCGAGGAACGTCGAAACCCGCCCCAGCGACATCGCGGCGCCGTTCTGCTCCTTGACCGCGGCCAGGAACCCGAAATACAGCCACTGAATCGCCTCCCGCGCACTCGTCGCTGGAGCGGAGATGTCGAGCTCGTAAGACGCGGCCATCGCCTTCAGCTCACCCAGAGCCCTGATCTGCTCGGCCAGCTCCTCGCGCAGCCGGATCGTCGCCTCATCCGCCCACTGCGCGTCCAACTCGGCGCGCTCCTCGCGCTTCGCAGCGATCAGCCGGTCCGCGCCGTAGAGCGCGACGCGCCGGTAGTCGCCGATGATCCGCCCGCGTCCGTACACGTCCGGCAGGCCGGTGATGATCCCGGCCTTGCGCGCGGCCAGGATCTGCGGCGTGTAGGCGTCGAAGACCCCGTCGTTGTGCGTCTTGCGGTACTTGGTGAAGATCTCCGCCACGCGTGGATCCGGCTCGATCCCGTACGCCGCCAGGCCGCCCGCGACCATCCGCCAGCCGCCATTCGGCATGATCGCGCGCCTCAGCGGAGCATCGGTCTGAAGCCCCACGATCAGCTCGTGTTCCCGGTCGATGTAGCCGGGTGCGTGCGCGGTGATCCCGGCCGGCGTGTGCACGTCGACGTCGTAAATCCCGCGTTCCCGCTCAGCCGGGAACATCGCCTCCAGGCCTGCCCACAGCGCCGTGGTCCGCGCGGTCGGCCCGGCCAGGAACGCACCGTCACCCTCATACGGCGTGTAGTTCGCCTGGATGAAGCCGCGCACGTCGATCGTCTCGCGCCACCGGCGACCGGCGAAACCGGCCCAGCCGTCGACCACCGCACCTTCCGCCTCAGCGTGCGCGGCGGCAGCCAAAGTCGCAGTCATCGAACGTCTCCTCAGGCGTTCTCGTGCACGGGCACGACCGCCACGGGGCAGTACGCGTGGCCGAGCAGCCCGTGGATCACCGGGCCGACGCTGAGCGAGAGCGGCCCGAGGTGGCGGTGCGCGCCGACCACGACGAGCCGAGCCTCGGCCGACGCGCCGGCCAGCACGGCGGCCGGATGGCCGCGCTCGACCCTGATCGTCACGGGCACGTTCGGGAACTTCTCGCGCACCGCGGACAGCTCCTCGATCATGCGGTCGGCCGCCTGGCGGGCCAGGATGTCGGTGTCGTTCAGGTAGTCCTGGGAGTGGCCCGGGTACGGTGCCCAGGCGTGCAGCGCCTTCAGCCGCGCCCCGGCCCGCGCGGCCTGCTCGAAGGCGAACAGGACCGCCTCCTCGGCCTGGCCCGCCTGCATGCCGAGCACGACCTCGCCGTCGAGCGCCGACCGCTGGTCGTGATCCCGCAGCACGACGACCGGGCAGTGCGCATGCGCGACCACCCGCGTGCTGACCGAGCCGACCGGCAGCCCGGCGAACCCGCCGCGCCCGCGCGTGCCGACCACCAGCAGCTCAGCCTGCTGACTGGCGAGGACCAGCGCACCGGCCGCGGCCTGATGGACCAGCTCCGTGGTCACCTGGAGCGAGGGGTGGGCCGAGGCGAGCCGGTACTTCACCTCCGCCAGCAACTGCTCGCCGGATTCGGTGACCGCGCGGATGCGGGTGCTGTACGCCCCGGGGCCGGACAGCGCCGAGCTCGGGTCGGCGTCCAGGGCATGGATGACGTGCAGCGGCATGCCGCGCTGCTCGGCCTCCCGCGCCGCCCAGTCAGCCGCATGCGCGGCGTGGTGCGACGCGTCCACGCCGACCACCACGCGCTGGTCTCGGCTCGAATCGGTGATCATCACGGCCTCCTCGGCGAAGCTCCGTACCCGAGCGCGGGAATCGCGGGCAAGACGAACAAGCGGCCAACCAGCCAACCCGTGCGCTCGCAGTCCCGCGCCATGCGTCTCGCCCTGCGCGAGCCGCCGTCACTGAAACGGTCTCGCCACCCGGCTCACACGGTCAGGGACCTTCGGCCCACCATCCGCCCGCATGCGGCCCGTAGCCGCGCCGCCCCCGCACCGCACCCGGTCCACCCCCATCCGCTCTCGATCCAGGCGGGCGATTCCGGACCATCGGCACCCTCCCGTCCGGGCCTGCCGACCCTGCCAGAGCTCTCGGCGGTTCGGGACGGTGGACACACCGATCCCCGGCATGAGTACTGCCGGGGCTGGACCGGGCCAGGAGGCCGGAGGCGATGACGAACATGAACGAGTCAAAGCGCGGGTACCGCCCCGGCGACGCCCACCCCGAGCGCGAGCCGCACCGCTTCTCGCGCCGGTCCCGCCGGTCAGCTGGCCGAACGCAGCCCTGGAACCTGCGGTTCGAGTCCGCGGGCACCGTGGTGCCGGCCGGTCTGGTGCAGGATTCCCCCACCCTGCTGGTCGCCGCAGTCGAAGACGTCTGCTGGCAGGCGGCGGCTGAAGGCTGGCGCGCCCGCAGGCCGCGCCGCTGGCACCGCCACGCCTACGCCGCCTGGCGCGCGCAGTCCGACTGGCTGGAGCAGAAGCGCGAGCGCCTGAGCGTCATGATCGACGACGCTCTGACAACCCGCTGACCCGCCGCCTGACCGCCCCGCTCGCGAAAGCGGCGCCGCTCACATCGAGCGGCGCCGCTTTCGCGGTCTCAACTCCGCGCTCAAGCCCTCCGAATACACGCAAGGCTCTGCGCGGCATGGCAGAGGCGCACAATCACTCTGCGACTCTATTTCGGTGCTGATGCGGCGAGGTCGTTGAGTGCTGCGACGACGACCCACCAGCAGACGCGCGCGATGTCTCGGTCCGGATCGTGCCCTGTCCTTAGCTGATTGCGCACATGGACGATGTTGCGGAACTCTCGTAGCGACTGGCTGAACTCATTGATGCCCACATGGATGTAAACGAGCTTGTGTGCGCTGGTGATCAGCTGTTGCAGGTGGGTCATGGCACCGCGCGGTGCGGAGTTTCCGCGTTATTTGAACACCTCGATAAGCACGCCCTTCAGCAGTGAGCCCATCATGATCACGGCCGATGTGTAAGCACCACCGTCTTGGCACGCGAGGGCTTCATCGAGTCTGCGTTGCAGCGCGCGAGCGGCGGCCGGGTCGTGGACGAGCGCGGCGACGGTCGTGGTCAGCTGGGCGGGCGCATGGTGCTCTGGTGCGTCGGCCGCTGTCGCATCGATGATCTCTCCTCGACTGTCCTCGGCACGGAGCCGCGGATCTTGCACTTGCTCAGTAGCAGCTTGACCGGTACCTGCGCTTCAGCTTGGAATAGTTTGCGTGGCCGCTGGCCGGACTGTAGATAGTCGCGCCAGGCGCGGGCCGCGGCGAGTAGAGTCGGGTACTCATCCGGGTGCGGCTGGGAAATGTCGACGAAGTCCAGTCTCAGGAGGGCGTCGAGGCTTTCCTGCGCGAGAGCGGCGCTGCCGGCGATTCGCCCCTACTGGCGTGTGTCGCGTCGCGCCAGGGCGTCGCCCAGTGCTCTGGTGCGCCAGTCACCGTTTCGCCATTGACCCGCTTGGTGGCTGACCCTGAGACGGTGCAGGCAGTTCGCAGCGTCCCGTGCCAGATTCTCGATCTTGTCCAGGGCGCGCACGTTCAGCCGCGCTGCGGCTTCGGCGATCGGGTCGAGGTCGCACGTCGCGGCCTCGCCGACGTCGATGCGCGTGATCCGTTCCGTGAATTCCTCGACGCTGGGGGCACCGAAGCGGGATCGGGGAACCACTGCTTCGCACGGGCTGCCCGCTCGGGCGACATGGTGCGCAGCAGATCGCGCAGCCCGCTGAACAGGCCTACACCGAGGGGAAGTTCGACTGGAGCGTATGGCGGCGTCGGCATCCACCGGTAGCGCTCCGCGTGCTGCGTGACCAGGTAGGTGATCTCGGCTGGCGTTTCCCGGTAACCGGGGGCCGGCTCATGCACGAGCGTCTCGGCCTCGCGCAGCGATCGAATGTCTTCTTCGAGTTCGGCACGTCGGCGCAGCAGAGCCGCCCGGCGCTCTTGCAGCTCGCGGATGGAATCCTCGAGATTATCCGGGCGTACGGTGGCCGCGTGATCCGACAATGCCGTCAATGTCCGCTCCAACGCTCCGGAACCAGCCTGACTACACGAGCCTCGCCGCGCCTACCGGTTGCTTCTCACTGGGCCATAAGCGAACATGAACAGTATGGTCTATCGGTGTTCCTAGTGTTTGCTTCCGCTTAGGAGTGCGCATGCCCGCCATGTCTAGCTCGCCCGCCGAGACGAAGGTTCTACTCACCGTGGAGGAGGCTGCCGGACGGCTCAACCTTGGCCGTACCTTCGTGTTTAGCCTGATCAAGAGCGGTCAGATCGCCTCCGTGCGGATTGGGCGCGCGCGACGGATTCCTGCCTCGGAGATCGAGGCATATGCGGCACGCCTCGTGGCGGAGCAGTGTGGTCGATCGACTGCGGCTTGAACGAAGCACCGAGCGCTTCTGGGGCGGCTGCGTCGCTGCGGTGTCATTCAGCGAGAAGCTGCTTGAACTTCGCAAGCTTCGTTTCGAGCTCTCGGATCCTCGCATCCTTGTCCGATTCCGCAGCGGCGAGAGTCGCGTTCCCGGCGCTCTCGCGCTTGCCTCGAATGGCTTCGAGCGCGGCCAACGCTGCGTCGTCATCGGTGGGTAACGTCCCGAGATAACGGGCTGTTGTCGTGATGCTGCCGTGGCCGAGGCGCGCCATCACAACCTTCACGTCAGCCCCGCCCGCCAAGAGCCATGAGGCGTGGGCGTGGCGCATCCCGTGTGGTGTGACGTGAAAGGGCAGGCCAGCAGCCTCTACCGCCTTGTTCCAGACAGCGGTCCTGAACCAGTCACCCGCAATGTGACCGTCAGAGTTGATAGTGCGTACTTGTCGAGGTGCGTCTTTGCCGTTGGCCCGGCGCTCGGCTCGGTACCAGGCAATCGCGTCACGGCAGTACTGACAACGGCATGCGCCTCTCGTATAGGCGGTGGTCGTCCCGTGTCGGTATGTTCGGCCCGCGCTGTCGGTTCTGTCCGGCCCAATGTCTCCGGGTCGGGCAACGCCTCGGGAAGGGTTCTTCGCGTGGCTTGCTGCGGCGGCTCATACTCGAACAGCAGACTGTCGCTGCCGAGCCCGCGCCGTCTGACGTAGTCGGCGAGCTTGGCGATCAGGTGGGGCGGCAGTTTGAGGCGGCGCCACTCCTTGTCCTTCGGGTATTGCTTGACGAAGAATTGTTTGCCTTCGGGGTGGAACTTCGAGTTCAACGACACGACGACGCGCGAGACCGTCAGTAGGCCGGTGTCGAATTCGAGATCCTTGACTCGCAGTTCCGTCAGCTCGCCCCAGCGGAGCCCAGACTCGATGTCCGTCTCGACGAGCAGGCGCAGTGCGTCGGTGCCGAGCTGCTGGTAGATGGCGTCGAATTGTGCGGCGGTGATGATCCGTCGCGGCTTGGCCGCGGCGGTGGGTGTCTGCACACCTTTGCCAGCATGGAGAACGGTGATCTTGTCGTTGAACGCCGTCGTGAAGATGGCGTCGAGGATCACCTTGCACTTTGCGATGGTCGGGGGATTGGCGCCCTTTTCCTTCATGCCGGTCACGAAGGTGCGCACGTCTCCCGGCATGATCTTCGACATCCGCATCAAACCGAACGCGGGCAAGATGTGCTTGTGGAGCTCGTAGGTGTACGACTGCCGGGTGGAGAGCTCCATCACGTGGTTGGGTAGCCACGACTCCAAGGCGTACGTCCCGAAGGTCTGCTTGCCGGGCCGGCGATCGCCGATTTGGCCGAGCGCCTGCCTCTCCTCCTGCCGGATCGCTGCCTGGATTGCCTTCTCGGGGGTGTCATGGCTGCCCGCCGACCGTTCCCGGCCGTGCACGTCCAAGTAGATGCCCAGGAATCGGGGCTTGCCCTTCTTGGTGTTGCGCCGCCTCGCGAATGCCATGACCGTACTCCTTCGCGTGCTTCGAAAGTCCGTCAAAAGTCCGTGAGCCCTCATGAACGAGAGCGATCTGAAGCGAACCCCGATGAACCCCGTATATGGCTTTACCTGCAGCGTAGCGTTTCACTTGAGCTTACGGCAACGGCAGAATACTCGCCAGTCGTCTCTGACACGGAAGAGGTCACTGGTTCAATCCCAGTATCGTCCACTGGCATCAGTGCACGTCAAAGCCGATCTCCAGTTCTTGGGGAACCGGCTTCTTGATTGTTTGTCCGTCGTTTGTCAGTGGATCACTTCGTGCGAGTGCTGCTCCGTCGCGCACGAGGGCTGATTCGCCTGCATGCTTGAGGTCGTTGTGATCGTCGTCTGTGGCGGTCCTCCCGTCGCCTGTGTGCTCTCATCTGCGCTGGCCGGCGTGGTTGCGGAAGTCTTCGGCGATGGTCGTTCTACGCGCTGTCCGCGGTAAGCGTCGCGGCCCGTGGAATGGGCGGATCCGCCGCGGGGTGCGGTTGCCATGGTGTCCGTCGTTTGTCGGTCGCTGTTGTACTGATCTTGGGCGTGGATCGGGTGGTTCCGGGTCGCTTGGCTGTGGCGCTTCGTCTTCGATCGCTGGTGGGGCTGGGTGTGGTGCCTTCGAGCGGGGGAGATGCGGTTGATGGGATTCTCGTGAGGTGCGAGGGGCTCGGCAGTCGGCTGAGGGCCGATGCCGGGCGAATTCGAGTCGTTTTCTCAGTTGCTTTCGATGGTTCTTTCCGGGAATGCAGATGCGGGCTGGTCCGTGCTTCGCGCTAGCGGGTTGTCTTGAGCGACGGGCGCCGCTGGCGGCTGGCTGACTGTCGCAGCGATGATCGCGACTGGCGCCGGCGGCTGCTGTGCCTCGTGGTGGCGCTCGGCGGGTTCGGGCACCGGCGCGGCGGCGACCTCTCGGGCACCTCCGGGTGTCAAGCTGAACTGGTTCACTCTGGAAGGCAGCGGTCACGTCTGCGCGACGGTGATCGCGTCCAGTTTCGCCTTCAGGTAAGCGGACGAGTCGACCGGCTCGTGGTTCACCCGGCCCACCGGGGCGGGCAGCGGGGCCACGGTCGTGTGCGGATTGCACTCGTAGAAGTAGACCAGCGACATCAGGTCCTCCTCCGGGACCTGCGGCGAGGGCGCGAGCACCCGGTGCCGCCCCGACCGCCACCGGTCGCCGGTCCACCGGGCCATCAGGTCCCCGATGTTGACCGTCAGCGCGTCCGGGTCGTACGGCGCGTCTTGCCAGCCCGTTCCCCCGTCCTTGGGGTCGATGTAGACCTGCAGGCCGCCCTTGCCCTGCTGGCGGTCGAGCAGGGTCACGGTTCCGAAGTCCGTGTGCGGCCCGATCCGGTACTGGCCGGGCTGCGGCTCGCCGACCACTGAGACGCCCGGGTACCAGTTGACGTTGAAGCCGTAGGTCGGGCGCGTGGTGTGGCGGGTGAAGAAGTCCTGCGGCTGCCCGAGCGCGGCGGCCAGCAGCCGCAGCAGCTCGTCCGCCAGGGACCGCATCCGCGCCAGGTACGCCTCGACGACCGGCCGCAGCCGCGGGACCTCCTCGGGCCAGCGGTTGGGCTGGAACCAGAACGCGTCGATCTCCGGGTCGCCGATCGGCGTGTCCGACGCCACTGTCCAGGACTCCTTCAGGTCCGGCGGCGTCTCGGTGCCCTCGGCGTATCCGTTCGCCTCTGCGCCCTGAGCCAGCCAGCCGCGCCCGCCCACGGACACCGCGTAGTGCTGCTTCACCTCGAGGGGCAGGGCGAAGAACGCACGCGCCGCCCCGCGCACCGCCGCCCGCGCCTCCCGGTCTACTCCGTGCCCCGTCACCAGCAGGAATCCGGCTCGGGACAGCGCGCGATCCACCTGCCCGGCCACCTGAGCACGCGCCTCGGGATCGCCGCGCAGCCAGGGCTCTAGGTCGATCGTCGGGATCTGCTCGGCCGTTCGCGCCTCGCCCATCTGCTCGCCACCCTCCACTCGGCTACTCGGCCCGGCCGATGCCCTCGTACCACAGCGCAGGGCGCGCGGCGATGTACCCGCGCATCAGCTCGACGTACTCGGGGTCGTCCACGATGGTGATCTGCACGCCGTTCTGCGCCGGCCAGTCGTGGCCGCCGTGGAACGTGCGTGCCTCGCCGATCGCGACCGGGCCGATTCCGAACTGGCGCACCAGCCTCGAGCGGTACCAGCACGGCGAGAGCGTGGTGACCATCGTCATCGTGGTCCTGCGATATCCGCGCTGCCGGGCCGCCGCGCGGAACGCCGCGGTCTCGGCGTGCATCGACGCATCGCCGTCCTGGACCCGCCCATCGCGTTCGCGGCCGAGCACCGCGCCGTCCGGGCGGACCAGCGTGGCGCCGCTCGGGACGCCGCCCTGCGCCAGCTCCGCCCGCGCCTGCTCGACCGTGACCGCAGGCAGGGCCGCCGGGTCCAGCTGCGCGCCGCCGCCCTCGACCGTCATGGCTCCACTCTCCCACCTGCGCAAACGCCCGCACAACGGATCGCCGGTTACGATCGCCGCATAGTGCGTCCTGCAAGCTGTCCCAGACCGGCGGGTGGAAGTCCCGTCCGGGTGGGCACCGGAGCGCCTGGTAGCAGGCCTCGGCTGGTTGGAGAGATCCGGCTGGTTGAGCGGGGTGTCGAAAGCCTCTTTGGAGGGAGCAACAGCGCGGTCCGCAGCGTTAAGCGAACCTTGCAGCCTCGTCAGAGTTACAACGAGGGAGACGAGCTGCTCATGTCACGGCGAAGGCCATGTCCGGCGGCCCCTGTCCGGGGTCAGCTCGTGTGGTCCTGCTGGGCGATGCGGTGCCGGTACGCCAGTCGCGGGTCTGTGGCGCTGCCCGTTACCGCGCCGTCCACGATCGACCGCGGGCGGAAGCTCATTTGCGACCAACTTCGAGGCCCGGCTCACGACGATCCGTGACGAATACCTGGGCCTCCCGCCTTCCGCGCCAGGGCACCAAGCCGTCATGCCCTATCTGGACGGCGGAAGCTTCACCGACGTCATCGCGAGCGTCGTGCGGTCGGTGAATGGAACAGCGCAGGTACCCACGGACATGCTCAGCCGGACGTTCTCCATTTGGGTGAACACCCCGTATGGCGACGATGGAGCCGGAACCTGGTCGAAGGCGAAGTCCAAAGCGAGTCAGACGTTCGTCGCCGTGGTCGCGCGCCTGGTGATCAACCAGATCGTGGACTCAGCTGAAGACCTTGCGGAGAAGGCGCACGAGGAGATGCTCACGTGGTTCACGGCCGTCGAGGCGGCCGCCGCCAAGGCGATCAGCGACCCGCGTATCGACCTGGAAGAGACCGCGCTAGAGGGAGAACGGACGTCGCAGTCGCAGGCGCAGGAGAAGCAGGTGCGGCGCGACCAACTCGTCGTCCATCGAGCCAATGTGCTGGCCCTCGTTCAAGAGTTGGCCGTCTTGCAGGCCAGGCACGGCAGGCCCTGAACTTACCCGTTTGGCCTCGCGAGCCCGGCTGCTTAACCGGGGGCCTATTCGTCAACCCACTTCTATGTGGTACAGGCCGAGGATGGCGCAGCGTGGCGGGGACCTTCTCCAGCGGTGGCAGAAGCGGGTGGCCGGGATCTTCCAGATCTGTGGCCGGCGATCTGTTCGTGGCTCGGACGTTTTGAGTTGGCCTATGACGGGGGCGGCAGTAAGCCTCCGGTGAGTTTTAGCCAGCCGCTGCGTAGCGTTGGGGCGGTGCCGGGGAAGCGGGCGGCGGCGTCGGCGGGGGTGATGTCGAAGACGGAGACCGGGGCGGAGCCGGGGGGAGTTGCCGGCTGCGGGGCTGTTGCGGCTTCGGCCCACTGCCAGGGGCCGTGGGCTTGTGGCGGTCGGGGGAGCACGATCGTCGGAGCTGCTGTGCCGGTGGTTTGCAGGATGTCGGTCAGGACGGGGCCGAAGCGTACCGTGAGGGACATCGCGGCCAGTGCGTCGGCGATGAAGCGTTGCGGGAGGCTGAGTGTGGCTACCGGGAGGATGTCGCTGACCAGGTGTATTGGTGCGCGCGGGTCGAACAGCAGCGTGACGTCGGTGGGGGCCGGGTCGTTGAAGCGCGGCTGTAGGAAGGTGCGCGGGCCGATCGGCTGGATGTACGGCGAGGTCACGCCGGCGGGGACGTACGCCGCGCGGAAGTGGCCGTCGTCCGGTTCTACCAGGTAGCCGACCAGGCCGTCGCCGCGCAGTCTCGCGTCGCCGAGCCTTATCGGGTAGGTCGGGCCGGGCGGGGGTGGGGGCGGCGGTGGGGCGAAGGTGGCTCGCCAGGTCGGGTCCAGCGGGGCGGGGCCGGCCAGTTCGCAGCGTACCGCGGCGCGGGCCAGCGCTAGGGGGCGGCCGGCCAGTGCGGCGAGGTGGGTCTCTTCGCCGCGGCCGGGCGGGTCGATGGTCCACAGGGTGGCGTCAATTGTGGCGAGGAGGTCGGCGAGGGCCTGCCGGCCGCTGTGGGAGAGGTGGTCGAGGAAGTTCGCCAGGACGGGGTGGGTCGGACGCAGTGCGTCGATTCGGGCGAAGGGTGCGCCGGGAGCGGGGATCCAGGACACGCGGGTGTCGGCGCCGCTGCCGGCCGTGACTGCTAGCTGCCCGAGCATCGTGCCGTCGGGGGAGTAGCAGGCCAGGGCTCGGTCTAGCGGGTTGGGGACGATCCATGCGCAGACCGGGTTGGCGGCGGTCGGGTCCTGTGCGATTCCTGGGGCCGTTGCCGGCGGTGGCGGCGGCGGTGTTTGCGCGCTGGTTGCCGGGAGGAACTGCGCGTCGAGCCGGGCGCCGTGCAGCAGGCGCGGCGGCAGTTGCGCGTAACGGGCGGTCGGGGCTGGTCCGGCGAAGGAGGTCTGCGGCGTTAGGCCCTCGCCGAGGATCGGGGCGAAGGCGGCGGCGTTGGCGGCGGTGACCACGTCGATGCTCTGGCCGAACCGGTCGACCACGCTGATCCGGGTGAATGCGAACTGGCCGGCTCGCATGGCCTGGAAGCCGCTGCCCGCGACCGGCCGCGGTGTGGCCGGGGCGGCGCCGCCGGCCAGTGGCATCGCGAGCGAGCCGCGGCCGATCAGCGAGGCGATCGTGGTGTTCGGCGGGGCGATGACGGTCCGCGCGTCGGGTGCGCGCAGGCTGGCCGGGTCGCGCAGGGTCAGCTGCGCGTTGAAGCCGCTCAGCGCCTGGGACAGGAAGTCCCAGCCGTCCACGGAGGTGACGAAGGACTCCAGCGCGGCCAGGTCGGCGTCCGGGGTGGTGGCGAGGTACGCGTCGAGCCGCGCCTTGACGGTGAACGAGGGCTGTGGCGCCAGCAGGCTGCGGCCGCTCAGCCGCAGCGGGCCGCCGAACGCCGCTGCCCGCGTGCAGACGTACTGGGTGCCGTCGAACTGCCAGGTCGCGTCGTTCACCGGGACCGGGTAGTAGGCGACCTCCCACTCCAGGAACAGCGGCGCCCACGGCTGGGCCCACGGCTGCGGCCGGATCGCCGGCACCGTGCCGTTCATCCGCGTGCCCGCCGTCATGGACGCGGTGACGCCGCTGACCAGTGGGGCGGCCGGAGTGGGGAGGTTCGGCGGGCGTGCGCTCGCCATGGCGGCGGCGAGCGCGACCGCACCGGCGTTGACCGGGTCGAGAAAGAAGAACTCGTTCATGAGGAGGCTGATGGCGGGGTCTAGGGCTGAGACGTCGAGGCGGGGCAGGTAGTCGCCCACCTGCGCGGCGCTCAGCGCGATCGGGGGCTGCGGCCGCGGCGGCGGGTGCGGCTGGTTCTGGTTGAGGATGACGATGACCGGGGGCGCCGGCGGCGGCACGACGACCGTGATGCCGGTGACGGTTTGGTCGGCGAAGCGGCAGGGCAGCAGGCCGGCCGCGTTCACGCCGAGTTCGTCGTCGAAGGCCTGGGCGTGGGCGCCGGCGATGACGACCACGGGGTCGGCCGCGGCCCGGAACGCGGGCAGGTCGGCCCGCTTGAGCTCGGTGTTCGGCGGCAGCGGGTGCTGCCGCGTGTACGCGTGGATCGACGCCGCCAGCGCGTCCTGCGTCGCGCCCCACGGGATCGCGGCCTGCGCGGCGGCGACCTGTCGGGTCTTGACGAGCACCTGGTTGGCGAGGGAGTCGGGCCGGGTGGGATCGAGTTGTGCGGCGTACTGGGCGTCGGGAAAGCCGCCCGGCCGCTGGGGTGGCGGCGTGGCCTTCGCGCGGCCGCGCTTCCACCACAGCTCGTAGAGCCGGCTCTGTAGCGCGGCCAGTTCGCGTACTGCGGTGTCGTAGGTGCTCTGTGCCTGGTTGAGGCCGGCCAGCCACGGTGGCGCCGCGGCCGGGGCGCCGTCCTGCTCGCCGGTTCTCTTCTCGTCGAGTTCGGCCTGGGTAGGGTCGGCCGGCGGTGTGGAGACCACCTGCCAGGTCGATCCGCCGGGCTGGGAGGTGAACCAGGCCTCGTGGATGCGCGTGGTCAGCTCGACCGGGCCGTCGATGTCGTCAAGGGTGCGCAGCAGGTCGTACTGGAAGGCTTCGAGCAGGTCCGGGTTGATCGCGGTGTTCGACTGCGCGGCCGCCTGCCGGCGGATCATCGCCGTCATCGCGTCGACGGACGAGTTGCCGACGGCCACGGCGGTCGCGGTCGGCCGCGGACCGATCGCGGTGCGCGAGTAGGTCAGGTTGCTGATGGCGCCGTGGAAGAGGGTCTTCGTCGTGGTCTCGGCGCCTTGCGCGGTCCAGCCGAGTTCGGCCAGCCGGGCGGCCAGTCCGGTCGGCTGCCGGGGCGGGGCGAGGATGTCGGCGGCGGGGTCGGAGTACCAGCCGGCCACCAGGTACGAGACGTGTTGGCCTTCGGCGAGGTCGGCGGCCTGGTCGTGGAAGGAGAACACCCCGGCGCCGTACGGCTGGTACGAGGCGAACGCGACATTGCCGGGGGCGACGGCGGTCAGGAACTGCGGACGACCACCGGGTTCGCGCCATCCGGCCAGCGGCAGCGCGCGGCCCAGCCGGACCGGGCGAGGCTCGGGCGCGTTGGGGTCCAGGTAGGCGCTTTGGCCGTCCGGGCCCACATGGTCGCTCTCGACGATCCACGCCTGCGCCGGCCTGCGCGGCGGGTTCGGCGGGGCGGCCGGACTGGACAGCCGCACCACCAGCCACCGGTTCGGCACCAGCGGGTAGTTCGTCGTGCCGGTCGCCGCATCGTGCACCCCGCGGCGCAGCGCGGCCGGCAGGGTCCAGTGCACATGGATGCCGTCGTTGGCCGGGTTCGCGGCCCAGTTGGTGTCGAGGCCCGCGAAGGGCGCCGGTTCGGGCGAGCCGAAGGTGGCCAGCGCGGAATAGTCCATGCTCCAGCGCTGGAAGCCC
Organism: Actinomycetota bacterium; assembly: GCA_046724665.1. Lineage (GTDB taxonomy): Bacteria > Actinomycetota > Actinomycetes > Streptomycetales > Catenulisporaceae > Actinocrinis. Next base: position 39,583 of record JBKOWZ010000021.1, read on the forward strand.
TGTGCCCGCACGTTCGGGTTCACCAGCAGGGCCTGTAGTTGCACGGGGACGAGCAGCGGTCCGGTCACGACGGTTGCTCCAAGGGGTTCCGAACATGCACGTTGGGCCGGGGCACCGGCGTCCAGGGCTGTGGCGTCGGCGGCAGTGGCGGCAGTGGTGGCCGTGCGCCGAACCGGAATGTCAGCCGACGCGATCCGGCGAGCAGCTGGGTCGCGAACAGAGCTGGGCCCATCTCCGACACGTGTGCGCCCGCGCCGGAGACGGCCGTCTGGTTCATCAGGGCCTGTATGCGGGCGAACAGCGCGGCCGCGAGCGCGCCCACTTGCAGGACTCCCGAGACCGTGGCCGAGCCCGCGGACGTCGTCGGGCGGGTGTAGGCGGCGAGCAGGCCGGGTTGGCCGGCGGCCGGGAACCGTTCGCCAAGCTCGGTGCCGTCCGGGCGGCGCAGGTGCAGGGCGCCGTCGCGGGCGGGGCCGAAGTGCAGGCCGTGCCAGGGTTCGCCGAGGGACACGGTCGCGGGTATGCCGTCGAACAGCGCGAGCAGCACCGAGTCGGAGAGCCGGTCGAGGCGCAGCAGCGCGGTCTGGCCGTTGTCCGCCTGTACCGACAGGCCGGGCCAGCCGGAGACGAGCGAGGAGCGCAGCAGCAGTCCGGTGCGCTGTTTCGGGGCGGTGTCGGTCTGCACCGCCAGGTCCGGCCGGTCGCGCAGTCCGGCGCGCACGGTGCCGATCTTCTCGGCCACCGCCGCGGTCAGCGAGGCGCTGATGGCCTGGTGCAGCTCCAGGTCGCGGCTACCCTGGACGCCGATGCTCAGCGCGCCGTCGATCAGCGCGGTGAGCCAGCCGGCGTCGAGGTAGAAGAAGCGCAGCGACTCGACCGGCAGCATTCGGTCGTCGGGGACCAGGTGGCGGAACGGTACCGGGTGCAGCAGCGCGAGCCGGGCCAGCCAGTCGGTCACCGGGTCCATCACCTCGCCGCGCACCAGTGCGGCGAGCAGTTCCTGGACGTCGGCGTGTGCCAGCAGGGCGCGCATTTGCTCGACCGGGTCGGGGGGAGTCGGGGATGTGGAGGGCTGTGTACCGGTCGTGGTTGCGGGGGCGGTGGACGACGAGCTCGCGGATGATGCGCCCGCCGCGGGCGGGGGCTGGCCGGCGGCTTGGGGGAGCTCGGACAGCGCGCTGGTCAGCTGATCGCCCATGCCGCCGTTGAGCTGGAACGCGAGTGTCCGGCCGGCCAGGCGCGGCTGGGCCAGCTGTGCGACGGTCAGTGGGACGGCGGGGGTCGCGGGAGCGAACACCGGCGAGTTCATCCGGGCTTGTACCGTACCAACGGTGTGATACGCGGCCTGGCGCGCGGTGAGCAGCGCCACGGCGAAGCCGCGGTCGGCCAACGCCGCCAGCCGGCCCGCCTCGAACGCGGCCGCGTAGGAGACGTCGAACACGCCCTCGTCTTGTACGTAGATCGTCACTTCCGAGGCGGTCGAGTGGTGCGCGGAGCCGTCGGCGGGCGCGGGCAGCGGCAACGCGGGGATGGGCGTGAAGGGGCCGCGGTACCAGGCGAAGGTCTGCTCACCGGTCGGCAGCTGGTAATCGACCGGGACGTAGCCCTCACGCAGTCGGGTCGCCGCGGTCGAGGCCGGCGCGCTGACCGGGACCGGCACGCGCAGCAGCAGGCCCTCGGCGTTCGGCGCCGGGGCGGGCAGCAGGCCGGTCAGCAGTTGCGCGAACTCACCGCCGCCGGCCGGATTCGCGGTGAACGTCCAGGAGGCCAGCACCGCCAGCCGCAGTTGCCGGCCGGCCGCCGGCGGCGGGGCGCCGCCAGCGGCGCCGGGCAGGAACCCGGTGAGCCCTTCGAGCGAGACCAGACAGGCGAGGTTGGTCGGCGCGGTGCCGTCCGC
>JBKOWZ010000271.1:0-22727 GCA_046724665.1 Actinomycetota bacterium
ACCCTGATTTCTCAGCGGACCCCGACTTCCCGGTCTTGGCTGCGGAGGGTGGCATCGTGCTCAGCTACCTGCCTTGTCCGTGCGGTCAAGGTTGGTGGCGTGGTCGCGGGTGGCAGCTGCGCTGGTGACGTCGCCGTTAAGCGATGGGGTGGGGGCGTCGATGGCAGCCGGTGCGGTGGTGTCGTCGGTGATGGTGGATGGGACGGTGTCGTCGATGGTGGACGGTGCGGCGGTGTCGTCGGTGACGGCCGATGGAGCGGGGGCGTCGGTGACGGCCGGTGCGGTGGTGTCGTCGGCAGTCGCTGTGGTGGCGTCGTCGGCGGGTTCCGGTCCCTTCGCGGTGGTGATGATCCAGGCGAGCGTCAACGCTTCCTCACGCCACGCGTCGTACCGCCCGGACCGGCCGCCGTGCCCGGCCTCCATCTCCGTCTTGAGCAGGAAGTCGCCGCCGGTCGCGGTGGCCCGCAGCCGGGCGATCCACTTCGCCGGCTCGTGGTAGTAGACGCGGGTGTCATTGAGGCTGGTCGTGGCCAGGATCGCCGGATACTGCGCCGCCTGGACGTTCTCGTACGGGCTGTAGCCCTTCATGTACGCGTACACCTCGGCCGACTCCAGCGGGTTGCCCCACTCCTCCCACTCGATCACGGTAAGCGGCAGGGTCGGGTCGAGGATCGTGTTGAGCGCATCGACGAACGGGACGTCTGCCACGACACCGCTGAACGCGTCAGGGGCCAGGTTCGCCACCGCTCCCATCAGCAGTCCGCCTGCCGAGCCGCCGCGGGCGATGAGGCGGTCTGCGGCCGTCCAGCCGTCCGCGACGAGCTGCCGCGCACAGGCGATGAAGTCGGTGAAGGTGTTGCGCTTGGCCAGCAGCTTGCCCTGGTCGTACCAGGCGCGGCCCATCTCTCCGCCGCCGCGGACGTGAGCGACGGCGAAGACGAAGCCGCGGTCAAGCAGGGAGAGACGCGCCACCGAGAAGTACGGGTCCATCGACGCCTCGTACGAGCCGTAGCCGTAGATGACCGCCGGAGCGGTGCCGTCCGGCCGGACGCCCTTGCGGTGCACGAGCGAGATCGGGACGCGAGTGCCGTCCTCGGCGGTGGCCCAGAGTCGGTGCTGCTCGTAGTCGGCCGGGTCGAAGCCGCCGAGCACCGGCTGACGCTTGAGCAGTTGCAGGGTGCCGGTCGCGATGTCGTAGTCGTACACGGTCGAGGGGGTGACCATCGAGCCGTAACCGAGACGCAGCTTGCCGGTGGTGAACTCGGGGTTGTCGCCAGCGCCCACGGTGTAGACGGGCTCGTCGAAGGCGATCGGCGTGCCCTGCGCGGCGGGGCGTCCGTCAACGATCGGGTGGATCGCCAGGCCGGTGAGCCCGTCCCGCCGGTACTCGACCACCATGTGATCGGCGAACGCCTCGGCGTCCAGCAGGCGGGTGTCCTCCCGGTGCGGAATCAGTACGGTCCACTCGGCCGGAGCGTCCAGCAAAGCGGTGGCCAGTTCGAAGTTCTGCTTACCGTCCCGGTTGTGCAGCACCAGCAGCAGGTCGCGGGCCGGGTCCTCGGGGTGCGCCCAGTGGTCGATCGAGTACTCGACCCCGTTCTCGCGCTCGGAGATCAGCTTGAACTCGCCGGCCGGGTCGTCGGCGTCGAGCAGCCGCAGCTCGCTGGTGATCTTCGAGCCGACGGAGATCTGTAGGTAGCGCTCGCTGCGGCTCAGGCCCACGCTCACCCAGAACCGTTCGTCCGGCTCCTCGTAGACGAGCACGTCCTGGGCGGCGGGCGTGCCGACAGCGTGCCGATGCACCCGGTACGGACGCCAGGCCTCGTCCACTGTCAGATAGAAGAGCACTGATCCGTCGCGGGACCAGGCGGTGCCGTAGGAGGTGTCCGGGATCTCGTCGGGCAGGGTCTCGCCGGTCTCCAGATCCTTGATCCGCAGGGTGAACCGCTCGTCGCCGGCGTAGTCCACCGAGTAGGCAAGGCGCTTGCCGTCCGGGGAGATGTCGAAAGCGCCGAGCGAGAAGAAGCCGTGGCCCTCGGCCAGTTCGTTGCCGTCGAGCAGCACCTGCTCCCCGGGCAGCGCCGAGCCGTCCTCCGGCAGCTGCGGCGGGGTCTCGCCGGTAGCGGCGATCCGGCACTGGATGCCGTACTGCTTGCCCTCCAGCGTGCGCGAGTAGTACCACCAGCCGCCCTTGCGGCTCGGCACCGACAGGTCGGTCTCCTTGGTGCGCGCCTTGATCTCCTGGAAGATCCGCTCGCGCAGCCCGGCCTGGTCCGCCAGCCGCTCCTCGGTGTAGGCGTTCTCCGCCTCGAGGTAGGCGATGACGTCCTTGTCCTCCTTGTCGGCGAGCCAGAAGTACGGGTCGTTCACCGTGTCGCCGTGGTGGACGCGTTCGTGTGCGATGGTTTTCGCGACTGGTGGCTGCATAGTTTCCGATCCTACGGTCTCAGTCTGACGTGGGCTGGTGAGCGCGGCCTCGTTCGTACCCATACCCGTAGCCGTGGCGGCGCGTGGGTGACACCGCGGGCGGCGAGCCGCCGGGGCCGCCCCCGGCCTGGTCGCCCGGCATTCCGTCGCCGTGCCGCGCCAGCACGGCGACCTGGCCGGGCTCGGCCGTCTGGCCGATGACCACGTCGCCGTCGAGGTCGGTGCGATACACGCGGGCTCCGCTTGAGCCCGCCATGCGAAGTGCACGCGCGGCCGGATGCCCGTAGGGGTTGTCGTGCCCGACGGAGATCACCGCGATGCTGGGATCGACCGCGGCGGCGAAGCCAGGAGCCTGATTCGCCGAGCCGTGGTGCGGCACCTTGAGCACAGTCGCGCGCAACTCGTCGCGATGGCCGCCGCCGAGCAGCAGCTGTTGGGCAGGTGCTTCGATGTCGCCGGTCAGCAGGGCGGTCAACGCGCTGCCCGGCACCGCGGACGGCGCCGCTGAGATCGAGACGGCGAGCACGATCGAGGCGTTGTTGGGCCCCGAGCCCTCACTGCCATGGCCGTTCATCGGGCCGTCACGGTTGCCGCTGCTGCTTGGCGGGCCGACGATGAACGGCAATTCCACGGGATCCGGCCACAACGCATGCCAGGCGACGCGGCCGATCCTGCCGCGCTCGAAGGGCTGTACTCGGCGCACGGGGACTCGGGCAGCGGCCGCCTCCTCGCGCACCCGCCGGGCGCCGAACGGCGGGTCGTCGAGGATCGTGGTCTCGATCGCACCGACGGTCCGCCCGGCGAGCAGGCCGGTCAGCCCGCCGATGTGGTCCTCGTGGAAGTGGGTGAGAACGACCAGCGGCAGCTCGGTGATCGCGAAGCGTCGCAGGCAGGCGTCTTCCCAGTCCGGTTCGGGACCGGTGTCCACGGCGATGGCGGACGTCGGACCGGTACGCAGGAGCAGTGCGTCACCCTGGCCGACGTCGCAGGCGACCAGCGACCAGTCCGATGGTGGCCACGCGGGCGCCGTGGCCTGCCGCACCAAAGCCACGACCCCCGCGACCAACGCCCCGATCAGCACCAGCGCGCCGAGCCGGATCCAGCCGCTGCGGCGCGCGGCGTCTACCGAGCCTGGACGCGAGCACTCCCCTCCAGCGCTCCGGTCCGCCTGCCCGCCCCTCCCTCGGCGACGAATCTCAGTCATACCGACACCGAGCCGATCATGTCTAGACCAGTACGCTTGCGTGGCGTCGATCCGCCAACGGCGTCGGCGAGGCGGTGCCGGGAACGCAGCAGCAGCCGCCAGCCGGCCGCGTAGCAGGCCAGCAACAGACCGCAGCCGGGCAGCCCGCGCGGCCAGCCGATACAGCCGCCGGGAACTGCGGCGGCGCCACGCGCAATCAGGCAGATCCACCGAACCGGCCACTGCGCGACCCAGGCAACCGCGTGCCCGAAGACCGGCGAGACCGCGTCGGCCGCCATCGAGGCGATGCCGAGCACGGTGGCCACCGGCGCGGCAGGCACGGCAAGCACGTTCGCCGGCACCGCGATCAGCGGAAGGGAGCCGGAGAACGTCACCAGCAGCGGCTCGCAGAAGAGCTCGGCTGCGGCCGTCGCCGCGGCGGGACCCGCCGCCCACAGCGGCACGCCGCGGTCGAGCAGGCGATCGCACCAGCCGGGTGCGACGATCAGCAAACCAGCGGTCGCGGCCACCGAGAGCGCGAAGCCATAGCTGCGGGCGAGCCAGGGATCGACCAGGAGCAGTACCAGCACGGCGGCCGCCATGGTCGCCAGGGCCCGAAACCGCCGCCCGGACAGCGAGGCCGCGCAGCCGAGCAGCGACATCACGGTGGCGCGCACCATCGGTGGCCCAGGCCTGGCCAGCACGGTGAAGCCGAGCACGAGTACGAGGGTGACGCCGGTGATCGCCCGGCCGCGCAATCCAACCCAGCGAGCCACAGGCAGCAGGGCGACCGATAGAAACACCAGGTTTTCACCACTGACTACGGTGATGTATGTCAGGCCGCTACTTTTAAGTGCGTCGGCAAGGTCGGTCGGCTCGTGACTGGTGTCGCCGACGGCGAGCGCTGGCAGCACCCCGGCTTCTTCGGCCGGGAGGATGGAGGCTGCGTCGCGCAGGTCCGCGCGCAGGTGTCCGGCCACGCCTTGAATGATCGACGGGCCGCCGACCACCTTCGGCGCGCCGCGAACCATGAGCACGGCGGCGTCGCGGGTACCTCCGCGCGCAGGCTGAAGGCGCCCGGAGACCCGCAGATGCTCCGAGGGAAGGAGCGCGAGCCATGCATCAACGTCCTCTGGCGTGCGCGGCCGAGCGAACACGGTCGCCGACGTGCCTACGCGGTACTCGGCGCCGTCCTCGGTAGTTACGCCGGTGATGCGCACTGGCACGATGACGAGCACGGTGGACGCAGCGCCCGAACGTTGACCGAGCTTCGTCTCGATGCGCCGTGGGTCGCCGGTAACGGTCAACGCAGTACCCACAAGGGCCGACTCGGCGGCCAGCCCGGGGACCGGGCCATGGGACCCGGCCACGAGGTGCAAGGCGGCCGACAGTGCGAGCCCTGCCGCGACGAGCAGCAACGTGCAGGCCGCGGACGCCCACGGCTCGGGGGCGAGCGGATGAGCCGCGACCCGTCGGCGCGCATGGACCATTCCGGCGGCGCCGCAGAGCGCCGTCGCGGTCGCACAGGCCACGGTCAGGCCGGGCGGGAGCGACAAGCCGAGCCAGGTAGCGGCCCAGCCCGCCAGCACCGGTGGCAGCAGCCTGAGATCCGGCGGCCCGGTCATGGCTCGACCCATTGGCGCAGTGCGCCGAACTTGGCCGGACCGACGCCGTGGACCTGCTGGAGTTCGCCGATCGAGTCGAACCGGCCGTGCTGCGCTCGCCAGTCCAGGATGCGTTGGGCGAGTGCGGGCCCGACGCCCGGCAACTGTTCGAGTTGATCCGCGGTCGCGGTATTGAGGTGCACCGGGCTGGTCGGCGGGACCTTGCCCCGGCCACCCGGGCGTGGCGCGATCGCCGAGGGTGCGGCCCCTAAGGCAGGCGCCCCGGTGGCGCCCACAAGCACCTGTTCACCGTCATTGAGGATGCGCGCCTGGTTGAGCGGGAGCAGATCCGTACCAGGTAACGCACCGCCCGCTGCGCCTAACGCATCCATGACCCGTGATCCGGCGGGTAGGTGAAAGACGCCGGGCTTGGCCACCTTGCCTTCAACGTCCACGACTATGCCGGTCACGGCGGACGTGGGCGCCAACCCTTCGAGCTCGGACACCGATGACACGGCGATGGCCGAAGTGCGGGCGGGATGGCCGACGGTGAGCAGTCGCGGCTGCCCTACCTGCGTGGACTGCGCACGAAAGAGAGTCCAGCCGCCGAGCACCACCGCCGCAACGACCACCGCGGCCACCAGAGCCGTGCCGACGCGCCAGTCGAGCCGCCAGCGACCCTGCAAGGTGACCGGTAATCGATCATTGATCCGTTCGAGCAGCAGGTTCAATCGGCTCGGCCGGGCAGTCCGGACAGGCCGGCCGAACTCGTCGTGCGCGAATCCGGTGCGCTCGTTCCCTGACATGACGGCTCCTCGAAGGCTGGGACCACGGTCGTGATCTTCGCTTTCGACGTTACGGAGCCTCGCACGTCAAATCATCCGGTTTCACAACATCTGTGGATAACTATTTCCGGATGCGGGAGGGCTGTGGATAAGAGCGCGCTGAGGCCTTGTCAGATCGAACGCTGGTATGACCGGAAGGCGCGGGTTGAGAGCAGTCCGCAGCCGACCACGAGCAGTGCCAGATAGCCGAGGTGGGCGGCGATCGAGCCCCAGGCCGGGTTCGCCAGCAACGCCCCGCGGCCGGCGGTGAGTGCCCAGTTCACCGGGTTGTAGTCGGCTACCGAGCGGATCCAGCCGGGAATCAGCGCCGCGGCCATGAAACCGGTGGACAGGAACTGGAGCGGAAGCAGCACGAAGTTGGAGACCGCGATGATCGACTCCTCCTTGCGCGCCACCAGCGCCAGGCCGTAGGACAGCGACCCGATCGCGGTCGCCAGCAGGTTGACCGCCACCATGAGCACTAACGACCCGAGGACTGCCTGCTGGTAGTCGGCTCCTGCGATCGCGCCGAGGACGAGGATGATCACTGCCTGGATAACTGTGGCGATCGTCTGGACGATAAGGCGTCCCGCGATGAGCGACCCGCGACTCACCGGCGAGACCAGGAAGCGGTCGATCACGCCGCGGTTGAGGTCTTCGAGGATGCCCATGCCGCCCCAACCCGCGCCGAACAGCGCGGACATCACTACCACGGCTGGCGCGAGGTACGTGATGTAGTTGACACCAGATCCGAACCCGGGCAGATCCGTCACCCGCTTGAACAGCTGGCCGAACATGAACAGCCAGATCATCGGCTGAATGAGGGTGAACGCGACGTAGACCGGTTGGCGTACGAAGGCCTTGAAATGACGCTGCGTCATGTACCAGGTGTGCGTAATCGCGAGCATTCTTCCTCCCCCACACGGACGTGTAGGTACTCGTGGGTAGTGGCGGGGCTGCCTAGGGCGGCGTTAGACCGGTGTCGGGCGCAGGCGCCGTGGGGTGTGGTCAGACGGCGACGGCTGACCTCGCCGCCTCGGCGGGACGGCCCGCTTCCTCTTCGGCCGCGGAGAACGAGCGGCCGGTGTGACGCAGGTAGACGTCATCGAGAGACGGCCGCGCGACGGTCACCGAGGTGACCCTGATACCGGCGGCGTCAAGTGCGCCGAGCAGGCCGGGCACCGCGGCCGCGCCATCCGCGGCGCGGGCGCGCAGGATCCGGCCGTCTTGGGCCACGCTCTCGACCACGGTCATCTCGCCGAGTAGTTCCCGCCCGCGCACGGCGTCGGCGTCCGGGCCGAGTTCGAGCGTGATCGCGTCGCCGTGCAGCTCGGACTTCAGTTCGTCCGGGGTGCCCTCGATGACGATCCGGCCCTTTTCCACGATCGCGAGGCGCTGGGCGAGCTGGTCGGCCTCCTCGAGGTAGTGCGTGGTGAGCAGGATGGTCAGCCCGCGGTCCCAGGCCAGCTCCCTGATCTCCTCCCACATCTCGGCGCGCGCCTCCGGGTCGAGGCCGGTGGTCGGCTCGTCGAGGAACAGCACCTGCGGCTGGTGGATCAGGCCCATCGCGACGTCGAGTTTGCGCTTCATGCCGCCGGAGTACGTCTTGACGAGGCGGTCGGCGGCGTCGGCGAGCGCGAAGCGGTGCAGAAGCTCGGTCGCCTGCAACTGGAGCTCGCGGCCGCGCAAGCCGTAGATCTTGCCCTGGAGCAGCAGGTTCTCCCGGCCGGTGGCCTGCACGTCCACGCCGGACTCCTGCGCGACGCAGCCGATCGCGCGCCGTACGGCGGCCGGCTCGCGCACGATGTCGCGGCCCGCGACGCTCGCCGTGCCCGAGGTGGGCGCGGAGAGGGTGGTCAGCAGCTTGACGATGGTGGACTTGCCCGCGCCGTTCGGCCCGAGCAGCCCGAACACCAAACCTGCCGGAATCTGAAGACTGATGCCGCGGACCGCCTCGACTCCGCCCTTGTAGGTCTTGACGAGCTCTCTGGCGTCCACGGCCAGGTTCTGCGCAGCGTTCATCGCCACCCTCCCGGGCTTGCTGAATCGGTTCCGTTGGAGACACGATATAGCTCGACATTGGGAAGTCAAGACATATCGCGAGTGGCGGCGTGTACTACACGCCGAACGGACGAGGAGCCTACGCAGGGGGAGGGATGGATGCGAACGATTTATCCAGCATTTGATTGCTTCAGCTACTGAAAGAAGGTTGGGGCGGCCGAAACCGATGCGAGTAGGAGTTACGGATGTGAGCAAGGGGGCCGCCGATGTCAGTGGGACTACCGACATGAGTAGGGCGTGACCGATGCGAGTGGGCTACCGATATGAGTGAAAGGTGGCCGATGTGAGTAGGGCTACCGATGTGAGTGAGGATCGCAGGTGGGAGTAGAGCTACCGATGCGAGTGAAGGGGTGACCGACGTGAGTAGGGCTACCGATGTGAGCGGGGGTCGCAGGTGGGAGTAGAGCTACCGATGCGAGTGAAGGGTGACCGATGCGAGTGAAGGGGTGACCGATGTGAGCGGGGCTATCGGTGTGGGCGGGGTGGCAGATCGGAGTAGGGGTGGCAGGTGGGAGTAGGGCGATGTGCGTAGGGGGTGGTAGATGCGATTAGGGAGCTACCGGTGGGGCTCTTCGTAGTAGCGCTGCTCGTAGGCGCGGCTGCGTGCTTGAGTGCGCCGCCGCAGGATCTGCATCGCAATGCCTGCGAACAAGCCGACGGCGCCGCCGATCATCAGGATCGCGCCGAGCTTGTCGATGTTGATCCAGTCCGCGCGCCAGGTCACGGCGTAGCGCATGATCGCGCCGAGGATGATCAGCCCTAAGCCACCGGCGATCGTCACGGCGCACCTCCATTTGAGAACCTGCTGGTTCAGTCGAGCATGAGGTGGAGGTGTGGGCGAGTCGGTTCGACTGAGTGGGTGAAGGGGTGGAGGGAAAGGGTCGCGGGATCGAGCGGGTGGGGTGACTGTGGTCAGGGGATGCGGGGGGAGACGATCACGCCGAGCAGGCCGGGGCCTGCGTGTGCGCCGAGAACCGCGCCGACTTCGGAGACGGTGAGGCCGCCGGAAACCGGGTAGTCGCCGGGGAGCGCCGGGACCGGCGCGAGGCTGGGGAGTTGGGCACGCAGCCGTTCGGCCAGCAGTTCCGCGCGTGGCACCGAGCCGAGGTGGTGGACCGCTACGTCGACCGAGTCCTGGCCGGCGCGTTCCAGTGCGACCTGTTCAAGTCGCGCGATCGCGCGGGCGGCCGTGCGCACTTTTTCCAAGGGCTCGACGCGTCCGTCCACCAGATGGAGCAGCGGCTTCACGGCGAGCGCGGAACCCAGGAACGCCTTGGCCGAGCCGATGCGGCCGCCTCGGCGCAGGTATTCGAGCGTGTCCACGTAGAAGAACGCGGACGTCATCGTCGCTCGCTTGGCGGCGGCGGCGGCGCACTCCGGGGTGGATTCGCCCTGTTCCGCAGCCGCGGCGGCGGCGAGCGCCGCGTAGCCCAGGCCCATCCCTACCGAGCGGGAATCGACCACTTCGACCGGGATCGGCGCGGAGGACGCGGCGAGGACGGCGGACTCGTACGTCGCCGAAAGTTCACCCGAAATATGTACTGAGACGATGCCGGTTGCACCCGATTCAGCCAGTGCGCGGTAGTGCGCTGCGAACTGTTCGGGGGAGGGACGCGACGTGGTGGCCGGCAGCCGCTTGCGTAGGGCGTCCATCAGCGCCGTATGTGCCTCAGGTGTGCCCTCGGTGTATGAATCCGTGCCGACGACCACCTGGAGGGGGACGATCGTGATCCCGGCGGCGGCTGCGCGTTCCGGTGCCAAACACGCAGTTGAATCCGTTACCACCACTGTCCGACCGGCCATACGTCGCACGATAGTCCATGCGGGAGCCGGAGTCCCTAAGCCACGATAGCCTCACGCCAATCAGGCATCAGTTCATTCACCAGCGCCTCAGTGCGTGGATGCAGCCCCTGGACGCCGTGTACGTACCACGTGCGCTTGTAAAGCCCTTCGATCGCTCCACGCAGCCGGTCGCTGTCCTGGGTCGCGGCGGTCGCACGCAGGAGGCCGCGCCACAGCTCCTCGTCGTCGGGACTGCCGCGCATGCCTGCCTTTACCGCCTCGATCGCCGCCTCAGGATCGCCAGCGGCGATGCACGCGTCCGCACGCTGGAGTGCGGTGTCGCCGATGACCGCGGGGGCCTGCGCCTCGGCGATCTCGTAGGCCAGCCAGCCGTAGCGGTTCGGTTCGCGGTCGGCGAGGTACTGGCCACGTACCAGGTCAAGCGCGCTTTTGAGCATTTCGTCGCGCTGGTTCTGGTCCGAGATCGAGGTGTCGTGGAGCGCCCGCGACTGGAGGGATAGGAACTCATCCCAGTCGGACCACACGTACGGTCCGAGACGTAGGCGCCCCTCGTCGTCGGTGTGGAGGTTCGGCTTGCCGTGCGGGTCGGTACCGAGCCAGGTGGTCAGGCGCGCGAAGGTCGCTTCGGCGACGTCGGCGCTGGTACCGCGCGGCCAGAGTGCGGCGGCGAGGACGCGCGGGTGGACGCCGTCGCGGTGGTGCAGCAGGAAGACCAGGGCTTCGTTGAGCAGCGTGATGTGCTCGGGTTCGGCCGCCTCGACGGGCTCGACGCCGGTGACTTCGAGCGGGCCGAGCAGCGCGGCGTAGACGGAGGCCGGTGCGTCGTCGGGCAGCGGACCGCTGTAGCCGGCGGACTGGCGGGCCGGTGTCGCGGCGACGTCGGTGCCTTCGATGTCGCAGACCGCTCGGAAGAGACCGAGTACGGCCGCGTACTGCTCCTCGGGCAGGAGCTGCGCGCGGGCCTCGATGCCGAGCGCCGGGGCGGTGATGCGGCGGTCCGAGCCGACCGTCAGCTGCCAGGTCGCGCCGACCGGATCGCCCGCGACGACGAAGCCGAGGCCGGTACGAACCGACGTGGTGGCGACCGCGGCGAGCCGGGCGAGGATCGCGGCGTGCGGTTCCTCGGAGATGAGCACGAAGTGCGGCGGGAACGAGCTGGCCTGGCCGACGCGGGAACGGCCGTCGAGCACCGAGTCGAGCCCGGCGGCGGCCAGCGCCTTGGCCCGCTCGCCCGCCTCGATCTCCAGGCTGGGCAGAATCTCGTCGAGGGTGCGCACGTGCCGGACCCGGGCGGGCGCCAGCGGGGTGAGGTCGCCGGGGAAGCCGACCATGGTGACGGTCATACGATCGGACCAGGAGTTGGTGGCCAGCTCGACGGCGAGGGCGGCGAGCATGGCGCGGCGGACCTCGGGCGGGCCGCCGAGCCCGATGAGGCCGCGGGCTTCCTCAAGGTCGATCATGATCCGGTCGGTTCCGTGCGCGCCGATGGTGACCAGGCCCGGGTACGGCGCGAAGCGGCGGTGCGCGGCCTGCGCGTCCACATCGACGATGCCGGGGCGCGGGAAGTTCCACGAGCGGCCGTCCGCGGCGGTGAACCACGGCGCCGGGGGCTGCACCGCCGGATCGTCGAGCGCGACCGGCTTGTTCAGCAGCAGTTGGATGCCTTCGTCACGCAGCCTGACCGCGTATGCGCCGGGTACCGTCTGGCCGCGCTCGGCGAGCCCGGCGGACAGTCCGCGCAGCGCCAGGTCGAGGAACCAGACCTCTACTTCGCTCGCGCCGACACGGATCGACTCCTCGGCCACGGCGCCGTCGCCGGACGGAGTGACCGGGCGGCGGCCGAAGACCCGGTTCCACAGCTGGCGGCGCCGATGCCGGCCGATCGCCTTGAGCAGCCCGGCGGCGAGCAGCGGCGAGGCGGCCAGGCCGTACAGCATGCGGTCGTCGGTGGAAGGAGGCTGACTCTCCTCGGGCGAGTGCGCACCGCGGTGCGAGGAGCGGGCACCGCCGGTGTAGGAGGTGAGCTGGAGCGGCGTGCCGTTGTCGGACGCAGCGGCCTCGGCGGGCTGGCCGGATTCCTCGGTGGTCGGCACGTCTGAGGCCGACGTCTCGGAGACCGGCTCGGACAGGTCGGGTTGGGCAGCCGGTGCCTTAGGGGGCGCCGTTTTGGGCGGCGCCAGCTTCACGGGTACGGCCACATGGGGGACGGCGACCAGTTGCTGATGGCTGGTCGCGGCATCTGGCTCGGTGTTGTCCGACGGAGTGGTGTCCGGCGGGGTGGTGCCCGGCTTGACCAGGACGAAACTGTTGTCGGCTGGGCCTTGAGGCGGGGGCGTCTCCGTCACGGATACCTGGGGCGCGGGCGCCTGCTTGATCAGCGGCGGCGCGGTGGACGGTACCGGCGTGAGGGCGGATGGTGAGGTCGGCGTGCCGGTCGTAGTGCTCTGCGACGGGGTGGTTTGTGACGGGGTGACGCTCGGCTGGACGGCGCTTGGCGCGACCGTGCTGGGTGCGGTCGTGCTAGGCGTGGTCGTGGTAGGTGCGATGGCGCTTGGGGCGATGGTGCTCGGCGGAGCGACGATCGGCGGTACGAAGCCGGATTGGCCGGCGCCGGGCTGGATGCCGCCGGACTGGGCCGGGCTGAGGTTCTCCGGACCGGTCGGCGCGGTCTCGACGACCAGATCGCCGCCGACGGCGTCGGCGGGCATCATCAGGATCCAGCCGGGGCGGATCAGCGCGGCGTCGGTCAGCGTGCAACCGTCCGGCTGCACGCGCTCCTTGTTGAGCTCGTAGATCTCCTTGTACCGGCGGCCGTCGCCGAGGTGCCGCTGGGCGATCTCCCACAGCGAGTCGTGGTGCCGGCCGTGCGGCGGCTGGACGCGGTAGAGCTTCGTGCCGTCCGCCCCGAAGGCCGCGGCCGTGTCGCCGGCGACGCGCAGCCCTGATTCGCCGCGGACCGCCGGGAGGTTGGGCACGCTCATCGCACCCGCGGCGCCCGCCGGATGCGGCGCGATCGCGGGGTACTGGCGCGGGTCCTGATACTGATGCTGCTGCGCACCCGCACCCGGCAGCAGGCCCGCCGTGGCCGTCGTCGGTGCCTTCGCCGAGGGCGGCAGCGGGTCCGAGCCGGCGCCCAGGTGCGCGAGGTTGGGCACGAACGAAGCCGCCGACGCCGTGATCATCAGCAGCGCCGCCACCAACTGCCGGGCGAGGAACTGGCTCGGCCCCGCGCCGGGTACGCGCACGGGCATGCCGACGCCGCGCACCGCCGCCCGGAACTCGACCACGACGCAGGCCGCGAACTGCGCCCAGGCCAGCCAGACGATGACCGCCAGCGCGTCGAGCAGTACCTGCGGCGTGATCGGCTGGTTGAAGAAGTGCGACGACGGCAGGTGGTGTGGCAGCGGCCAGCCGATGTAACGCACCAGCGCGAACGGAACCGCGCCGAGCAGAACCACCAGCACCAGCAGCGCGCCCAGCCCCTTGAGCACGTCCCCGAACGTGCGGTGGCGCTTGATCCGCCGCGGCTGCGGGGCCCAGCCCCCGTCGGGCGAACCCTGCGTCGAGCCCTGCTTCGGCCGGGCGGGCGCGCTCGTGGGCGGATTCATGGCGTTCCTCGCTCTCCGGCTCAGGTCCCCGGCTGGGGATGGGCGGTCGCGGCGGCATTGGCAATGAATTGTCCGGAATAGAACATACCGACGAGTATCGGCGCGTACTGAATCCGGATGCGCACGGTCATGGTGGGGACGACCTGACCGGTAGCCAACCTCAACGTTCCGTTCGGATCACAGCTGGTGAGCGCCGAGGCGGCGAGCCCCGACGCGAGGACGACTGCCTTGGCCTGATCGCAGGCATTGGCAGCCAGCACATACCTACCCCCGCGTAACGCGTTCTGATCCAGGTCGTTCGCACCGGCGCGGGCTGCCTGCTCGGCGACGTCGCCGGCGCGCTGCCGCTCGGTGATCGACAGGCCACCGTCCACCACCAACCCGGCGAGCATCATGGCCATCAGCGCCCAGAAGAGGACCGCGAACGTGAACGAGCCGCGCTCGCCCCGAGGCCGGCGCCGGATGAGTACACGCGTCAGTACACGCATCAGTTCGTCCGGCGGAAGGTGTCGAGCGGCGCGGTGGAGTAGCTGACGATCGTCTTGTTGCCGATGTTGAACCAGTTCAGCCCGGTCAGCGAGACGACGCAGGTCACCCTGATCGTGTAGAGCTGGTTGGGGCCGAAGGCGCTGTACGGCGCACTCTTCGTGGTCGGATTCACCTGCACGACCCCAGCAGTGCCCTGGCAGGTCTTGCCGAGCTCGGCGCGCGCGGCGGCCGCGGCGGCGCTGTTCGCCGCGGCGTCGGTACGTTGCAGCGAACCCATCCGCGCGGCGTCGCGAGCAGCGCCCTGCACCGTGCCCCGCGCATCGACCAACACGCCGAAGCAGACCAGGACCATGACGAACCCGATCACCAGCGGCGCGAGCAGCACGACTTCGAGGGCGGACATACCCGCCTCTCGGCCGCCGTCCCGCCGGGGTCGTCTCATCTCGGGTGCCTGCCTGCTCGCCTGTTCGTCGGGTTATCTGTCGGGGATGAACTGCTCGACCGGACCGGTGCTGGTCTGGCTCACCTTCATGCTCACTCCCGGGATCAGCGACGGGACCGTGGCGGTGACGGTGACCGACACGGTCCAGCCGCTCCTACCCGGGACGCCGCTTGTCGCGGTGTTGACACACGCGGTCGTCGGTTTGTTGGCGCACGTGCCGTCCAGCAGGCTCGGTGCCAGCTGGTTGACCCACGCGACCGCCTTCGCCTTGGCGTCGGCCGACCAGTTCTCGGCCGGATTCGCCGCCTCGGCGCGGGCCACGCGCGCGCCTTCCTGCGCCGCGGCGATCGCGACGTGCCGGGCGTAGAAGTACATCGCGAACTGGACCGTGGCGAAGATCAGGAAGAACAGCACCGGGGTGAGGAAGACGAACTCGATCGCCGAGACGCCGCGCTCCCGGCCTTCCCGGGCGGCGTCCCGGCGGCGTCGAGCGCCCCCGTGCCTCACTGGATCAGCAGCCGTTCTTCGTGCCGTTCGCCGACCCGATGCAGTTGCTGACGGTGGTGGTGCGGTTGCGCAGCGCGGTCGAGATCGCGAAGCCCACCACGGCGACGATGGTCACGACGATCATCGAGATCACCACCCACTCGACCGCGGACGCGCCCCGCTCGAGCTCGCCCGAGCGGACCCGCGCGACGCGGCCGCGTAGGTTGACCCACGCGTAGTACAGCGTCGCGTCGCTGCCGAACAGCCTGTCCAGTCTGCCCATCGCAGTTCCCTCCTTTAAGGTGGTGCAGCGGTGCCGCGGTCAGCTCATCTGGAAGATGCGGACCGTGGCCGGATAGAGAATGAAGACAAGGAACCCGGCGGCCAGCAGCAGCTGCGCCACCAGCATCGACTGGGAGCGGGCGCCGGCCTTGCCCTCCATCTCGGCGATCTCCCGCCGCCGCATGGTCTCGGCGCGGGAGGTCAGTGAGGCGCGCACCTTGGCGCCGTCGTCGGCGACCAGGTTGAGCGCGGCCCCCAGGTCAGTCAGCTCCCTGACGCCGAGCTCGGTGCCCAGCTCGCCGAGCGCCGTCCACTGCGGCACGCCGGCCAGCCGCGCGTCGGTCAGGCAGTCGCGCAGCCGGCGCAGCGCCCAGCCGTCGCTGATCTCGGCCGCCGACATCAGCGCCTCGGGCAGGCCGCGGCCGCCGGCCAGGTTCATCGCCACCAGGTCCAGGTACGCGGCGACCACCCGGCGGAAGTCCTCGCGCTTCGCCGTGGCGTCGCGGCGCACCTCCAGATCCGGCAGGACGAAGAAGAGCCCGGCGAAGCCGAGTGCCAGCCAGAGCGGCACCAGCGGAGTCAGGTGCAGGCCCCACAGCCACGTGACGCCGAACAGCAGCGGGCCGATCATGAATCCCGCCGCGGCCAGGCCGACCTTCGTGACCAGGAACTGCTGCCACGAACGCTCGAGCAGCTTCAGGTCGGCGCGCACCGAGCGCTGCTCCCAGCCGCGGCGCGCGTAGAACTCGGTCAGCTGCCAGCCAAGCCGGTCGCGCGGCGACCTCGAGCGCACGGGGGCCGCGCCGAACTGGCCGCGCGCCCGCAGCGCGTCGATCCGGGCCACCCGGGCGGCCGCGCCGGGCCGCGAGGGAACCAGGGCCCTGATGATGACGAAGAGGCCGAATCCGATGAATCCGCCGAGCATGACCTCGATCATCAGCGCGCCCCCGCCCCCGGCCACACCGTCGCCGGATCGACCGCGGCCGGCTGGCCCTGCGCCTGGTCGGCCGGCTGCGGCGACTTGAGCAGGAACCGGCTGGGCGCCTCCACCTTGGCCAGCCGCCGCAGCCACCAGAAGCCGAGGCCGAACAGCGAGAGCACCACGGTCAGCACGCCCTCGCCGAGCAGGGTGCCGTACGGCGCCACGAAGCCGCGGTTGAACAGGGCCATACCGAGCACGAAGACCAGCACCGAGGCGATGATGATCTGCACCGAGCGGCGGGTTCCGGCGCGCTGCGCGATGACCCGCTGGCGCATGTCCACCTCTTCGCGGGCTGATCTGCCCAGCGCGGTGAGCACTTCGCGCAGGCCGGGGCCGCGCAGCTTCGAGTTCAGGATCAGCGCCGCGATGACCAGGTCCGCGGACGGGTCGTCCAGGTCGTCCGCGAGCAGTTGCAGCGCCTCGCCCAGCGGCATCCGGCCGCGCAGCCGGTCGAGCAGCGCCTCGAGGTGCTCGCGCAGCACCGGGTCGGCGCCGCGGGACGAGGCCGGGATCGCCTGCTCGAGGCCGACCGCGCCGGCGATCGTGTCGCGCAGCGACTCGATCCACATCGCCAGCGCCTCGACCCGGCGCATCGCCAGCTTCTCGGCGGCGGCGCCGCCGAACAGCCCGTTCCAGAAGTACACCAGCGCCGCCGCGCCGATCCCGAGGATCGGCCACCGGCTGGCCAGGCCGACCAGCAGGCCGATGCCGAGCGCGATGACCAGGCGCTGGCCGTTGCGGCGCAGCGCCGCCGCGCGGGCGGACTCCCCCGGGTCCTTGGCCTTGGCGGGCCAGCCGACCAGGCCGGCCGCGATCAGGCCGATGCCGAGGCCGATGACGGCGCCGATCGCGAGTGCGAGTGCGGTGCCCTGGGTGAAAAGGTCGCCGGGATTCACCGCGTCACCGCCACAGTCCGCTGGGCACGTAGCCGTGCGCGACCAGCTCGTCGAGGCACGCGATCGGCGAGTGCGGCACCGCGCGGCCGTCCAGGCCCGGCGCGAACACCTCCGACGAGAGCACCCTGCCGTCCACGCCGTTGACCTCGCGCACCGAGGACACGAACCGGCGCAGCGTGCCGCCGCGCACGTAGTCGTTGCGCTTCTCGATGAAGACCACGAAGTCGATGGCGCCGGCGATGA
Source organism: Actinomycetota bacterium (assembly GCA_046724665.1). Classification (GTDB taxonomy): domain Bacteria; phylum Actinomycetota; class Actinomycetes; order Streptomycetales; family Catenulisporaceae; genus Actinocrinis. The sequence goes on from JBKOWZ010000271.1 coordinate 17,331, forward strand.
GCATGTGCGAGGCCTCGATCGGCAGCCGCTCGTTCGCCTGCAACGCGTAGGTCGAGATGCGGTTGAAGACCTCGACGGACGAGTTGGCGTGGATCGTGGAGAGCGAGCCGTCGTTGCCCTGCGACATCGCGTTGAGCATGGTGACGATCTCGTCGCCGAGCACCTCGCCGACGATGACGCGCGAGGGGTTCATCCGCAGCGAGCGGCGCACCAGCTCGGCCATGGTGATCGCGCCGAGGCCCTCCGAGTTGGGCAGCCGCTCCTCGAAGGCCACCACGTTCGGATGCAGCTCCGGGAACTGCTCGAGGCCGAGTTCGAGCGCCCGCTCGACGGTGATCAGGCGCTCCTGCGGCGGGATCTCGTTGGCCATCGCGCGCAGCAGCGTGGTCTTGCCGGCGTTGGTCGAGCCCGCGATCATCAGGTTCTTGCGGGCGGCCACCGCGGCGGACAGGAAGGAGCCGAGCTCGGGCACGAGCGTGCCGTTGCCGACCAGATCGGAGAGGAACACCTTGCCGAGCCGGGCGCGGCGGATCGAGATCGCCGGGCGGCGGGTGACGTCCATCACCGCGGACAGCCGCGAGCCGTCCGGCAGCCGCAGGTCCAGCTGCGGGTTCGCCGAGTCGAACGGGCGCGAGGACAGGCCGGAGTACGCGCCGAGGATCTGGATCAGCTCGACCAGTTCGTCGTCGCTCTCGGCCACCGGCTCGCCCATGACCTCGCGGCCGTCCGCGTAGGACAGGAAGACCCGGTCGCAGCCGTTGACGTCGATGTTCTCGATCTCCGGGTCGTCGAGCAGCGGCTGGAGCCGGCCGACGCCGAACAGCGCGGCGTGGATGCCGGCGGCCAGCGCCTCCTCCTCCTCGGCGTTCGGCGGGGCCTGCCCGGCGTTGACCGCGCCGCGCGCGTACTGCTCGAGCACCTGGCCGATCACCGCGCGGGCGTACTGCCGCTCGTCCTCGCCGGTCATCGGCAGCAGGCCGGAGAGCTGGTCGAGCCGGCGCTGCTCGGCGATCCGGTCGCCGACCTCCTGGCGCAGCCGCTTGACGAGTGCGTGGTCCATCAGGCACCCACCGCCGGTCCGGGCTGCGCCGGCCGTGCCGGGTGCACCGGCTGCGCCGGGTAGGGCGCCTGCGCCGGCGGTGCGGGCGGCGCGGGCTGGCCGACGCGGCTAAGGCCGTACCGCCGGGTGACCGACTGCGCCACGTCCCGCGCCGAGCGGATCAGCAGCGACTTGTCCACCCGGGCCCGCGCCCAGCCGTTGAGCGCCGAGGCGCCCTCCGCGTCGTGCGCGATGACGCCGAGCACCTCGCCGCCGCCCGCAGTCACCGCGAGCAGCTCGCCGACCTGGCCGGCCACCCGGCGAGCGTCCTTCGGCGGGGCGATCAGCACGACGCCGATCGGCGGCCGCGCCAGCGAGGCAGTCGAGCCCTGATTGCCGTGCAGCCGGCTCGCCAGGCCGTTGACGCGGTCGCGCACGTGCGCCACCTGCTCGGCGTCGGCGCGGGCGATCAGCAGCACCAGCGCGGCGTACGGCATCAGCTCAAGCGCCGGCGAGTCGGGGCCGACCCGTCCGCAGTCCGCGATGACGTCGGCGCCGTACGGGATCGAGGCGTAGTGGTCGAAGACGCGGCCCAGCTGCGGCCAGTGCCCGGAGACCGCCGCGGCCTGTTCGGCGGTGCCCAGGCCCACCACGACCTCGAGCCCGCCGGTGATCCGCTGGACGTGCTCGGGCAGGCTGCGCGCCTCGAAGCCGCGGCGCGCCGCGATGGCGATCGAGAGCATGCCGCGGTTCGGGTCGAGCGGGCCGCCGTGGTCCGCGACCATCCGGTAGACCAGGTCGCCGCCGTGCGGATCGCACTCGGCGACCAGCGCGCGGCGCGGCCAGGAGGCGGCCAGGGCCACAGCGGTGGTGGTGACCCCGGGCGAGCCCTTGTCTGCCGCGACGACGATCAGCGCCATGATGTGCCCGGCTACTGGGTGTGCTTGTCGAAGGCGAGTACCAGGTTGCTGCCGGAGGCCGCCTGGACGATGGCGCTCGCGTCCTGCTGGTTGAGCACCAGCGAGACGTCGATGTCGCCGCTCGTGCCGCCGGCTCCGACGTCGAACACGCGCACGCCCGCCAGGATCGGCGTCGGGGTGAAGCCGCCGTTCATGTACTGCTGCGCGGTGGCGGCGTCGTTCTTGTTCGACACGTAGTAGGCGCTGACGGTGTCGCCGGCCTGGATGCCGAGCGGGTACTGGCCGTCCTTGAGCGAGAAGCCGACCACCTCCTGGCCGGCCGCCATCGGCGCCGCGGTGGTGAGCATCGGCCCGACCAGCAGCGTGCCGGGCTCCAGGTCGGCGCGCGCGGTGTAGCCGTGCAGCGCGCCCGCCTGGGCCTGCGCCCACGTCACATAGCTGATGTTCGAGTCCACGGCGACCATCACCTGGCCGATCTCGTCCGCGGTGATCGCCTGGCCCTGCGGCACCCGCTTGACGATCTCCACCACGGCGACCCGGTTCTTCGCCTGCTGCTGGAGGTAGACCGAGGCCAGCGCGCCGAGCAGCACCAGCAGCAGCCCGAGCGCGGCGAGCGCGGGCTTGCGGTCCCGCGGCGGCGAGGGCAGGCGCACGTTCGCCGGGGGCGGCGCGGCGGGGCCGGGACGGGCGGTCACGGTCGAAGCAGAAGGCTTCCACCCACCCGCGTTCGGCGGTACGCCGTTGTCGTTGCTGGTCGTCACGGTGTTCAGGCCCCCCGGCCACTCGGATCGTAAGGGTCGTGTGGTGCATACCGGCCCGGATCGGATGCTGATAGTACTCGTGTGGTGACGGTGAAGAACAGACCCCTCGGGTCGAGTTCCGACAACGTTTTTCCTGCTCTCGGTGCCGCCGCCGGATTTCCGCGGTCCGGTCGAGAAAGATTCGGTTAAATCCGCCTTCTGCGACTACCCGCAGATTACCCCGCCGGGTACTATCCGTAGCCGAGTTGTCAACATCGTGCCACTGGCCCGGCGTCGGGACCGGGTCGGCGTCATGATGAGAGCGCCCGTGTTCCGTCCGGCCGACCTCGAAGAGCCCCGATGAACCGTCGCACGCCGCAGTCCCTCCTCGCCGCGGGCGCCGCGCTCTGCCTCGCCGCCTCACTGGCCGGCTGCGGGGGCGCGGCCTCGCAGCCTCCTGCGGCGCTGCCCGGGAGCGGGGCGCAGCACACCGCCGCGACCGGAACGAAGGCCACGCCGGGCGGCGCGCAGATCCCGGCCGACTACGCCGTGGACGTCGAGATCGTGCCGACCGGGGACGCGACCAAGGACGCGCTGATCGGCCGTACCCGCGACATGTTGCTGGCCTACGAGCAGGCGGTCTCCCGCAACGCGCCGAGGGACGGCCTGTATCAGAGCCTGACCACGTCGTTCGCACGCGGGAATCTCTTCTCAATGATCGACGCCTTCGCGCAGGCGGGCGAGCGCCCGACCGGCACGGTGCGCTTCTACCGGTTCAACGTGCGCTTCACCGGGAAGGTGGCTGACGTGTTCTTCTGTCAGGACACGTCGAAGGTGGTGCCGGTCAGCTTCAAGACCGGTCAGAAGACGGGGGCGGCCGCGACCGGCACGGCGGCCTTCTCGTGGTGGGACACCGCCTTCGAGAAGGACTCCGGCGGGGCGTGGGCCATCGTGTACGCATCGGCTCTGGTGGGGAGGCAATCGTGCATGTGACCAAGCCCTCGAAGGCTCGCGCGACCAGATGGGTGGCCGTGGCCTGCGCGGCTCTGTCCGCCGGGCTCAGCCTGACCGGCGCTACGGGTCCGGTAGCCCGGGCGGGGTCCGGCGGTGGCGGCGGCTTCTGGATCGCCACGCACATCGCGCTGAGCGGCGACGTGTACCAGGGCGGCGGCTCGCCGTACTCGCCGTCCGGCTGGACGCCGCCGAAGTGCTGGCTCGAGCTGAACACGGGCTACGGCGTCAGCCCGGCGTACACGCCCGACGGATTCGCGGCCTACATGGCGCAGGTCTACGCGTTCTACGACAACGCGCTTGAGCCCGAGATCAAGAACGCGTTCGAGCAGCTCTACTACTACGGCCACGGCGTGGACAGCGGCGTGGGCCTCACCCGTCCGCCCTACAACGAGGGACTGAGCGGCGGCAAGTGGTACGCGATCGCCTGCACACCCGACGCGGGTTACGGCGACTACGTGGCCGTCCAGTCGGCGATGGGCGTTGCCAACCAGTACGAGGAATGGTTCTGGATCGCCAACGGCGCACCGCCGCGCGGCGTCCCGGTCATGGATCCGAACCTGCTGGCCGAGTACGCCGCGGCCAACACGCGGGTCACCCCCGGCTGGCCGGTCTTCAACCCGCGGCGCAACGCGATGCAGACGGTGAACCTGGCCACGTTGATCACCAACGGGGCCGGCGCGAACGGCTACCGCAGGTACGCCGCCACCGCGACGCTGCCCTCCACCGGCCAGAGCAGCACCGTCTACGCCACGCCGGCCTCGGTCACCTTCACCGCCAGCGGCCCGATGTCGCCGTCCTCGGTGACCTGCCACTTCAACGCCGACGGCAGCCTCAAGCCCGGCTGCAAGCTCACCTTCCTCAAGTCCACCGCCAGCGGCTACACGATCCGCGAGAGCAGCATGTGGAACGTGACCTGGAACGGCGACCCGGTGACCGGCGAGCCCGGCTGGACCCGGCAGATCGGCCCGGTCACCCAGACGTACAACCCGGTGCTGGTCCAGGAGATCCAGACCGTCGTCGGCCACTAGGCGTGCATCGACCTGTTAGCAGGATCCTGATCCTGCTCGGCCCGGCTCACACGAGCAGGTCGAGCAGGATCGCGACCCAGGCGCCGAACAGCAGGTAGGGCCCGTACGCGATCTCCATGTGCCGCCAGGTCAGGCGCCGCGCGCTGCGCGTGGCGACCACGATGAGCGACACCAGCGCGGCGCTGAAGGTGCCGAGCAGCACCCCCGCGTACACCGTCGGCAGTCCGAGCCAGCCGAGGTAGAGCCCGATGACGCCGGCCAGCTTCACGTCGCCGTACCCCATCGGGCCGAACATGGCGAGCAGGTAGAAGAGCCCGAACAACACCGCCGCCGCCGCGAGCGCCGCGACGAGGTGGCGCACGCCGTACGCGTCGTGCAGCACCGCCGCGATCAGGCCGAAACCGGCGAGGCCGACGCCGTAGAGCGGGAAGACGATCCGGTTCGGCAGCAGCTTGCTGCGCGCGTCGATCACCGCGAGGGCGACGCTGCCGAGGGCGAAGAACGCGTATACCAGGACATTGATCGCCGCGGCGAAACCGGTGAGCCCGAGGTTCCCGTCCGTCATCCCGGTGACTCTAGTGCCTCGGCAGCTCTTCGGGACGCTGCCGGAGGTGGCAGCGTCCCGAAGAGCGTCACAGGTGAACGGGGAGTTACGC